>JBEKSB010000240.1:0-9331 GCA_049517455.1 Xanthobacteraceae bacterium
GCTTCTCCTTCTGATGCTTGAGGCCGTACACACGGACCTCGTTTCACCATCAGCCTGAAGCGCAGCACCCAAAATCTTCAGCTATCCACAAGCTGGCCGGCCGATTACCCCATCTTTCGGGGCATAAGTCGGCCGATCACGGACATTCCGGTACTGCAGCGATTAACCCAACGGTCATCGGGCCGCGAGCGTGAGTTCAAATTGCGCGCATGATGGCACGGACGTTATCGGACAAGATTTTGTAGTTGGCGCCCACCCCGCCAAGTTGACCGCCACCGCGCTCGGGGTTTCTGGTAATTTACGACTTTATTTGAATTTAGCGGAACATCAGTCATTCCAGACAATGCGCCGATAACTTAGCTTCGGAAAACCGTCGGCTATTTAGAGTTCCTGCTTTTGTACATGCTAGCGGTTTCTATTGCTTTCGCCGCCGGGATTGGTGGCCAGGCAACGAGGGATGTTTCGCCCGGTAAGTGATGCCTCCTTACCTTGGAGTAGACGGATGCGTAACGCGGCTTTTTTTTCGTTTCTGTTGTTTTAGTGGTCTCGGCCATGTCCTCCTTGGCTTCCCAAATCAGTACCGAGGAGCAAGTGGCGGCGATGGTTCATCGTGTCCAGGAGAGATTCAAGAAGGACGGGCTTGCCGCCACCATCGAGGCGGTGAATGACAAAACCACGCCCGAATTTCATGATCGCGATCTGTATGCGTTTGTCTACAACATGCAAGGTATCTGCCTCGCCAACGGCGCGCGGCCGGCGCTGGTCGGGAAGAATCTAATCTCTCTCAAGGATCAGGACGGAAAATATTTAATCCAGGAAATGGTCGCGATCGCCACCAGCCCTGGTAGTGGATGGGTGAATTACAAATGGCCCAGTCCCGTTACCAACAAGATTGAGGATCGGTCGGCCTATATCGAGAAGATGGGCGACTATTTGGTGGGTGTCGGGATGGACCGATAACGGTTGTCGCTCCCTTGCCGGCCGCTTTCAACGAAGTCGCTCCAGCTATTACATCGAGCATTATGCATGCGTAGGTTCGTTCAAGAAATGCCGATACGGGTGAAGGCATTCGCAGCCTCCGTCGTGCTCTTGATCTGCCTGGTCGTGGTCGGCGGCTATGCCTATCAGGCGGCAAGGAAATCAGCGAAAGACTTCAATGAACTTTCCAAGCGCAGCTTGCCGAAGCAAGAAACGATTTCGAGTCTGAATGACGAAGTTATCGCAACGCATGTGCAGGTTTTTCGCTTCGTGACATGGGCCAGCAATGGCGTCAACGCGCAGCTGTTGAGGTCTATCAGTGACGGAGTGCTCGCAGACCTCGTCGTGGTGAGCGGACGCTTCAAGTCGTTCAATGCGCGACCGGACGTGTCGCCCGCCGAACGGTCCACCATGGCGGATTTGTTCACACGGTGGGAGAAATACGTCGACGCCGTCAAGGATACGCTCGATGTGGGGCTCACTGACGCACCCATGGCGACGATGATGCTCGGTGCGACTGATGATGACTTTCAGAAGGTTGCCTCTGATTTGGGCAGGATGGCGAATCTCGCTGGCATGCAAACGAGAGCGGCTGCGCAGGAATTCGTGATTACGGCGGAAAGAAACAGGGAAGTCTTGGCGCTGGGCGCAATCGCTGCGACATTGATAAGCTTCTTCGTCGCGCTGGTGGTTGGTCAATCCATCGTCAAACCCATACAGTCGGTCACCAAGGCGATGACCGAAGTGTCCTCGGGCAATGTCGATTTCGATATCGGTGATCAGACCAGGAGCGACGAAATCGGTCAAATGGTGAGGGCCATTGCGACGTTTCGGCAAAACTTGCGCTCGCAAACGCTGCGGTTGGATACGGCGCTCAACAACATGTCGCAAGGCCTCGGCATGTTCGATGCCGAACAGCGGGTTGTCGTCTGCAACGGCCGTTTTGCGCGGATGTATGGCCTGTCCCCTGAACAGGCAAGACCCGGGACGACGTTGCGTCAGATCGTGGAACGTCGAATCGCGAACGGTTTCTACTCCGGCGAAAGCCCCGCTGAATACATGAAACAACAACTCGCTCCTGTCGTCAGGGAGTCGAACATAATCGAGGAACTCAGCGACGGACGCGCCATTTTCGTTTCATGTCAGCCCATGGCGGACGGCGGATGGGTGACGACACACGAAGATATCAGCGAGCGTCGGCGGATTGAGAAGAAAATTGCACATATGGCTAGCCATGATGCCCTGACCGGTTTGGCAAATCGCACTCACCTGATCGAGAGATTGAACAAGGCGCTTGCCAAATTGGCAGCCCGGGGCGGCGGCCTTGCCGTACATTTCATTGACCTTGATCGCTTCAAGGATGTCAACGACAATTTTGGCCACGACGGCGGAGATGTTGTACTCAAGACCTTTGCCGAAAGGCTGCGTGCAATGACTCGCGGCAACGACGAGGTGGGGCGGCTTGGCGGAGACGAGTTCGTCGTGCTGCAGACTGACATCGATGGCGCGGCGGACGCAGAAGATTTTGCGAGCCGCATCGCTGCCGCACTGAATACGCCGGTAAAGTTTAACAGCTATGAGATTCAGGCGACCGTCAGTGTCGGGTTTGCGCTTTCGCCGGCCGACGGCGATAGCCCTGAGCGGTTGCTGAAATGCGCCGATCTAGCTCTGTACAGGGCGAAGGCGGACGGTCGCAATTGCGTCCGCCGGTTCGTGCCTGAAATGGATTCGGAGATGCGAGCGCGCGTCCAGCTCGAAATCACTATCCGCAACGCGGTTTTTCACAATCGCTTCGTGCTGCACTATCAACCAATCTTCGAAATAAGGACCAACCGTCTCCTTGGTTTTGAGGCGCTGATACGCCTACCGGCGGAGGACGGGACGCTGATTCTGCCGATGACGTTCATTCCCGTCGCCGAGGAATTGCATCTGATTGACAAGATTGGGGCGTGGGTGTTGCAGGAGGCGTGTCGCACCGCCACGCTCTGGCCTGAAAATTTAACGGTTGCAGTAAACGTGTCGGCTGCTCAGTTTAGGGCTGGCGGCGTTTGCGCCATGGTTGCAGCCACGCTGCAAGAGGCAAACCTAAACGCCAATCGTCTTGAACTGGAGATCACCGAAAGCCTGCTGCTTGATGACAGCGAAGCCATCATGAAAGAATTGCGGATGATCAAGGCAATCGGCGTCGCGGTCGTGATGGACGACTTCGGGTCCGGCTATTCGAGCCTCAGCTATCTCTGGCGGTTCCCGTTCGACAAAATCAAGATTGACCAAAGCTTCATGACCGGGCTCGCCCTCTCCGGCCGAGATGCCGAGACGGTGATCAAAACCATCATCGCGCTCGGCCGCGAATTGCGCATGCATGTGACTGTTGAAGGCGTCGAGACTGCCGAGCAGCTGAGCTTCATCGACGAAGCCAATGCCGAACAAGCTCAAGGCTTTTATCTCGGCCGGCCGGTTCCGGAGTCTGAAATTGCGGCCAGCATCCTCGCGGACTTTAAACGCGCCTCTTCACAAGGAATGTCACCGCTGGAGGGTCAGGCAAAATTGCGGATTGTCTGACCTGCCACTGAACTTTCATCCAGTGGCGATTAGACCCGTGAGCTCGTGACGATCGAAGATGTTGGTGCCTATGCGGCGTTTCTGGCGAGCGCCGATGCGTCCAATATCACCGGCGGGAACCCCAAAGCTGAGAAGCCATTTAATACACCTGCACGTGCCGGCGGTAGCCCTATCGCTTTTAGAGACGCTTAAGCGGCGGCACGAGGTGGGATGTGTGACGGCGGACCAAGGCTCAACCAGCGATCAAGCGTCGGTACGCTAGTTTGTGACGCGCTGGGCATTGTCGCAGGGCTCGGAGGGTAAATAGCACAAATACGGCCGCCGCAGGCTTTGGTAGATCGAGCACGCAGAAGGGCTAAGGCACGACAACGTAGGGGCGACGCGGGACGACAATGTGTGGGTGATGCGCGGCCATAACGTTCCGTTCGTTGCCGCCTGCCGAAGCGCTTGTCACCGCAAACAGGCTCATTGCAGCCAGTGCAGTAACTGTTTTCACGGCGCGTTCTCCCGTAAAGGACGTTAACAAACTAACGCTTTAGGCGGAAGGACCGGTGATCTCTGGGCAACGCCGAACGCGTCGAACGCTTCGGCGATCCGGCGCAACACGATTGCGGGATCGGTGGCGGTGAGCACGCGGCTGCGACAAGCCTTGAGCAGATGCGCGGGCGCACCCGCGGTCGCGGCGGCGGTATCGAGCGCCCAGCCAAGATGCTTTCGCGCGTGGCGAAGCCCGATATCGAGGCCATGATGGGCGAGCATTTCGCCGTAAAGCGCGCTGACGAGCGCAAGCTGCTCGCTGAGCGCGGGCGGTGTCTCGCGTTTGCCGGTCGCGAGATAACGCGCGAGCTGGCCGGGAAACCATGGCCTGCCCTGGGCGCCGCGGCCGACCATCACTGCATCGGCATGTGAGGCCGCAAGCGCCGCGTCGGCGTCGTCGAAGCTTTCGATGTCGCCATTGACGACAACGGGGATCGACACGCTCTCTTTGACGGCGCGTATCGCCGCCCAGTCGGCGCGCCCTTTGTAGAACTGGCAGCGTGTGCGGCCATGCACCGTGACGAGCCGCACGCCGGCTCGTTCGGCCCGTCGTGCAAGCTCGGACGCGTTGCAGGTGCGGTCATCCCAGCCGAGCCGCATTTTCAGCGTTACCGGCACGTTGACGGCCTGGACCACCGCCTCGATCAGCGTCAGCGCATGATCGAGGTCGCGCATCAGCGCCGACCCCGACGCGCCGTTGGTGACGTGCTTTGCCGGGCAACCCATGTTGATGTCGATGACCGCGGCGCCAAAGTCCTCGGCAATGCGTGCGCCTTCGGCCATCCAGCGCGCTTCGCAGCCGGCCAGTTGGGCGACGTGGAGGCCCGCACCATGACCCTCGACGCGCCGCCGCTCGTTGCGCCTGCCTTCGGCGAGCGCGGCACATGCGGTCATTTCCGAGATGACGAGGCCCGCGCCTTGACCTGCGACCAGGCGCCGGAAGGGTGCGTCAGTGACCCCGGACATGGGCGCTAACAGGACCGGATTCGGAAGCTGGATCGGGCCGATGGAGATGCTTTGCATGGGGGGTTCGTAGCGCGTTGCGGCAAGGCGGGAAAGGCTATAGTTTTCCTGCGCGAGCTGCCAAGCGAACCATGCCGAGGTTCTATTATTTGTTTCAGCGGCAGCGCTCATGCCACCGGCGGGCATCATCCTGACCTGTAATTTCTGGTCCAACAAATCACACGCGAGGGTGCGCGCTTGCGCGCTCCGTTGAATCTTTCAAAAGGGGGAGTGTCATGAAAGCCAAGTACTCGGTTGCGCTGGCAATGGCGGCGAGTTTTGCGCTCGGTGGGCTCGCGGTCCAGGGGCTGCACGCCCAAGCAAAGCCGCCCGCTTATGTGGTCGCCGAAGTCACCGTAAAAGATCAGGACGGATATACGAAGGAATTTCTGCCGGCTATTGGAAAAGCGATCCAAGCCGAAGGCGGCAAATTCATTGCGCGTGGCAGTAAAACCGCTTCCTTCACAGGGTCGCCGCCTTCGCCGCGCGTGGTTTTGGTTCAATACGAAAGTTTGGATAAAGCACAAGCATTGTGGAATTCCACCGCCACCACGGACGCCTACGCGACAGGCGAGAAATACGCGAGCTTCCGTCTCTTTGCAGTCGAAGGGGCCTCTCCCTAGGTTCTTCGGAGCCGTGGAGATGGGGCTGCGGTCATGGCTGCCGCTTCGGATGAGGCGACAGCCACAAGAGAGACCATGTTCTAGTGCCACTTCACCTATTTGATACTGTCACGGCGTGCGTCGCGAAGAGCGGACGGCGATTGCGAGCGATCCGCCTGCCGGCTTCGGAGCGAGCGGGCTCGCGCGATAGCGCGGCAGAAGGTGTGCCACCAGGCCGAAGCTCGCGAGCAAGAGGCTCGTCCAGACCGCGGTGCTGAAATAGAGCGACATCCACGTGATCTCATTCTTCCAGCGTGCGATGTCGTGGGTGACGATCCAGCGCGTAGCGACGTCATGCAGGCCGGAAGCCAGTCCAAAAAATTCTGCCCCCCATTGCGCGACGCCGCGATATCTGTTGACGAGATCCAAAAAAGCGATGGCGATGAGCAGGAAGATCGCCGTCCACAGCGAATTTTCCAGCACATTGCCCAAATAATTCGTCGTGATCACCGCGTACCAGGAGCAGCCTTCTGCCAGCACGACCAGCGGAACGATCGTCTTCGAGATATTGCGCGCCGTATCGGCGTTCGCGACATTGGCGAGCGCACGCAAGACGATGGCCCATTGAATGACGAAGCAAATTTCCGCGACGGTGGCGACCGACCTGCCGACGAACACGCTCGACAGCCAGGTGTCGAACAAGCAGATTCTCTGCACATCCGCGCGCGGCAGGACCGAGCGGAAGGCGCAGCCGAATACGTAAGCGGCGCCGAGCAACAGGAGCGGCTCGATCACGATCGCGCCGGTGCGCCGGGCAAGGTTGGTTTTGCGAAAGCGGGAGTGCAGGCCAAGCAGCACGGCGATGTTGCCGACGCTGACAATGATCAAAAAGCTCCACCAGATCGCAACCGGATTTGACCAAGTCAGCCAGTCGAATCGCATCGCTTGCCCACACGCGTCACCGAAAGTTACAATATCGTCACACAACGCCAATGGCTATGCTGCGGTTCCGGGCAACGCGTTCGTGAGACTTAAAGTCACGCGCCGGCGAATTTGGCGGGTCGCTTCTCCAGGAAAGCCGTCACGCCCTCGCGGAAATCCGCCGAGGCGCCCGCCGTGCGCTGCGAGCGGCATTCGAGATCGAGCTGTTGTTCGTAGGAATTCTCCGGGCTTTCCCAATATAAACGCCGGATGAGCCCGAGCGCGACGGTCGGACCGTTGGCAAGATCGTGCGCTAGCCGGATCGCTTCGGGCATAAGCGCCTCATCATCGAAGACGCGATTGACGAGCCCCCAGGCCAGCGCGGTTTCGGCCGGCAGGCGCTCGCCGAGGAGCGACAACTCGATGGCGCGCGCGCGCCCGATCAGCCGCGGCAGCAGCCAAGTCGAGCCGCAATCCGGCACTAGCCCAATGCGTCTGAACGCCTGAAGGAAATAGGCGGAGCGCGCACACAGAACCAGATCGCCCATCAGCGCAATGCTCATGCCGGCGCCTGCGGCGGGTCCGTTGACGGCGGTGACGATCGGGTACGGTAGATCGCGCAGCCGTCGTATGAACGGATGAAACACCGTTTCCAGCGTGTGGCCGGCGCCGCGGGGCATCGGGCCATTTGCGCCGCGGCCCTGGAGGTTCGCGCCGGTGGAGAAGGCGCGGCCGCTGCCAGTAAGCACCAGGCATCGGGTCTTGGCGGTCGATCCGGCGAGCGCATCCAGCGCGTCGGTCATGCCCTTGAGCATTTCCGGGGACACTGCGTTCAATACGTCGGGATGGTTCATGCGCAGGACGGCGACGGCCCCATCAAGCTCAAGGCTCGCGCGTTCGAACTCCATGTGCGTCTCCCTTTGTGCAGTCGTCACGGCCGCCATCATGGCGTCGCGCGCGGCGCGAACGTGGAGCGGTTTGACGTAGATGACCGATTGAGAAGATATTTTGGCTCGGCCACGGTTGTATCCGGCGAACGTCCCTGCGGCGGAGCGGGATTTCAGGCAAAAATCAGCGGCGGCTGAGAAAGGTTCTTAGTCACAAATCATAGCGTAGGGCAAGAAAGACGCGATCTACCAGAGCCGCGCCCGGTTCATCGGTACAACGTGATGCTGATGATGCCGCCGAGGTCGCCTTCGCGGGCGCCCTCTTTCGGGAAGCCGGTGATGTCGATTTCTCCCTGCGGCGAACCGTGGCATGTGAGGCAACTGGGGCCGTAATATTCCGGGATGAGGGTGCGCTGCGCCTGCACGCCACTCTTCGCCGCCATGGCGGTGTAGGACTGGTCCTTCGGCCACGACGAGGACATCAGCCGGGTCTGGATGACGTCGAGCTCCCATTCATCCGGCTGCACCTTTGGATTTCGGATCAGCTGCGGCGGCGCGGTGACCTTCATCTCGGCGATGCCCGCAGCGCGACGGCCAAAGGCTTCATTCACCAGTCGTCCGAACACGGCGGGAATAAAACCCTTGAAACCGATGCCCTCACGATTGAGCGTTTCCTGGTGAACATCCATGACCTCGGCAATTGAGTCCATCTGCATGCGAATAAGCTGGCCGTGGAGCGATTTCGGATCAATTGTAGCGGGATCGTTCTCCGTCGCCTGCCGATAGATGGCGGTCGCTTCGGTTAGCACTATCTTTCCGTCGAAGGCCCTTGTTGCCGGTGTTCGGGTCGTTGATGCGGTCCTGATTTCTGGAAATCACGGCACGACCGGCGCGCAACATTGTTGCCAAGCTTTTTGCAATTTGCGCGTCGTCTTCCACCGTTTTACCGAACGCCAGCATATTGGCGGCGATTGTAAGGGTCAACGCGGTGCACAGGCTCGCGCTTATCGCGCCAAAAATGATCGTGCCATGTCGAGAATCGAACACGCTGCTGAGACGTCGCCCTTTCAGGAATGTGCTAGGTGCCGTCACATTCTGCTCCTTTGATTGTTGGCGCGCGCATTCAAGCTGCCGCCACCCTTTTCAAGAAGTTATCTACGGCTTTGTCGAGCGTGCCCGTTTGGGTCGACAGTGTACGGGCGACGTCGAGCACCTCCGAGGCGAAGCGATTTGTCTCGCCGATCGCGTTGGTGACCTGTGTCATGTTGCCGGCGAGTTCTTTCACTCCCGCGGCGGCCTCTTGGACGTTTCGCGTGATCGTTTGCGCCGCGTCGTTTTGCTGCCCGACGGAGGCAGCAATCGCGGTGGTGAATCGGCCGATATCGTCAGTCACGGCGTTGATCGATTGAATGACGTCGACCGCTTCGATCGTGGATGTCTGAATCGCCACAATTTGTGCGGCAATATCTTCCGTCGCTTTGGCGGTTTGGCTGGCGAGAATATCTTCCGTCGCTTTGGCGGTTTGGCTGGCGAGTTGCTTGATCTCGTTGGCAACCACGGCGAAACCGCGGCCGGCGTGGCCGGCGCGGGCTGCCTCAATCGTGGCGTTAAGCGCGAGTAGATTTGTCTGCTCGGCGACATCGCGAATGAGCGTGACTACAGCGCCGATGCGGTTCGCGCCTGCGGAAAGCTTGTCGCCCCAGTTCATGAGCCAGCGCGTAATGTCTGCGGCGCGATTGACGACACCTCTGGTGTGAGCGGCTTGGTCGTTGATTGCGTGGATTGAAACGCCGAGTTCTTCCGTCGCATCCGCAACGGTCCGCACATTGTTGGATGTTGCCT
>JBEKSB010000241.1:0-7738 GCA_049517455.1 Xanthobacteraceae bacterium
CGGCCATTTCCGCGCCGACCAGATTGAGGCTTTCAGCGCGCATATGGCCGCTCAACAGGCTCATGCCGGAAACGTGGACTTCCGCTTTTGGCGCGCTCGCCACCACCGTACCGTCGGCGTCGCGCACCACGATGTCGCGAAGACGCACGGCAGTGTCGCCATTCTCGGTGCGCTCGATCTGGGTGCCGCCGACCTCGACGTGATGGCTGCTGCCGAAATTCTCCTCGATGGCGGACGCAAGCCACGGCGTCACCACGTCGAGTTGGATCGGTCCATTGCCGAGCCGCCACCACAGCGCGACGCACCCCAGCGCCACGAGACCGCCGAAAACGCCAAGCCCAATCAAGGAGCGCCCGATCAAGCGGCCGTAGCGAGCGAAGAACAGCCGGAAGCGGGAAACGCGAACGCCAACATCCGCATGCCGGGTACTGTCAATCGCGGCAAGGCGCGCCGACCGACGCAGAGGAACGACCGACCTCCATCGCCGAAGCGCCGAGCGCTGCCTGTCCTGGTTCGTCATGCCCCTCGGGCGTCCCCTCGTCCGTGGTGCCTTCAGAACGTCCCGCGCCATCAAGCGATGATGCCGATGTCCCGATGGAAGGTCTTAACTTCCGCGATGCACGCATCCTACAGTCAACAGCAAAGGAATGCGAGCAAACTGCTGATTCTGTGGCGTTTTTACCGAATGTCCATACCGGAAGTCCGCCGCGATATGTGCGGACTTAGCATCCGCCAAGCAATCTTGCGAAGTCCGTCGCCCCGCAAGGATCGACCCCATCCACGCGTGCACGTATTCTAACCAGAATGCCGCTGCGAAAGCGTCGAAAGGAAGGCGCGAAAGAAAGCGTATGTCCCGCGAGCTTGGTCCCGGTGCTAAGGCACCCGCGTTCACTCTGCCCCGCGATGGGGGCGAAACGATTTCGCTCGCCGACTTCGCCGGGCGCAAGCTCGTGCTCTATTTCTATCCGCGGGCGGACACCCCCGGATGCACCAAAGAAGCGATCGATTTTTCCCGCCTCAAAAGCGCCTTCGGCAAAGCCGGAACTGAAGTCCTCGGCGTCTCCGCCGACCCGGTGCCGGCGCAGGACAAGTTCAAGACCAAGCACAAGCTTTCCATCGCCCTCGCCTCGGACGAAGAACACCGCATGCTCGAGGCCTATGGTGTGTGGCAAGAGAAGTCGATGTACGGTCGCAAGTTCATGGGCGTCGCCCGCGTTACTTTTCTGATCGGCCCGGATCAGCGGATCGCCAGGGTATGGCCCAAGGTCTCGGTGACCGGGCATGCCGAGGAAGTGCTCCTCGCCGCGAAGGCGCTGTGACGGTTTCCGGACCGACAAAGTTGCCGAAGTATTTACCCACGGCCACAAAATGTCGGCAGCGATTTCCTGAAAATTAACCATACACCGCTCAAATCCGCTCCTTGTGTGGCCGAGAACCGGCCTTGGTGGGAGCGTCAATGTCGGGCGGGAAAGCGGCTCAGCCGCGGCAAATCAAGCGCCAGACTGGGCAAACCGATCCGCGCCAGCAGACCGCAAGCCGCCCGGCCGCCGCCGCCGGCTACACCATCGCCCATGCGGGACGTCAGATCAGGCTCGGACCGGTTGCGTTTTGGATCTTTGTCGGCACCGTTGTCGTCATGGCCAGTTGGTCGGTCGCGACCGCGACCTATTTCGCCTTCCGCAACGATCTCCTGAAGGGTCTCATCGCGCGCCAGGCCGAGCAGCAATACGCCTACGAGGACCGCATTGCCGAATTGCGCGCCCGCATCGACCGCACCACCAGCCGTCAGCTGCTCGATCAGGAGCAGTTCGAGCAAAAGCTTGATGATTTATCGCGCCGCCAGACAACACTCGAGTCGCACGCGGCGGCATTGGTCGGCATCGTCGATCCGCCGACCACCGGCTCGATCAGATCTAGCTTGAGCGCGGCATCTCCCAACTCGACCACCGCACCGCAAGCGCGCGATCGCCATTCGGCCCTCGAACCCGACCGGACATCGGCGATGGCCAAGCCCGGCAAAGGCGGCGACTTCACTGCGAAGATGTCACGCATTGAGGCGTCTCTGGATCGCGTCGAGCGGCGCCAAACCGTCACGCTCGCCCAAATGCAGGAGAACTACGACGGTAGAGCGCGGAAGCTCCGCGGCGTACTCGCCGCCGTCGGAGTGAAGCTCGGCATGGCCGCGCCGGCGGCGAGCGGCGGCCCGTTCGTGCCTATCAAATTGCCCGGCGAGGGCTACGGCTTCGAGCGCGCGTTGGCGCGGGTGACTATCGCGCGCACGCAGGCCGAGCAGCTTGGCAGCACGCTCGTCCGGGTCCCGGTACGCAAACCGGTAACCGGCGAAGTCGATCTCAGCTCGACCTTCGGGGTGCGCGTCGATCCGTTTCTCCACATCGCGGCGATGCACACCGGCCTCGATTTCCGCGGTGACGCTGGCGAACCGATCCACGCCACGGCGGCCGGTACGGTCACCAATGCCGGCTGGAGCGGCGGCTACGGCAAGATGGTCGAGATCGATCACGGCAATGGGCTGTCGACCCGTTACGGCCATCTGTCGCAGATCGACGTTAAAGTCGGAGACGCGATTCGGATCGGCCAAGTCGTCGGCCGCATGGGCTCGACCGGGCGTTCGACCGGACCGCATCTGCATTATGAGACGCGGATCGAGGGCGAAGCGGTCGATCCGCAGAGATTCCTCAACGCCGGCGCCAAGCTCGGCGGCGGCTAAGACCTCACCACATATAGCGCAACGTGCCTGAGCCGGCGTAGGTCTGCGAGCCGTTGGCGAATTCGCCGTCGAATTTCGCCAGCAGCGTCACGTGCGGCGTGATGAAAAGCTCGGCGCCCGCCGAGGTCAGCGCTGAATTCTGCGGCATCGGCGCGCCGTTGACGATGAAGCTTGCACCGGGAAGCGATTCAAATACCGCGCTGGCCGAAGGATTACTTACCCAGTCGTGCGCCCAGGCGACGCGGGCGCGCAAGATGAGCGGCATGCCGCCGACAAGCGTTTGATTGTCGAAACGTCCGCCGAGTTCGCTCCGCACGTCGGTGGCATTCATCGCGGCGTAGGAAAGGCCGAAGCCGCCGCCGGTCAGATCTGACTCGCTGTAACTCGTCGTATGGAAGTCTTGCGCTTGCAAGGCGGCGTAAGGCGTTCACTCCGAGTGTTCGGAGGACCGCATACCTGCGTGTGAAGTGCCCGCCTCATTGTGGCTGCTAGCGAACGCCTTGTGAAGCGCGCGACGAGGTGCATCTGCGCCCCTATGCCGCCTGCTGAGAGCGCGCTTACCCCAGCGCCGCTCCGCCCAGCACGCGCACCGGCTGATAGCCTTCCGCAGCGAACGCGCGAAAAATCTCTTCGGCGTGCGCGCCATCGCGCGTCTCCATGGTGACGTCGAGCTTGGCGCCCTTTGCGGGAACGTCGAGGAACAGCCGATGGTGATCGACGCTCAGGATGTTGGCGCCGAATTCGCCGAGCCGGGTCGCGATCTGGCCCAAAATCCCGGGGCGATCGGGAATGGTGAGGCGGAACGAGACGATGCGGTCGGCGCGCTCCAGTTCGCGCACCATGATCGAGGCGAGGATGCGCGGGTCGATATTGCCGCCACAGAGAACCAGGCCAACCTTGCGGCCGCGGAATTTTTCCGGCTCGGCGAGCATGGCGGCAAGCCCGGCTGCGCCGGCTCCTTCCGCCATCGTCTTCTGCAAAGTGAGGAAGGCATTGACGGCGCGCTCGATCAGTTCCTCGTCCACCAAAATGATGTCGCTGACATATTCGCGCACGATCGGCAGCGTGAGCTTGCCGACGTTTTTCACGGCAATGCCTTCGGCCAGCGTCGCGCCGCCGCACGGTCTGTTACCTTGATGGATCGCGTTCCACATCGACGGGTAGAGCGTGCATTCGACGCCGACGATTTCGATCGCCGGATTTTTCGCGCGCGCCGCAATGGCGCAGCCGCCGATCAGCCCGCCGCCGCCAATCGGAATAACCAGCACGTCGAGGTCAGGCACCTCTTCCAGCATTTCGAGCGCGATGGTTCCCTGGCCGGCGATGATCAGCGGATCGTCGTAGGGGTGGACCCAAACAAGGTCGCGTGTTGCGGCGATCGCCTCGGCGCGCGCCTGCGCTTCCGTCACCGTCTCGCCGTCAAGGACGATCGTCGCGCCGAGCGCCTCGGTCGCCTTTACTTTCACGAACGGGGTCGTCACCGGCATGACGATGGTCGCCAAAATGCCGAGCCGGCGGGCGTGATACGCCACCGCCTGGGCATGATTGCCGGCCGACATGGCGATCACCCCGCGGCCGCGTTCGTCGGCCGAGAGCGCGGCAAGCTTGACGCAAGCGCCGCGCTCCTTGAACGAGTTGGTGACCTGCAGATTCTCGTATTTCACAAAAACCTCGGCGCCGGTCAGTGCCGACAGCGGCGGTGCCGCCAAGACCGGCGTGCGCAACACATGACCAGCGATCGCGCGGCGGGCCGTCTCGATATCGGCGAGCGTCACCATGACCGGCCTTTTTCCCCATTTCCGATCGCGTTACAATGTCAGAGTCGCAGGCAGAGTCGCTCATGACAGATTCCAGGCCAAATTCGGGAGCAGGTTCTGGCCCTGGCGGAATCGGCATCTCGGCCGATCTGCGGCCGCATGCCTACGATCCGACGACCAATCCCGAATTGTTCGAAGGCGTATTGGCGCGCCGCGTCGTCGCCTTCGTCATCGACTTGATCATCATCGCGTTGCCGCTCATTGCGGCGGCGATGTTCATCTTCGTTTTCGGCCTCATCACCTTCGGCTTCGGTTGGGCCTTGTTCTGGCTGCTGTCGCCGGCCTCGGTGATCTGGGCGCTGTTCTATTACGGAATGACCCTCGGAAGCCCGGCCTCGGCCACGCTCGGCATGCGCACCATGGAGCTCGAAATGCGCACCTGGTACGGGGCGCCGTCCTATTTCGTGCTCGGCGCGGTCCACGCGATTGTGTACTGGGTCAGCGTCAGCGTGCTCTCGCCGTTCATCCTATTGGTCGGCTTCTTCAACGCGCGCCGGCGGCTCCTGCACGACATGGTGGTGGGGGCCGTCATCATCAACAACGCGGCCCGGGCGACGTCGCTGCGAGCGCCGGCCACGAAGTATGGCAGAATTGGCCTTTGACGCGCCGAACTTCTCGGGCAATCTAGCTGACGGCCGGGCCCGTCTCGGCTGCAGGAGGCCGAACGGCCGGAACGCCAAAGTGATCCAGCATTGACCCAGCACTCGCGCGATACGCCGCAATTTTATCTAACCGCCCCCTCGCCCTGCCCCTATCTCGGCGGCAAAGAGGAGCGCAAGGTTTTTACGCATCTCGTCGGCGAGCGCGCCGGCGAACTTAACAATATCCTCACGCAGGGCGGATTTCGCCGCAGCCAATCGATCGCCTACCGGCCGGCCTGCGAGGGCTGCCGCTGCTGTGTATCGGTGCGTGTCGTAGCCAAGGAATTCGACCCGACGCGCAGCATGCGGCGTATTGTCAACCGCAACGCCGACATCGTCGGCGAAATGAAGATCGCCGTCCCGACGTCCGAGCAGTATTCGATCTTCCGCGCCTATCTCGATTCGCGGCATCGCGACGGCGGCATGGCCGACATGACAGTGCTCGATTACGCCATGATGGTCGAGGACAGCCACATCGAGACGCGCATCATCGAGTATCGGCGGCGCGAGTTACCCCCACCCGGCGACCTCATCGCCGTCGCCTTGACCGACGTGCTCGCCGACGGTTTGTCCATGGTCTATTCGTTCTTCGAACCGGACGACGCCGCGCGCTCGCTGGGCACTTTTATGGTCCTCGACCACATCGCGCGGGCACAGCGCATGGGGCTATCTTACGTCTATCTCGGCTATTGGGTGCGAGGCTCGCGCAAGATGGACTACAAGAGCCGCTTCCTGCCGCAGGAGCGCCTCACCCCCGACGGCTGGGCAAGGTAGCCGCGCGAATTCGCGGTGACGCGTGAATGATTGCCGCGGCCCGCGCGGTCAAGTGTTGCCATCGGCAGCGGCCCAACCCATCACGCTACTGTCAGAATTGATGATTATGCATTCAGGTGGAATGCCTCCGAATGTTTTAACGGAGCGCGGCGGTTGAGTTCTCAACCAGAGTCGGGAACGCCGGTGAATACGTGGGGAGGTATTAACCTCCCGTTCGGCCTGCCGAGCTATTCGGCTTTTCGAGCAATCGAGAAGGCCACTACAACTCACACCCGTTCGGAGGTTACCGCGAGGAGTTACGATTAATTTGAACTGATGGAGGATCCCATGCTGCTTACTCGGAATGGCGTTCGCCAATCTATTCTCGGCCTGGCAGTTGTCGGCATTTGGAATCCGGCCTTCGCAGATGTGATAACCAATCCAAACGGCCCGCCTGGAAATCCACAACCTACGCCTAGTCCCATTATCCTGTGCAGGAATCCGCACTTCACGATTTCTCCCAGCGTCGGCCAAGCTTACACTCCCGTGACCATTAGCAACGGTCCCGACTGCCCGTTCCCGCCGGCCGTCGCGGCCGTGAACTTCGGCGGTACCAAGGCTTTCGCTACTGTTCAGAGCAACGGAACAATCCTGGCTAGCGCGCCTTCGCCGGGCCTCAATGACGCCAGCGTTCCCGTCGCCGTCACGCTTAACGATGGCACGATCGTCGGCGGCGGCGACACGACTTTTTCGTTTCCGATGGCCGAAATGTCCGTCACGGGACCGCTGCCAGCGAACCCCAGTCCAATCGGTGAAACCGACCAGCAATGGGCTAATGGGAATAATCATATCTTGCAGATTAATACGCCAAACACGCCGCCCAACAACACGCTCACTTTCGGGATTGCAGCACCGGTGCTCCATGTCAGCATCGTGTATAACGATTCCGGACAGAAGGAAAATGCCAGCGCTCCGCTGGTGACGCAGGTTATTGGCAATCAAGGCCTGTTCGCGGCGACGCTGCAAGTCTGCGACATCAGCGCGACGGCCCCGGTAGCCACACTGCAACAGACCCAGCCGGCGGCCACCGATATTGCCCCGCGCACGGCTTTCAGCGGCCCTCCGGCCTTCGACGCCAGCGCCCCTTGCACCAACTGGGACCAAAACACGGGCTACTGGGCGAATGTGGTCACGCAGCAAGCCACCCTGAACGATCCTATGAATTCCTCCGTGGCATCGGGCGACCTGGTGTTGCCCGCCGCTTCCGCGTTCCACCCCGCGACCTACGATTTCGCGCACACGTTTCGCATCGTCTTGAGCTTGGCCGAGATCGACACGGTTGTCGGCACGACGCCCCGCCGCGACGACGCCCTTTACGGCCTTCCTTTCACGGTCGTGTTGTTACCGACGGCAATGGTGCAGCTCAAAGTCCTGCCATTCACCATCGTTTTTGCACCGCCCGGAAATCTCAGCACGTCGTCCTTCCAGACGACGAGCAGCTACAACACTAACTATTCACTCGGGAGCAGCAACGAGTCGAGCAATACATCTGCGCAGGAAACGTCGAGTTCAACCCAAGAGAGCGCGAAACTGTCCACCGCCGCCTCGATCCTTTCCGCATCGGCGTCGCAGACTTCCAGCTACGACACGACGACCTCACAGTCCTATGGGACGCTCACCGGCACGACCGGTACGGGTACGTCAACGCAGCAGGCGGTGGCCTCCATTGCGCTTGGCCCCAACCCCGCGACCGTGCCGGGAAACGGCCAGACCTGCGCCTCCACCAAGTACTGTTCGCC
>JBEKSB010000242.1:0-5931 GCA_049517455.1 Xanthobacteraceae bacterium
CATCGCAATGGAGGTCAGTCCTCCATTCGAAGACAGGCCGGATACATGGCTGCACCCGAACGCTTCGCAGATAAGTCAGATTCCTCTTGCACCGCGGGCGCCGTCCATACATGGCCCTTCGCGACATGCGGTCCTGGGACGGTTGTCGGTCGCTTTCGGGGCAAAGCGGACTCTCGTAAGTCGTTCGCCCGGGCGCATTTATGAGTTCATGCCCTAGTCAAGGCCGCGTCGCTTCGATTGTCATCGTCCGCCGGGCACCGCTATCGTCGGCGGGACCGCTGCGGGTCGTGACGACACGGATCGAGTTCTTCGCAAGACTCACTTCGCCGCTCCATCGGTCGACCAGCGGCACGCTGCGGATGGATGTGAGATTGATCTGCCAATAGGGCTTGCCTTCCAGGTCGATGGCGCGCGCCGCGGCGAGATCGAGAATGTGCAGCGTATAGAAGCTCCCGGAGCCCTCGCCGGAGTATTCTGCGATCACCACCATAAGCCCGTTATCGGTCGAACCGATGAACGTGTAGGAGGTCTCTTCTTCGTTGCCGCCTTTTTGGCCCGCTTTCTTTTGGCCGAACCAACCCCCATCTTCTTTGATGTCATCGAAATAAAGGTTGCTGCCGATCGCGGCCGCGACGTTCACCGTGATCCATATGTTGCCCAAGTCGGCCAGGTCGCCGTCACCGAAATCGCGGAAGATCTCGGGCGGAATGGGCTTGCCGTGGACCTTAAAAGTCCGGCGCACCTTGGCGACGAGCCCAGCCGTGGCGGCGTCGGGACGCGACGCCCCGTGCGCGGCAGCCTGCGCCGTTACCGGCGCGACAGAACAGGCGACGATCCACAATACGGCAAGCGCGGCTGCCAAACGCGCCATCAAACCGGGTGCGCGTTGACGAGAATGGCGGCGACGATGCAGGGCTCGTTGCCGCGCACGCTCCATGAATGATTGGTGCCGCGCTGGACCAGAAGGTCGCCGGCTTTGAGCAGCGTCTCGCCCTCATCCATGATGGCGTAGATTTCGCCCTTGAGCACGATGATGTAATCCACCGTATTGGTCTTATGCCGCATCGGATCGTCGCTTGCCTTATCCGGCGCATGGCCGGCGCCGATCGAGTCGAAGGCACGGCCGGCGTTGGCGCGGCCCCGCCACACCGAGTCGGGTGGGAATTCGACGATGCGAAGCAGCGTTCCATCCTTGGGCGGCTCGAGCCGGACCGGACGGGCGGTTGCGTCCGCGCTTCCCTCGTTGCTGGCCGGCGAGGCGGTGGTTTCCCACAGATCGGTCAACGCCACGCCCGGCATCGACTCCATCTCTTTGACGTTGGGCGCAAGGCCATCCATGAGAAAGCAGGATCGTCCTTTCGCATTGTGACCGGTGACGACCCGCCTCACGCGCCACGCCATGATGCATCTCCTCTCGCACTTTATTGTTCGCGGAAGGATAGGTCGGGCACATAACGCTGACAATAGCGCGCAGCGGTTGCGGCGGCGGCAATCGCGCCGAAGGACCGCCGCGCCCGGAACCGCAGAGAAATTCCGCTCAGATGTGCTCGGCTGCTTGGGCGGCGAGGAATGTATCGGCCTCGGCCTGCTCCAGGCTCGTGCGGTTGAAGAACGCGTTCAACAGCACGGCGGCGATCGAGGTCAGAATAATGCCGTCGCCGAAGATCGGTTTGAGCACATCCGGGAAGACGTGGAAGAACGTCGGCGAGACGATCGGGATCAGGCCGAAGCCGATCGAGATCGCGACGACCAGGACGCTGTTGCGCTGCTTGGCATAATCCACGGTCGACAGAATCTTGATGCCGGTCGCCGCCACCATGCCAAACATGATGAAGCCGGCGCCGCCAAGAACGCATTGCGGCACCGAGGCGACGATGAAAGCGAGCTTTGGGATGAGACCGAGCACCAGCATGATGACGCCGCCGGCGACGCACACCCAGCGGCTGTAAACGCCGGTGACGCCGACCAGGCCGATATTCTGCGAGTAGGAGACGTAAGGGAAAGTGTTGAAGATGGCGCCGATCACGGTGCCGAGCGAGTCCGCGCGCAGGCCGCGTTTGACATCTTCGGCTTCGACTTTCCGGCCGGTCATGGCGCCAAGCGCGAGGAACATCCCCGTCGCTTCGATGAACACGATCATCACCACGAGACACATCGTCAGACACGGGATCAGATAGAATTGCGGCATGCCGAATTGCAGCGGCAGGACAACCCGCACAATCGGCTCGTTTTGAATTCCGGCGAAATCCGCCCATCCGAGCGCGATGGTGACGAGATAGCCGACTGTGATGCCGATCAAGACCGCCACGTTCTGCACGAAGCCGCGCGCGAATTTGATCACGAGCAGAATCAGGCCGAGTACGAGCCCGGCAACCAACAGATAGCCGGCGGCGCCGAAATCAGCCTTTCCCGCGCCGCCACCCGCCCAATTCACCCCGACGCGCATCAGCACCACGCCGATCATAGTGATGATCGTGCCGGTCACGACCGCGGGGAAAAAGCGCAGTACGTATTTCACGAACGGCGCGACGCAGAGGCCGAAAATGCCGCCAATCAGAACCGCGCCGTAAATGCCGGTCAGTCCGACGCCCGGCATCGCCGCCATGGCCAGCATGGGTGAGATCGCCACCGCCGTCACCCCCATGATGATCGGCAGCCGGATGCCGAACGGGCCAAAGCCGACGGTCTGGATCAGCGTCGCTATTCCACACGCAAACAAGTCGGCATTGATCAGCATCGCCATCTGATCTTTCGGCAGATGCAGCTCGCCGCCGATGATCAGGGGCACCGCGACGGCATTGGCATACATGACCAGCACATGTTGGAGCCCAAGCGCGAACAGCTCTGGCAGCGGCAATACCTCGTCAACGGGGGTGAACGGCTTGGCTCATCGGAAAGCTCCCAAGCTGCAAATCGTATGGGCGACAGCTAGAGCCGCACGCAAGTTTCGCGCCTAAGGAGGGCCCGAAATGCCCAAGCGTGCGCGGCGCTTGTGGCGCCGGCGGGTATGCCGGAAGGCGGCTAGGCAGTGGAATGCAGCAAAGCGCCGATGGCAGCGGCGCCGAGCGCGAGCCAGGCGGCGATCAGCACGATACCGCCCGCCGGCGCGGCAAAAGCAAACAGCCGATGCCCAGCGAAAGCGCGCAGCGCGAGGTCGCCCGAAAACAGCGCGGCGCCGACAACCCAGCCGATCAGCACGGCGAGCATCAGCGGCCGCCACAGCAGGCCCTGCTGGACGAATGCCGCGCCGCCGAGCAAGGCGGCCGCATGGAATAGCAGCATGTAGGCTGCGCTATCGAGGCCGGCATTGGGCGCCGCGTGTGCGCCGGCGGCGGCGAGGATCACGCCGCTCGCTCCCATCAGTCCGGCGAGCGCGATCAAGATCGTCAACGCCACGGAGCGCCATCCTTTCGGTTGTTTGCAGCCTACGCCGGCTTTACGCAGGCCCCGTCCCGGCGCAACGATAAACTAACTTGCTCCCTCGCGAACGGAAACGCAGCGGGGACGGACAAGGATAACGTTCAAGCCGTGGCGCCGGCGTCGACGGTCAAAACCGTGCCGGAAATGTTGCGCGCCTTGTCGCTGAGCAGGTACTCGACGGCGTTGGCCACATCCTCCACCTCGGCGAGCCGGCGCAGCGCGCTTCGCCGCACGATCTGCTGGCGCTGCTCGTCGGTGAGGCCGTGGGTCATCTCGGTCGCCAGAAAGCCGGGCGCCACCGCGTTGACGGTGATGCCAAGCCGCCCGACCTCGCGCGCCAGCGAGCGGGTGAAGCCGAGCATCGAGGCCTTGGTCGCGGCGTAAGCGGCGAGGCCGCTATAGCCGGTAAAAGCGACGACCGAGGCGACGTTGACGATGCGGCCGGCGCCGTCCGCCATCATCGAGCGCACCACGTATTTGGTGAGCACGATGGGCGACAGCGTGTTGACGCGCACCATCTCTTCGATCTTGGCATTGTGGGTCATCGCCAGCGCACCATCGAGACCAAGCGCGGCGTTGTTGACGAGGCCGAACAGCGGGCCGAATTCCTTGCGCAGACTGCGCACCAGTGCGGGGATCTCGTCGATCGTGCCGAGGTCGAAGGGCGCGAAATGAATCTCGCCCGCTTTGGTACCCTCGGCGTGCGCGATCGCTGCTGTGAGCTCCTTATTTTTGCGCCGCGCCACGGCGATCACGCGATGGCCGGAGCCGGCGAGCTTTTGCGCGATGCCGAGGCCGAGACCGCGGCTGCCGCCGGTCACAAGCACGCTCCGCATTCGTTCGGATTTTGCCGCGGACATTTGGCTCACCCCTGGCGGCGCAAAAGCTTGCCGGTGGCGGTGACGTTGAGCGCCGACACGAAGCTGATCGCGGCGGGTACTTTGTGACGCGGCAAGGCCTCGCGGCAGAACTTGAGAATATCGTCCCGAACCTCGGTTTGCCGCGCAGCCGTCCCTTGCTGCTCCGATTTGAGCACCACGTCCGCGACGACGATCGAGCCGGTGATGGGATTTCGCTTCGGCCGAACGAGCGACATGCGAACCTGAGGATGCCGGTTGATCACCGCCTCGATCTCTTCGGGATGAACTTTCAATCCGCCGATGTTGATAATGCCGCCCCTGCGGCCGGTGAAGTAGTAGCGGTCGCCGCGCCGCTCGACCATATCGCCGGTATCGACGAAGCCGTCGGCGTCGGCGAGCGCTTGTCCGCCGCCGACATAGCTGGATGCCACCCCGCGCGAGCGCAGGCGCAGCGAGCCGTCCAGAATTTTCATCTCGACGCCATTGCGGATGGCGCCGAAATAGCCGGCGGGAAAGCCGGCAAGCCCGTCGTTGACGTCGAAGCCGACGCCCGCCTCGGTCGAGGCGTAAGCGTGGCCGATCGCGGCTTGCGGAAACGCCGCGCGCAGGCTGTCGAGGATCGCCTGGTCGGCGATCTCGCCCGAGAGCCGCACGTAACGCGGCGCGATGTTTTGGATCGCGGGACTCATGAGCGCGCGGCGCCACTGCGACGGCGTGCCCGAGAGATGCGTGACGCCGTGTTCCGCGAGACGCGCGAGATGATCGGCGACCGGCTCGCCGGCGTTTGAGAGGACGAGCGAGGCGCCGCCGCGCACGGCGCGGAGGAAAATTTGCAAGCCGCCATAACGGCGGATGTCGTAAAACGTGCCCCATACCGCGGCGCCGTCCGCGGGGCTTCGGGCTTGCATAGCCGCCGTGAGGCCGGCGAGATCGTGCATGACCATCTTCGGCGCGCCGGTCGTGCCCGAGGTCATGAGAACCCATTCGGTGCGAACGCGAGCGGGCAGGCTTTCGGCCGTCGGCGCGATCGAGTATGCGCAAGTGATGCGAACGGGAAGCTCCAGCGCTGCGTTCGGCGGCGCGCCGTCATCGATCACGGCATCGATGCCGGCCGCGGCGATCACGGCGCCGAGATGCTCGGCCTCGGCGTCGGGGGGCAGGATCACCAGCCGGCGCGCGACGGCGTCAAGTTCGATCAGCGCCAGCGCTGTCGTCAGTTGACTTGCGGTGGCGACGAGAACCGAACGGCCGGCCAAATCGGCGAGCCGGCCGCCAAGGCTCGTTCCGCAATCGAGATCGGTGAAGCGAGCGGCCGCGGCGCGATCCCAAAAGAACCGCGGCGCCGGGGCGTTGGCGATCGAGTCCCGCAGCGATGGCGCTTCAACGCCCGCCATGTTCGTAGACTTTCACGAAGTCGCCGAGCGTCACCGGAAAAAAAGCGTCCTCGGCGGCCGTGAACGGGTCGAGGCCCAGCGTATCTTCGAGGCGCGCCACGAGGACGGCAAAGCCGAGCGAGTCGAGGCCGCAATCTGCCAGCACGAGATCCTCTTTGAGCGGGGCGAGAATCTTGCCATGCTCGCGCGCGATCTGTTCCATCTGCTGGATTATGGTTAATTTTACCGACATTGCCGCGCCTACGGTTTGTTCATTT
>JBEKSB010000243.1:0-5873 GCA_049517455.1 Xanthobacteraceae bacterium
CTGGCGGAAGAATACGCCATGCTCGACGTGCTGTCGCAGGGCCGTCTGGAAGTGGCGTTTCCGCTCGGCACCGGCATGGAATACTGGGCCAATCCGATCAACCCGGCGACAGCGCGTGAGCGCCACGAGGAATCGATCGACATCATCCTGCAGGCCTGGACGCAGGACGGCCCCACCAGTTATTACGGCAATTTCTACACCTACCGGTATCTCAATCCGTGGCCGCGGCCGTATCAGAAGCCGCATCCGCCCTGTTATATCGTCGGCACCGGCAGTCCAGAGACCATTGCGCTCGCTGCCAAGTATGGATTCGGCTACTCGTCGGTCTTCGTCACCAAACAGCGCGCCCTTGAGCTGAACCAGCAATTGCGCCGCACCGCGGCCGAAAAAGGGCATCACATCCGGCCGGAGCAACTTCCGCTCGGCGTGATCGTCTATATAGCGGAATCAAAGGAAAAAGCGGAGGAAGAAGCGATCCCGCACATCCGCTACTTTTTTGAGGACGCGCTGCGCACCACGCCCAGGTTCCTCTCACCTCCCGGCTATCTTTCGGTCGACCAGTTGAAGAAGCGAGCCGCTCTCGCCGACAAGCTGCACGGCGGTTTCAACTTCGAGGCCATCAACGAGTCGTTCTTCGTCGCGGTCGGCACCGCCGATCAAGTCGTTGAGAAACTCGAAGAGTGGGGCGAGGCGATGGGCACCAACCATTTCCACATTCTTGGCGCTATCGGCAACATGACGCACTGGAAGGTAGTGAAGAACCTGAGCCTGCTCGCTCAGGACGTCATTCCGCGCATGCGCGCCCGCGCCGGCGCAGAACGCCGCGTCGCCGCCGAATAGTGAAGGAGTAAACTCATGGCTCGCCCGGACCCCTTGGCCGGATTCGAACGCGAAATTCACACCGTCAACGGCGTGAAAACGGTCGTGCTTACCGCAGGCCGCGGCGAACCGCTGGTGTTCCTGCACGGCGCGGGTACTTGGCACGGATTCAAGTTCGCCCTTCCTTGGGCGGAGAAGTACCGCGTCATCATCCCCTTCCACCCAGGCTTCGGCGAATCCGGCGACGATCCCGGCCTAAGCGACATGCATGACTATGTCCTGCACTATCTCGATCTGTTCGATGCGCTCGGCATCGACAAGCTTCGCCTGGTCGGCTTCTCGCTCGGCGGCTTGCTGGCGGCGAAGTTTGCCATGGAGCACGGCCGCCGGGTCGAGCGGCTGGTGCTCGTGGGGCCGGCCGGTCTACGCGGCCAAGCGCGGCCCACGTCTGACGTGCTCAGTCTGCCGCCCGAGCAAATCCCCGCGATGCTGGTGACGAATTTCGACGTCATCAAACCGTATCTGCCGGAAGGGCCCGATCTCGACTTTATGGGGGACCGCTATCGCGAAGGCGGGACGCTCGCGCGCCTGCTGTGGGAGCACCCTTACGACTTGAAGATATCGCGGCACCTCCACCGGCTGACCATGCCCACGCTGCTGGTCTGGGGTGAAGACGACCGCCTCATCCCGGTGCAGATGGCCGAGATCTGGCGCCGGTTCATTCCCAAGGCGGACATTCAAATCTTCAAAGGCGCCGGTCACCTCGTGCTCGACGAGAAGCGGGAGGCCGTGGACGCAGTGCAGCGCTTCTTGACTTGATCCGGCGTTTCGCCGCTGGCACGTCTGAAAAAATCGGGTCTGCCTTGGTATCACCGTGTAACTATCACCGCGTTGTATTTTAGGTCGTTACGGAGCGATTCCGACGAGCTGGCGACCAGAGCTTCGATCTGCGGCGGGTAGCACTAAGGTTTTTCCCGCGTTTGTGATTGTCGGCCTTCCGGCCGGCTGGTAATGTTTGCGTTCCGTCGGCCGCGTGAAGTGCCGGCAAAAGCTGGGGGAAATGACCATGGATAACCTGAAAACCTATTCGGTTCCGCTCGGACGTTTGTTGATGTCGAGCCTCTTTATTTGGGCCGGCTATACAAAGTTATTCGTATTTGGCCCTAGTGGGACGGCGGGGTATTTCGCCAGCGTGCACATACCAATTCCGGATGTGGCGGCTTGGATCGTCATCATCATCGAAATTATCGGTGGCTTGATGATTCTCGTCGGCTTTCAGACACGTTGGGTTGCGCTTGTCCTCGCGATATTCTGTCTGATCACGGGTTTCGGCGTACATCTACCAGTTGGTGACCAGGCAAATATGACCAATTTCTACAAGAATCTCGTGATGGCGGGAGGATTCCTCTATGTGTTCGCATTTGGCGCGGGGACCCTGAGTGTCGATGGGCCTGCCAAATAACGCGCCGAATCATTGAGCCTCCAAGAGTTCGATGACGGGGCGGATGGTTCCGCCCCGTTAACCTTCTGCGCGTTCCGCCGTTCGACGATTTGTAAGGTTTGACCTGTATACGCCAGGTGCCACGCATTCGAATCGTGCGGGCGGATGTGGCGCAGGCCGTGTCATGATCGATGACAGTAGTGAGGATGACGACCGCAGAGGCCGCACGCGCACGCGCATATTGCGCTCCGCGAAGCTCATCGTGCCGCGCCAATCGTCCGTCATCCATTGCACCGTCCAGAACATTACCGGCGGCGGAGCCTGCCTGAAGCTGGCGAATACCTTCGGCTTGCCGGAAACCTTCGATCTGACCTTCGAACATGGCCGCACACGCCGGTCCTGCCGCGTGGTCTGGCGGACGAACGACAAGCTGGGTGTGATGTTCGAGACCTCGGATGCGGCAGCAGAAACCTAGAACTCCGCGACAGCGCGAATAAGCCGTTCGATGTCTTCGGGCCGTGACAGGCGGTGATCGCCGTCCTTGACCAGAGTGAGGACGACATCGTCGCTGGCGAGCCGCGAGACGAGTTCCACCGCGTGCCGCCACGGCACGTCGGGATCCTCAACGCCCTGCAGAATGCGCACGGGACAGCCGGTTTCGATCATGCCGCCGAGCAAGAGATGGTTGCGCCCCTCCTCGATCAATTGCCGCGTGACCAGATAAGGCTCCGGCGAATATTCAGACGGCCGGGCCCAGACGCCTTTCTCTTCAAGCTCGCGCTTGATGGCCGGAGTGAAGCGTTTCCACATCAGTTCCTCTGTGAAATCGACCGCCGGCGCGATCAGGACCAAGCCGACGACCGAAGCCGGCCCAATTTGCCGGCGCTGCCGCAAGGCGCGGACGATGAGCAGCGCCAGCCAGCCACCCATCGACGAGCCGATTAATATCTGCGAACCACGGCAGCAGGCGTCGAACACGGCAAGACCATCGGCAAGCCAACGGCCGATCGTGCCGTCGGTGAAGGCGCCGCCCGATTCCCCGTGGCCGGAATAGTCGAAGCGAACGAAGGCCCGTCCGGCCTCTTCCGCCCAGCGCGCCAGCGCTTCGGCTTTGGTGCCTTTCATGTCGGACTTGTAGCCGGACAACCAGAATAGGCCCGGGGCGGCGCCCAGCTGCTCGCGCACCGCGATGGAGCGGCGCTCGCTTCCGGCTCCAATTTCCAAGAGTTTCAGGCTGTTATCATTCATGCGTGCGGACTCGACTGACGCAGGGTGGGGTCACGGTCAAGCGGTGGCTCGCCATGTTTCGCCGCAAACGCCGCTCCTGCGCAAGGGACCGCGCCGGCGCATTGCCGTTGACTTACACCCCAAAACTCTCGATCTTCGGCGCTTGCCGAGTAGCGTAGCGGATGCATGACCCATTGTGATCCGCGCGTGGATGCGAAAGGCTTGTCGCAATAACATAGGAGAGAGGAACCATTCGTCGCCCAATCAGAACGGCGCAGCCCGCCGCCAAAGAGGGTCCGCGCATCAACGAGGAGATCCGCGTTCGCGAGGTCCAACTCATCGACAAGGATGGCGCCAACAAGGGCGTCACTGAGATCACCGCAGCTATCGCCATGGCACAGGAGGCCGGGCTCGATCTTGTCGAGATCGCGCCGAATTCGGTCCCGCCGGTCTGCAAGATCCTCGATTACGGCAAATACAAATACCAGGCCCAGAAAAAGGCCGCCGAAGCCCGCAAAAAGCAGAAGATCGTCGAGATCAAGGAGATCAAACTCCGGCCGATGATCGACGATCACGATTACGACGTGAAGATGCGCTCGATGGAGCGGTTTTTCGAGGAAGGCGACAAGGTCAAGGTGACGCTGCGGTTCCGTGGCCGCGAAATGGCGCATCAGGAGCTCGGCTATAAGCTGCTCGACCGCGTCAAGGGCGATACGGCAAAGATCGCCAAGATCGAGCAGGAACCGCGCTTCGAAGGCCGCCAGGTAGTGATGGTGCTCGCGCCGCGCTGATCCTGGGCTTTGCGCCCGCGCCCATTGCCAGAAACGGCCCCCTCTGCCATAACCGCGCCCTCTCGCCGCCCGGCTGATTAGGGCTGCCGTGGCGGCGGTGACGTGCTCCAAGCACACAACGCTCATTTATGAGCATTTTTAGGCCCGCGGAGCGTTCGCGCTTGCGGCCAAGGAGAGCCAAATGCCCAAGATCAAGACCAAATCGGGCGCTAAAAAGCGCTTCAAGGTGACGGGGACCGGAAAGGTCCTCTATGCGCAGTCGCGCAAGCGCCACGGCATGATCAAGCGGACGAAAAAGAACATCCGCCAGCTGCGCGGCACCAGCGTGCTGTTCAAGACCGACGGCGATAGGATCAAGAAATACTTTTTGCCGAACGGTTGACGGCCGGCCGTTTGCGGCCGCCGCACCTTCCAGATTTGCGAGATTCTTAGAGGAGATCAGCCATGGCACGCGTCAAACGCGGCGTCACATCTCATGCCAAGCACAAGAAAGTACTCAAGGCCGCCAAGGGATTTCACGGCCGGCGCAAGAATACGATCCGGATCGCCAAGCAGGCGGTCGAGAAGGCCAATCAATACGCCTTTCGAGACCGCAAGCGGCGCAAGCGCACGTTCCGCGCCTTATGGATCCAGCGCCTCAACGCGGCGGTGCGCCCGTTCGGCCTCAATTACAGCCGCTTCATCGCGGGCCTCGACAAAGCTGGCATCATAGTCGACCGCAAGGTGCTGTCCGATCTGGCGATCACCGAGCCGACGGCCTTCGAAGCGATTGTCGGCCAGGCCAAGTCGGCGCTCGCGGTCTGAGCGTGTCATGATCGACGGCGCTTACGTTCAGCACATGGCGCGCTACAACCGTTGGCAGAACGAGAACCTTTGCGGCGTCGCGCAACTACTGCCCGACGAAGAACGGCGACGCGAGCGTGGGGCGTTTTTCGGCTCGATCCACAAGACCCTAAATCATCTCCTGTGGGGCGACCGCGCCTGGATGAGCCGCTTCACCACTGTCCCGAAGCCGCCGGGCGGTATTCCGGAATCCGTGTCACTTTATTCTGACTGGGACGAGTTGAAGAATGAGCGGTCCCGCTTCGACCGCAGCATTATGAATTGGGCCGACGAGATCGACCCGTTGTGGCTGGCCGCCGACCACACCTACTATTCCGGCGCGGCCAAACGCGAGGTGACGAAGCCGCGCTGGCTCCTCGTCACCCATATGTTCAACCACCAGACCCATCATCGCGGCCAGGTCCATTGCCTGCTGACGCAAGCGGGTGGCAAGCCGCACGATACCGATCTGCCATTCATGCCGGATTGAGCGTTCCTATGACCGATATCGCGCAGATCGAACAGCAGGTCCTCGCCGAGGTTGCTGCGGCCGGCGATGAAGCTGCGCTTGAGGCGGCGCGTGTGGCGGCTCTCGGCAAGAGCGGTTCCGTTACGGCTTTGCTGAAAACTCTTGGCACCCTGTCGCAGGAAGAGCGCAAGACTCAGGGGCCATTGATCAACGGACTGAAGGATCGCGTCAACGCAGCGCTCGCCGCGCGGCGCGACGCATTCAAGAGCCTGGCGCTCGAGGCTCGCCTCAACACCGAGAGTCT
>JBEKSB010000244.1:0-5846 GCA_049517455.1 Xanthobacteraceae bacterium
GCGCCGTCGGTTTCGATGAGCAGGTGTGGCTGAGTTGGCCGGCCGAGGCCGCGATCGTGCTGACGCGGTGAGGATGCCATGAAGCAACCGCACGGGCAGTCCTTTTGGCGACAGCTGGTCCTGCGAATTCCGTATTTATGGCTGCTTGCTTTCTTTCTCGTGCCGTTCCTGATCGTGCTCAAGATCAGCCTGTCGGAGACGGCGATTGCGCAGCCGCCCTACACACCGGTGCTCGACCTTGCTGCCGGCTGGCACGGCCTTGCCGCTTTTTTCGCCGGATTATCGCTCGACAATTACGTGCTGCTTGGTTCCGATCCGCTCTATCTTCTGTCCTATCTGAAGAGCGTGGAGATTGCCGCGTTCGCGACGCTCCTTCTGCTCGTCATCGGCTATCCCATTGCTTACGCGATCGCGCGCACGCCGCGGCGCTGGCAAGCAGTGCTCGTCCTTCTTACCGTGCTGCCATTCTGGACCTCGCTGCTCATCCGCATCTATGCCTGGATGAATATCTTGCAGCGTGACGGGCCGCTCAACGAAGTGCTCATGGCGCTGTCGATCGTAAAGGAGCCGCCGGCGTGGCTCTCGACCGACACCGCGATCTATGTCGGCATCGTCTATTCCTATCTGCCGTTCATGGTGTTGCCGCTCTATGCGACGCTGGAAAAACTCGACGAGTCTCTCGTCGAAGCGGCGGCTGATCTCGGCTGTCCGCGCTGGAAGATTTTTTGGCAGGTGACGCTGCCGCTATCGTCATCCGGCATGCTGGCCGGTGTTCTCCTCTGCTTTATCCCGATCGTCGGCGAGTTCGTCATTCCCGACCTGCTGGGCGGCTCGCAGTCGCCGATGATCGGACAAACGATCTGGATGGAATTCTTCGGCAACAAGGACTGGCCGGCCGCATCCGCGGTTGCCGTTGTGCTCGTTTGCCTCCTGGTCACGCCGATCGTGATTTATCAGAACCAGGCGATGCGCGTGGTGGAGCAGGAGTGACGATGCGCAAGGTATCCGCATTCAACCTCGTCGCCATCGCGGCCGGCATTGCCTTCCTTTATCTGCCGATCGTCGTTCTGGTGATCTATTCGTTCAACGCCTCGCGTCTCGCGGCGGTCTGGGGCGGCTGGTCGATGCGCTGGTACGCCGAGCTGATCGATGATGCTCCGCTGGTGGAATCGGCGCTCATCAGCATCCGCCTTGCACTGACTTCGGCAACCGCGTCGACGATATTGGGGACGTTGGCGGCGCTGGCGCTGGTGCGTTTCGGCCGCTTCCGTGGCTGGCTCCTGTTTGCCGCGATGATCTATGCGCCGCTGGTCATGCCGGAGGTGATCACCGGCCTGTCGTTGCTTCTTCTATTCGTGGCCGTTGCGGTCGATCGCGGCTTTTGGACCGTCGCCATCGCGCACACGACGATGGCGATGTGTTTCGTCACCGTGATCGTGCAGTCACGGCTCGTCGACTTCGACATGAGCCTTGAGGAAGCGGCGATGGATCTTGGCGCTTCGCCGCTGCGCACATTCCTCTCGGTGACCCTGCCGCTGATCCTGCCTGCCATCGCCGCCGCCTGGATGCTCGCGTTTGCGCTTTCGCTCGACGATCTCGTCATCGCCAGCTTCACCACCGGGCCGGGCGCGACCACGCTGCCGATCCGCATCTATTCGGAGGTGCGGCTTGGCGTGAAACCGGAGATGAACGCCGTGTGCAGCATCATGGTCGGCGTGGTAGGCATCGCCGTCATTGCTGCTTCGCTTCTCGCCAAGCTGACGTGGGCGCGTGGCGCGCCGGCGCGGCTATGACGCCGCGTCAATCCCGGCTCTCGCCCGGCGGGCGGAACAGGTAGAGCAAAAACCAGATCGGTACGATCACCAGCGCGCCGAGTAGAAGGTTTGGCAGCGCCCAGGCAAAGCCCGCGCGCGCCAATTCTGCGACACGGTCGGACGAGAGTCCGGCGGTCTTCATGAGCTCATCCGTGGTGATGCCGAAATGCGCGAGGATCGTCCCGACGATCAGCGAAGCAACCACCACCTTGACCAACGTGCGCGTGAGGCGGTTGAGCATCCTTCCCCTGTCGCGGGCGCGACCCCGCGCTGATTCGTGCACCGGGAATCATAGTGCATCGGCGGCGCCGGGGCACGCTGATCGGGCTGTCGTGCGTTAGTCGGGGTTCTTCGTCGCCGCCGGTGCGGTGGAGGCCGCGGGAGCCGACAAGAGCTTATCGATGACCGAGCGCACGGCGGACCCTGCGGTCCGGGCCTTGATGGCATCGAGCAGCGGCGCGGCGGCCCCGGAACGGCGGATCAGACTCTGCGCGTCCGGCAGCATGATCGGATCATCCCATTGACCCTGGACGACGAAGGGCAAATCGAACGTGGTGGCGGTTTCGCTCGAGACCAGCGTCGCGACCCCTTTGAGGTCGAGGTCGCGCGTCGGAACAGACACTTGGCCGCCGACCGCAAGACGCACGGCCGGACCGTCGAGGTGCATGTCCTCGACCGACACTTGGCCCTGCTCAATTTTGAGGCTGAGCGCGAGTTGGTCGAACGGGGTTCGCCCGCTGCGGAAGTCACCGTTGCCCGACAGCGGCCGGCGCTCCAGCCGGCGTAGCAATTGCTCGATATTGATGCCGGCGATCGCACCGTTATGGGCGGTGAGGTTCGCGGTGCCGGTGAGCGTGTTGGCTACCGCCATGACCGATGATCCCGCTCCCTCGATATTGAGCGCCAAATTGCCCCGGCCTACGAGCTTGCGAATGCCGAAGACCTGGCTGAGACAGCTCTCCAGATCGACATCGACAAATTGCAGGTGCGAGGTCACCTCGACCCCGCCATCGGCGCTGGCGAGCCCGAACGAACCTTTGGCAATGCCGTCGAAGGCCTGCGATTCGCCGATCGTGACGCCGAACTTGCCGTTACTCATATTCGCCGCGACCGCCGTTCGACCCAATTGCGCGTTCCCGACCTTGACGCTGGCGGCCGAGATTCGAAGGTCGAGATCGAAGCCGGCGAGCCCATCGAGCGTAATGGGGAGCTGATCCCAGTTGCGGTCATTGGCGGCGTGGAGATGAATTCCGGAGACGTAGGGAGTGAGGTCGAGCGCGTCGGCCGCGAGCGTGCCCTGGACGGTGCGATGGTCGGTCGAGAGCGTGATCACACCCTCAGCCGCATTGCCGTCGACTTCGACGTTGACGTTGGAAAGCGAAACCACGCCGCTGCCGATGCTGCTGTGCGCCCGAAGCGCGAAGCGCCCAAACCCGCCGAACGGCAACTGGCTCGCGTCGGTCCAGCGCATGGCGTCGCGCAACGAGGGAGATTCTACGCTCAGCGTGCCGTCGATCTTGAATGTCGGCCGCGCGCTCATGGCGCCGTCGAAGGCGGCTTTCATCGGTGCCCCGGCAAGCCGGAGCTTGACGCCCGAGCGCTCGCCGCTGAGCGCCGCAAGAAAATCGCCGAGGGTGAGGCTCGCCTCGATCGGCTCGTCATGCCACACAAAATGACCGTTGGCGCCGAAGCTGCGCGAGATCGACGGCCAGGCGAGCTGAAATTCGACGCCATCGAGCCGGTCGGTGACGTCTTTCCCGGCATATTGTTTGTGGACGACGACAGTGCCGCCGTGGATGCCGATCTCCGAGAACGACGCCGTCCTGCCGGGATTGGGCTGGAGCGCGCGGGCAAGCGATTGGATCAGTCCGGACCAGTTGGTTTGGCCGTCGGGCAGGAACGTGACGGTAATGGTCGGTCGCACCAGCGTCACGTCGGCGATTTCAACGCGCCCGGCCAAGAGCGGAAAATAGCGCAGATGAGCCGTCAATTCGTCGGCGACCACGCCTGGCGCCCCAGTGCGGTCGTCGCCTAGCACCACGTTGTGGAAGCTCACCGTGCCGGACGGGAACAGCGAGACCGAGATGTCGCCGCGCATCACCGGATCAAGCCCGGTGACGGCGTGGATTTCCTCGGCGACCGCATCTCGTACCGATGAGGCTGGAATGAAAAACGATAGCGCAACCAGTGCGACAATGACCGCCGCGAGCACGGCGGCGATGGCAATCGCGAGGCGTTTCAAACCAGTAGGCGCGGTCAAGGGAGGCGTTCCGATGTTCGCTTAAGCCGATCGAATAGTCGGTTTGGCTAGTGAGCTTCAAACGTGCCTGGCATCTGTGTCGCTTTCGTGGCCGCAGCGCGCCCCGCGCTGGCCCAAAGTATTGCTGCACAAAGATAAAACCCGCCAGTGGCCGTTAAATTTCTGCCGCCGCAGGAGCACCGAGTGCCGTGTCATCGCCAGTAACGGGCGCACCGCTCAACGCACCAGCGCCTGCTGCGGCGGCTCTGACTGCGCCACCTCGGCGATCATCTTCTTGACGATCGCTTGGCCGAATGAGTTGAAGTTTTGCGCCGTGAGTACAAATGCTCCAGGACCGCCAATGACGTTGTTGCGGTAATAATTCTCAAGCCCGCCCGGCGGATTGGTGTGGTCCGGGTTCCACGCGAGCGGTGTTTCGCTGAGAATGACTAGACCGTTGATGGTCACGCCCTGAGCAATCGCTTCGTCGCGCACCTGCGTAACATCGGGTCCGGAATTGTTGGTGCCGTCGCCCGAGACGTCGATGGTTCGGCGAGCAGATTCAAAAGGGGCGCGAGCGAATTGCCCCATGGCGAATTCGATCGCACCGCTGATCGACGTGCGATCAGCAAATGATCGCGGCGCCTCCAGCAGGCGATCGCCAAATCCTTTGGCCGACTCGGCGTCGCTGACGGTCGTCCAGTCGATCACCACACGTTGCGAACCAATGCCCGACCATTCCACGAACGCCACTCCAACGCGGCCGTTGCGGCCTGACCGAATGGCGTCAAGCACGCGCGGATCAGAGATGGCGGCGGCATAGCCTTCGCGTTGCAACTGGAATTTCTCGCTGTCGACGCTGCGGGAGACATCCGCAGCCAGCACAAGAAGGAGATCGACTTGGTCGGCCGCCGACGCAACCGCAGGGAACATTGCGGCGCCGGCAAAAATCGATACCAGAAGGGCTCTGATCGTACGCATCATCGCACCTCACAATCACGCATTTGCCACGGCATGGATCGCGGCGCGGACGCGCTGATAGGTGCCGCAGCGGCAGATATTGGTGATGGCCGCGTCGATTTCGGCGTCCGTAGGTTTGGGGTTCTGCTTAAGCAGCGCCACCACGGCCATCATCATTCCACTCTGACAATAGCCGCATTGTGGCACGTCGAACTCGACCCAGGCTTTCTGCACCGGATGCAGCTTGCCACTTTGCGCCAGCGCCTCGATCGTCGTTATTTCGCTGGCGGCGCCGAGGCTGCCGACCGGCACCTGGCAGGAACGCGTGGCGACGCCGTCAATATGGACCGTGCAGGCGCCGCATTGGGCTATGCCACAGCCGTATTTCGTGCCGGTGAGCCCGATGGTGTCGCGCAGCACCCATAGCAACGGCGTATCGGGCTCAACGTCGACGTCGTAGGACTTCCCATTGATGGAAAGCGCCGTCATCCTCACCGCTCCTGGCGTGCCTCGTTGGAGGCGCACCAAATGCCCCGAAAGCAACGCCAAGCTTAGCCTGTTGCAATGCGAAGCGAAATCGCAAATCGCGAGCTAAGGAGGACGGGCAAGACCGGCGCGGCAATGCGCCAAGGGGTGATGCCGGCAAAATTGTTACATCCGGCGATAGGCGTAGGGGATGTCGTCCTGTACGGCCGCCAGCGCGGGCACCTCGTCGTGGCGGGGGGAGAGATGGCAGACCGGGTCGGTCGCGCGCGCGTCGCCGGTCAGCGCGAAGGCTTGACAACGGCAACCGCCGAAATCGATGTCGCGCCGCGCACAGCTTTGACACGGCT
>JBEKSB010000245.1:0-13774 GCA_049517455.1 Xanthobacteraceae bacterium
CGCGTCAGCGTTGGGCCATTTGGGTCGCCACGAGGAAGCTCGGCAGGTGTGGCACGAGCTTAAGGAGATCAATCCTCGATACTCTTACGCGGATCATTTTGCTCGACTGCCGTTTAGAGACCCCGCCGATGGCGATAAGCTAACCGACGGCCTGCGCAAGGCGGGCCTAGTAGAGTAATTGCTCACCAAAGGAACCCAATCATTAGCCGCAACGATATCACCTTTTGGCCCAAAGCGGCGGTTCGCCGCGACGCCGCGATATTTCCGGTGTTGGATGATAAGCCGACATTGCGCGGAGATCGTGAATGTGTCGAGTTTGACCCATTAGCGGTCTTCGGTGCTGCGATAGACACACCGACTGGTGAGCCATAAAGTCGTATCGGGTCGGTGCTTTCCCGAGGGGCGATCTGAATGGCCGAAGAGCGCCTTCAAAGGCGGCTCGCAGCAATCCTGGCAGCCGATGTGGTGGGCTACTCGCGCCTTATGGGGATCGACGAGGCCGGGACACTGGCGCGCCTGAAGGCGCTGCGACGCAACCTTATCGATCCGCGAATCGCCGCCCATTCGGGCCGTATTGTCAAGTTGATGGGCGACGGAGTGCTGGTCGAGTTCGGCAGCGCCGTCGACGCGGTTGCCTGTGCGATCGCGATCCAGAAACACGTTCGTGAGCACGATGCCGGCGCTTCGGCAGCCGAGCCGATCCAGCTCCGCGTCGGTATCAATGTCGGCGACATCATCATCGACGGCGACGATATTTTTGGCGATGGCGTCAACATCGCGGCGCGGATCGAAAGCGTCGCGGCGCCGGGAGGCATCTCGCTTTCGGAGGATGCTTGGCGGCAGGTGCAGGGCAAGGTGGCGGCCAACTTCGTCGATAGCGGCGAGCACAGCCTGAAGAACATTGCCCGGCCTGTGCGCGTCTATCGCGTCGAACTCGGTGGAGAAGGCACGACGCCGCCCGTCACGCCCACGGCGGTTTTGCCGGACAGGCCCTCGATCGCCGTGCTGCCGTTTCAAAACATGAGCGGCGATGCCGAGCAGGACTATTTCTGCGACGGTTTGGTCGAGGACATCATCACCACCCTGTCGAAGCTCGCGGGACTGCGGGTGATCGCGCGCAATTCCAGCTTCGTTTACAAAGGACGTTCGGTCGATATCCGCGAGGCGGCGAAGCAACTTGGCGTGCGATACGTTTTGGAGGGGAGCGTTCGCAAGAGCGGCAACCGCATCCGGATCACGACGCAATTGATCGACGCAAAGGACGGCGCGCACCTGTGGGCGGAACGTTACGACCGTGCCGTAGACGACATTTTCGCCATCCAGGACGAAATCACCCTCGTCCTGGCCACGGAGATGCAGGTCAAGCTGATCGAGGGCGAACAGGCACGACTGCGCTACACGACGACCCACAATGTCGAGGCCTGGACCTATTGGGTTCAGGGGATGTCCCATTTCCACCAAGCCCCCTCCAAAGAAAAAATGGGTCCCGCGCGGTTCTGTTGGGAAAAGGCGCTGGCGCTTGACCCAACCTCGGCGGCGCTCAATGCCATGCTAGGCTTCATGCATTGTTTGGATGCTCGCTTCGGCTGGTGGGACGACCACGAAACGGCAATGGGCAAGGCGCGGGCTTATACTGACAAGGCACTGGAAATCGATCCTAGCAATGCCGACGCCCACACCGCGTCAAGCCTCATTCTGTTGATGCAAAGACGGTACGATGAAGCCGTGGCTGATGCCAGGAAGGCCATTCAATTAGCGCCTGGCTCGGCGCTGGCAGCGGACCTTGCCAGCTTCGTTTTCGCGCCGTCCGGATATCCCGAAGAGGCGGTCGTCCAGAGCGAGAAAGCGATTGCCCTTAGCCCGCACTATCCTCCGGCGTATCTGGGCACGCTCGGAAACGCCTCCCGCCAGGCGGGGCGAACCGAGCAAGCGATTGCCGCCTTTAAGGCCTATCATGCCCGAAGCCCCGGATTTGGCCTTACCGATCTTGTGATCATTTATCAGGAGATTGGCCAAGTAGAGGAGGCGAGGCGAACGGCGGAGCAGTTAATGGCGGCACGTCCGAATTTCACGATCGGCGGATGGCTCAAGACCCAGTTCATTCGTCGCGACACGGCACGGGTCGAGGCCGACGCTGCAGCGCTTCGCGCCGCCGGGCTGCCGATGGGTTGAGGCGTTTTTGGCAGCGAAGTGAATGTCGCCGTTTGGCCCAAAGCGAACTCGCAGACCGCCACACAAAATGTTCGCATTTGGCGAAGGAGCGGACGCCCGTCTTTTATGAGTACGCGCCCTAGATCTTCTGATTATATTCCCCAACTTCCTTGTGCGTGCGCAGCACCGCGTCGACGGCTTCGAACATTTCGCGCATGCGCGCTTCCGAGGCCGGGCTTTCGACCACCACGACGAGCTCCGGCTTATTCGAAGACGCGCGCACCAGCCCCAGGTGCCATCCTCGACCGTGACGCGCACGCCGTTGACCGTCACAAGATCGCGGATCGGCTGGCCGGCGACCTTGCCACCGTTTTTTTGCTCGGCCTCGAAATGCTTCACCACGGCATCGACCACGCCGTACTTTTCCTCGTCGGCGCAATGCGGCGACATGGTCGGCGAGCCCCAGGTTTTCGGCAGCGCGTTTTTCAGATCGGCCATGCTCTTTCCCGGATTGCGATCGAGCATGTCGCAGACCGCGAACGCGAAGATCAGGCCGTCGTCATAACCGCGGCCGAACGGCTTGTTGAAAAAGAAGTGGCCGGATTTTTCGAACCCCGCGATGGCGCCGATCTCGTTTACCCGCCGCTTCATGTAGGAATGGCCGGTTTTCCAGTAATCGGTCTTGGCGCCGTTCTTGATCAGCACCGGATCGGTCATGAACAGCCCGGTCGACTTCACGTCGGCGACGAACAATGCGTTCTTGTGCTGCGCCGAGATATCGCGCGCCAGCATGACGCCGACCTTGTCGGCAAATATCTCTTCGCCCTCGTTGTCGACGACGCCGCAGCGGTCGCCGTCACCGTCGAAGCCCAAGGCGACATCCGCCTTGTTCGCCAGCACCGCGTCGCGCATGGCGTGGAGCATCTTCATGTCTTCGGTATTCGGATTGTAGTTCGGAAAGGTGTGGTCGAGCTCGCAGTCGAGCGGCACCACCTCGCAGCCGACCGCTTCCAGCACCTGCGGCGCGAAGGCGCCGGCGGTGCCGTTGCCGCAGGCGCAGATCACTTTCAGGCGGCGCTTGAGCTTCGGCCTGTTGGTGAGGTCGGCGATATAGCGCGCCGGAAAATTCTCCACGAACGCGTAAGCGCCGCCGGCCTTCATCTTGAAGCGGCCATTGAGCACGATGTCCTTGAGCCGCGTCATCTCGTCGGGGCCGAAGGTGAGCGGGCGATTCGCGCCCATCTTCACCCCGGTCCAGCCGTTGTCGTTGTGCGAAGCCGTGACCATGGCGACGCAGGGCACGTCGAGATCAAATTGGGCGAAATAGGCCATCGGCGTCACCGCGAGACCGATGTCGTGCACCTTGCAGCCGGACGCGATCAGCCCGGTAACCAGCGCCATCTTGATCGAAGCTGAGTAGGAGCGGAAATCATGGCCGGTGACCACTTCCGGCTTCACGCCCAATTCGTGGATCAGCGTGCCGAGCCCGATCCCCAGCGCCTCGACGCCCATCAGGTTGATCTCGCTGCCGAACAGCCAGCGCGCATCGTATTCGCGAAAGCCGGTGGCCTTCACCATTGGCTCGGATTCGTAGGCATAGGTGTTGGGCTTGAGCTGAGGTTTTGGCTTGGGAAACATCGCGGCCTCGACGGGAATCACAGCCAATATAGGGGCGAATAGGCAATAGCGAGTCGCGAATTGGGTTCCACCCACATTGGCCAGTCGCAACCTCGCTATTCGCTACTTCCTTGCGTTCGCCCGCCTTGTCGGCGCGGCGGTAAGCGGATCGTCCGGCCACGGATGTTTCGGATAGCGGCCGCGCATCTCGGCGCGCACGGCGGCGTAGCTGCCCCGCCAGAAGCCGGGCAGGTCGCGAGTCGTCTGCACCGGCCGGTGCGCCGGCGAGAGGAGTTCGACCACCAGCGGAATTTTTCCGCCGGCGATTGCCGGGTGGCGGTCGAGACCGAAAAGTTCCTGCACGCGGATCGCGATTTTGGGGCCGCCCTCCGCCTCATAATCGATCGGCACGCGCGAGCCGGTGGGCGCTTCGAAATGGGTCGGCGCTTCGCCTTCCAGCCGCCGGTGGAGACGGAAGGGGAGGCGCGCGGCGAGCGCGGCTGCGAATTCGTCGGCCGAAAGCTCCGCCAGCGCGGTCTTCCCTGTGAGGATTGAAGCCAGCCCATCGACATTGCCGGCAAGCGCCGGGTTGGACAAGTCGGGCCATTCGCCGCCTTCCGCAGCACGCAGGAACATGACGCGGTCGCGCCACTGCCGCAGCGCCTTCGTCCACGGCAGCCGCTCGATGCCGAGCCGCTTTACGCCCTCGGCCAGGATGCGCGTGGCCGCATCGCTTGCGATCACCGGCATCGGCTGCTCGGCGAGGGTGATCGCACCGAGCCGCCGCAGCCGGCGCATGCGCAGGCTCGCATTTGCCGGATCGAATGAAATCTCGTCGCTCGCGGCGATGCGGTCGGCGAACCGCGCCTCGATCTCGGGCAGTGCGATTGGCGCCGCGAGAAGGATGCGGCCGGAAGCGGCGCTGCCGGTGAGTTCGGCCACGGCGAGGTAGGTTTCGCGCGCGAGCGGAGAGGCTGGATCGACTTGCGCGCCGCGGCCGTTGACCAGGACGAATCCGCCCGCCGCGCCGCCGCGGTTCTTGGCGATGCGCTCGGGATAGGCCAGCGCGAGGAGGGAGCCGACGCCGTGTTCGCCTCCTCCTTCTTGGGAGGGGTTAGAGGTGGAAGGTGAAGCGATCTCCGCCCAGCGCTTTGCCATCGCGCGGGCGTCACGCGCGCGCGGCGAACGGTCGCGACGGAGAGCATCGAGCCGAAGCGTGAGATCGGCGTCGTCTCCGGCGAGGCCGCGCTCGCCGATGAGGACGGCGATCTCCGCGGCCAGTAACGCTGCGTCTTCGTCAGCGGCATCGATCACCATGCGCGCGAGCCGCGGCGGCAGCGGCAGGCGCCGCAGCTTCCGCCCTTCCTCGGTGATACGGCCGTCGGCGGCGAGGGCGCCGAGTTCGCCGAGCAGCGCTTTCGCCTCGGCGAGCGCCGGATGCGGCGGCGGATCAAGGAAGGCGAGCTGTTCCGGGCTACTGCCCCAGGCCACGAGGTCGAGCGCAAAGGACGACAAATCGGCGGACAGGATTTCGGGCCGGGAAAATGGTTCGAGCGCGGCCGTCTGCGGCTCATCCCACAGGCGGTAGCAAATGCCGGCCTCGGTGCGGCCTGCGCGGCCGCGGCGCTGATCGGCCGCCGCGCGCGACACGCGCACAGTTTCGAGCCGCGTGACGCCGACATCGGGCTCGTAGCGCGGCACGCGAGAGAGCCCGCTGTCGATGACGATGCACACGCCCTCGATGGTGATCGAGGTCTCGGCGATCGACGTCGCGAGCACGATTTTGCGCCGGCCGGGTGGGGAAGGGGCAATGGCGCGGTCTTGTTCCTCGCCCGCCAGTGCGCCGTAGAGCGCGACGACATCAACAAACGAATCGAGGCGGCCGTCGAGCAGTCGCTGCGTGCGACGGATTTCGGCAGCGCCAGGCAGAAATGCCAAGAGCGAACCCGGATCGGCGCGCATCGCCCGCACAATGGCGTCGGCAATCTGCGGCTCGATCGGCCGCGCGTCGCGGCCGAGATAGCGCGTCTCGACCGGAAAGGCGCCGCCCTCGGCCGCGATGACCGGCGCGTCGCCGAGGAGTTTTGCCACGCGCGCGCCGTCGATCGTCGCCGACATGACGAGGAGTCGCAGGTCTTCGCGCAATGCTTGCTGCGCGTCGCGCGCCAGCGCGAGGCCGAGATCGGCATCGAGCGAGCGCTCGTGGAACTCGTCGAACAGCACCGCGGCGATGCCGTCGAGCATGGGATCGTCGAGCACGAACCGGGTGAAGATGCCTTCGGTGACGACCTCGATGCGGGTGCGGGCCGAGACTTTCGAGCCGAAGCGCACCCGCAAGCCCACCGTATCGCCGACGCGCTCGCCGAGCGTCTTCGCCATCCGCTCTGCCGCGGCGCGCGCCGCGAGCCGCCGCGGCTCGAGGACGAGGATACGGCGTTTTTGTGCCCATTTTTCGTCCGCGAGCACCAGCGGCACCCGCGTCGTTTTGCCGGCGCCCGGCGGGGCGACCAAAACGGCCGCATTTGCCGCGCCCAAGGCGGCGGTGAGCGCGGGCAGCGCGGCGTCGATCGGGAGCGGCGACGAAAATTCCATAGACCTTTCTACCGTCATTCTGGAGAGCGCGGACGAAGTCCGCGACCATGACGGGGATAATTCCGAGATCGGTGGTTTCCGTAAGACGGTGCTATTCGTCGCCCAGGAAATGCAGGATGGCAAAATTGAATTGTGCAGGGTCCTGCAGGAACGCGAAATGGCTCACATTGGGCAGGATCAGGAGCCCGGCGTGCGGGATCGCCGCCGCAATATATTCGGTGTGCTCGCGCTTGATCGCCTCGTCGTGGTCGCCGTCGGCGACGAGGACCGGCGTGTCGATGGCCTTGAGCTGCGCATCGGTCCAGTTCGGCTGCTCGGCCCACATTTTGCTGATCTGATCGACGAAGGCGTCGTACTCCTTGGGCGTTGCCGAATGGGCCGCATACTCATGTCCGGCGCGCTCGATATAGGCGGCAAAGGTCGGGTTCTTCTCGACGCCGTCCATGACACCCGACGTCACCGTATTGGCCGCAAAAGCGAACACCTTGCCGACCCTGTCCTTGTGGCGCATGGCGAGATCGAGGCCGAGAATGCCGCCGTCGCTCCAGCCGACGATGTCGGCCTTGCGGATTTTCAGCACGTCCATCAGCGCGACGACGTCGTCGGCCATCAGATCGTAACCGTAAGGCCGCGTGTCGCGGGTGCTGCGGCCATGGCCGCGGCTGTCCATCAAAATGACGGTGTGGTGCGCCGCGACCGCGCGCACCTGATTACCCCAATAGTCGGCGTTGGCGAGGCCGCCGTGCAGGAAGATGACCGGCGAGCCATGGCCGTAAATGGCATAGTGGATACTGATGCCGTTGGCCTGTGCCTGGCCGCCGCGATCGGTGGCGATCGGCGCCGGCGTTGGCGGCAACGTCTCCCACCGCTCGGCGGCAAGCGACGGTAGTGCGGCGAGGACAAGCAGGGACGCGAGCACGAACCGGCGCATGGGCTTCTCCTGGGCAATCAGTCTATAGCCTCTGTCTAACATCATTCCGGGGCGCGGACGAAGTCCGCGAGTATGTCGTCATTGCGGGGGCCAACGCGACGAAACAATCTAGGCCGCGGCAAGGAATTCTGGATTGCTTCGGCACTCCGTGCCTCGGAATGACGGGGGATAACCCGGACATCGTTGGCTTTCGCAATTACGCGGAACTCATATATTACCAATCATCATGCCCGCCGCACAGAAGTCGCAAGCGCACAAGACGCCAGCCGCCGCCGCCAAGCCGCTGAAGAAAGGCGATCACGTCTTTCTGGTCGACGGCTCCGGCTACATTTTTCGCGCCTATCACGCGCTGCCGCCGATCAACCGCAAAACGGATGGCTTGCAGCTCAATGCCGTGTTCGGCTTCTGCAACATGCTGTGGAAGCTCTTGCGCGATATGAAGCCCGAGGACCGGCCGACGCATCTCGCCATCATCTTCGACAAATCGGAAAAGACGTTCCGCACCGCAATGTATCCCGATTACAAGGCGCACCGGCCCGATCCGCCCGATGACCTCCGCCCGCAATTCAAGTTCATCCGCGAAGCGGTGAACGCCTTCGATCTGCCGTGCCTCGAGCAGGACGGCTTCGAGGCCGACGACCTGATCGCGACCTATGTCCGCGAGGCCTGCGAGGCGGGCGCCACCGCCACCATCGTCTCGTCGGACAAGGATCTAATGCAGCTCGTCAGCGACGGCGTCGTCATGTTCGACACCATGAAGGACAAGAAGATCGGCCGCGCCGAGGTGATCGAAAAATTCGGCGTGCCGCCGGAGAAGGTCATCGAGGTGCAGGCGCTCGCAGCTCATCGGTGAATACGGCGACCTTGAAACGTTGCTGGCGCGCGCCCCGGAAATCAAGCAGGAGAAGCGCCGGCAATCGCTGATCGACAACGCGGATAAGGCGCGGCTGTCGAAGAAGCTGGTCACGCTCGACGATCACGTCAAGCTCGCCGTGCCGATCGGCGATCTTGCCGTGCACGAGCCCGACCACAAGCGGCTGATCGCCTTCCTCAAGGCGATGGAGTTCAACGCGCTGATGCGGCGGGTGGCGGAGTTTTCCGAGATCGACGCCGGCGAGATCGAGCCCGAAGCGCGGCTCGCGGGGCACCATGCGGCCGCCAGCGTTTCACCCTCTCCCCTCGCGGGGGAGGGTGGCGAGGCCCGCAGGGCCGCGTCGGGTGAGGGGCCTTCTCCGCAGCTTCCCCTCGGCCGGCCGGCGCAGCCGGGCGTTGTTTCCCGCAACGGGAAAGGTGAAGCGAACATATACGCCTCGCTCACCCCGCTAGCGCTCGCCGCCGCGCGGGTCGAGGCGGCACGCAACGCCAAGTTCGACCGTACCAAATATGAGACGGTGCGCAGCCTCGATCGGCTCAACGTCTGGATCGAGCGCGCACGCGATTTAGGCTTCGTCGCCATCGATACTTCGGCTGCAAGCTCCGATCCGATGCAGGCCGAGCTGTGCGGTTTTTCGCTCGCGGTCGCGCCGAATGAAGCTTGCTACGTGCCGCTCGGTCATCGCCAGGGCGGTGAGGGCGCCGGCCTGTTCCGTGGTGACGTCGCGCCCGATCAGATTCCCGAACGCGCGGCGCTCGACGCCTTAAAGCCGCTGCTCACGGATATGGGCGTGCTCAAGATCGGCCACGATCTAAAGTTTGCCTGGCAGTTATTCGCGCTGCGCGGCATCGAGATCGCAGCCTACGACGACACGATGCTGATGTCGTACGCGCTCGACGCCGGCCGGCAGAACCACGGCCTTAAGTCGCTCGCCGAAAGCGGCTTCACGCATGCGGTGGTCGATATCGACACGCTGCTCAAAGCCGGCAAGACCAGGATCGCCTTCGACGCCGTCGGGATCGACCGGGCGACCGAATACGCCGCCGAGAAAGCCGATATCGTGCTGCGGCTGTGGCAGGTCCTCAAGCCGCGGCTTGCCGCCGAGCAGGTGTTGACGGTGTACGAGACGCTGGAGCGGCCGCTGCTCGCCGTGCTCGCGCGCATGGAGCGGCGCGGCATCTCGATCGACCGGCAGGTGCTGTCGCGGCTTTCGGCTGAGTTCGCGCAGGAAGCCGCGGGCCTCGAAGCCGAGATCAACAAAGAGGCAGGCGAGACGGTCAATCCCGGCAGCCCCAAGCAGCTCGGCGACATTCTGTTCGGCAAGCTCGGCCTGCCCGGCGGCACCAAAACCAAAACCGGCCAATGGGCGACCGGCGCACGCGCGCTGGAAGAGCTGGCCGAGCAGGGCCACACGCTGCCGCAGAAAATTCTCGGCTGGCGGCAGGTGTCGAAATTGAAATCGACCTACACCGACGCGCTGCCGGGCTTCGTCAATCCGATCACGCATCGCGTTCATACCAACTATGCGCTGGCCTCGACCACGACCGGGCGCCTGTCGTCGTCCGATCCGAACCTGCAGAACATTCCGGTGCGTACCGAAGACGGCAGAAAAATCCGCCGCGCCTTCATTGCCGCGCCCGGGACAAAACTCGTCTCCGCCGATTATTCGCAGATCGAGTTAAGGCTGCTGGCCGAGATCGCCGGCATCGAGCCGCTGCAAAAAGCCTTCCGCGAGGGCCTCGACATTCACGCCATGACCGCGTCGGAAATGTTCGGCGTGCCGGTGAAGAACATGCCGCCCGAAGTGCGCCGCCGCGCCAAGGCGATCAATTTCGGCATCGTCTACGGCATCTCCGCTTTCGGCCTCGCCAACCAGCTCGGCATTCCCCGCGAGGAAGCCGGCGCCTACATCAAGAAATACTTCGAGCGGTTTCCCGGCATCCGCGACTACATCGAGGAATCCAAGGCCTTCGCCAAGAAGCACGGTTACGTGCTCACGCTGTTCGGCCGCAAATGCCACTACCCGGACATCGCCGCGTCGAATGCCTCGATCCGCTCGTTCAACGAGCGCGCCGCGATCAACGCGCGGCTGCAGGGCAGCGCCGCCGACATCATCCGCCGCGCCATGATCCGCATGGAGGACGCGCTGGCGCAGAAAAAGCTATCGGCGCAGATGCTGCTGCAAGTGCACGACGAGCTTGTCTTCGAAGTGCCGGACGCGGAAGTGGAACGCTCATTGCCGGTGATCAAGGCGGTGATGGAAGACGCGCCGCACCCCGCCGTGTCGCTCTCGGTGCCGCTGCAGGTCGAGGCGCACGCGGCGGATAATTGGGACGCCGCGCACTAGGGGCGGCAGTCGGTGGGGATGCCGCGCAAAGCCGGCGGTGACGAATCATGGGTGCGGAAACTAGACAGCAAAGACGTGCGCGCGAGCGGCGCGAAGGCGTCGTGCGTGGCGCGACTAGCTCTGGTCCTGAGATTAGAGAAAGAAAGAGCCTCCGATCATGGCAGATCGCCATGGGGGTCGTTCCAGCTCTTCTTCTTGCGAGTGGTCTCGGCGTGGCTATGTCTGGACCAGCATATTTTTGGTTCGGCATTTATCTGACATGTGTCGCGCTTATTTGGCTCGCAGTAGATTGGTGGCTTTTTTCCAACGATTTTCCGACCTCGCGAAAGCTCCTAGGATATGGTTGCATAGCCTTCATAGTTGCTGTTGTCAGCGGCATCGCATTCCGTCCAGCGCCATTGGACACGTTTGCATTTGCACTTGAAGCCAATTCAACCCGGGAACGGTCGTCGCCGGCATAAAGTGGGCCAGCGATTACAGCGATGTTAGAGTCGTTTCGACAAACAATTCCTCTTTTCAATATACCAATATTGATATCGTTGTGAGGACCGATCGCACAATCGCAAAGGTCGGTTCGCTAAATCCGATCAGTACGTGCAAAGCGTCTCTCGCAACGCCAGGGATGCAAATAGCTGGTGCGACAATGACAATACATGGAAAAAACGGAGCGCCGGATCAAACACTGTCCTTATTTGATGAAAGCCTGGGCGCAGTCATAGAGACGGAATACAAATTGTATTGCGATAAATTATTAGGTGGCGACAAACTTGAAATGCTCGTTGCTGTAATAGGAACGCCGTCATGGATTTCAGTGGACACCGAATATGAAGGTTTTGGACAGTCGCGAGCAAAGAGAGAGAGTTTTTGCCTCATTTCAAAATGTGCGACTATCCAGTCAGTCGTCCGCTGATTTGACACCCGGCCAGTCCGAAGGGCGGTTTGGCCGAAGGTGTAATCCGTCATCTTCCCGGCACCTCGCGCGCTGATCCGCCATCGCCTGACGGCCATCACACATCGACCCGATCTACCGGCAAAAGCCGGCCAGCTTTGAACCTCCAGCGGGGCGCGTTCGACACAAGACCATCACCGGATGCGGAAGCCGCAGGGGGGATGGTCATGGCTGGGCTGTACGACGGGCTAGAAGAGGTTGCATTCAAGCGGATCGCCGGCGGCTACGTGTTTCAGGCGAACAATCCGTGGCTGATCGGCCCCAGGCGCCGCTATTTCGTGAACGAGGCCCAAAAAGCGGAAATCGCTGCATGCGTGCGCGAGACTCTCAAGCGGCTCAAACCGTTTGTGCTCGTCGCGGCGATTCTCATCCCGGTCATCATGACAGGTTCGCTCTTTTGGTTTGCCACGAGCGGCGCGACGCTCGTCGTGACGGTCATCGAGGCCAGCGGCCAAACCACCAAATATGACCAGCCAATCGGTCCACATGGCAGCATCGGCACGTTAGCTGGCACCGAGGGCTCCAGCGTGGTCTTCCGTGTGAGCGGTCCGCCCGGTAACGGCGCCACCGTCACCATCACCGGGATCGCTTCGACCGGCAAGGCCGGCGCGCCGTGCGTCGTGGAATTCGGCCCGGCCGGAGCAACGATCAACATGGCGGATAGCAAGAACAACACCGTGCGGAGCGCCAAGCTTGTCGGCCGGACCGGCGCGACCTCCGGCGCGGTGACGCTGTTTGCGGCACTCGTGACGCTCGGCTGGTTCGGTCTCTATATCGCGTCGGTCCACGTCTACAGCATGTCGAGGCTGCGCCCGCTGCTTGCGGGTTTGCCGTCATCCGACGAGCGGATCGCGCTTCGCGAAGGCATGGAGCGTTTCGCCGCCAAGATGTCGAACAAGCTGCTCGCCGTGATGGGAATTGGCGCCCTGATGATGTCGGCCGGAAGCGCGCTCAATTTGACCGACACAATCCTCTCGCAGCGTTCGATCGACAACGTGCCGCTTCTCATCGGGGCGGCGGCGGCATGCATGCTGGTGTCGGCGCAAGTTGCCTATTTCGCGCTGATCAAGGTGCGGATGCGGCGAACGCCGGCTGAGCCGGGATCAGCCCGTAGCCGATAGGGCGGATTAGCCGAAGGCGCAATCCGCCATTTTCCGGTGAGGCCAGACGGCGGATTACGTTACCTAAACCGCCCTGCGCACTTCCCGATACGCGCCGCTATTTTCCCGCATATACTGCCGGTTGAGGAGTGAGGTATGAGCGCCCCGGTAAGAAGAAGGCAGTCGGCAGTGGTCAGGATTTGACTTCCGTATGTCTACGGGCTGGCGGAAACGCTAGAGCCGCTCGGTTCATTGAAACCGGACACAAAATATGAAGACGTTTGGTTTGTGCTCTGGAACGCCCAGCAATGGATCGAGACTCTTTTGGCGAACAGTGTATTTTCCTCTGCTCTCCGTAGCTCTCGACAATCAGCAAATGCGCTGCTGAATGCGCTAAAGGCGCAAACCGGCCAATCGTTTGATGCCGATCGCATTCTTCACATCGGCGATATCTTTTCGATCACCTCCAGCTTCGGCCAGTACCGCGTTGTTGGCAGAAGTCGGGACTTTTCCTGCCTATTTTGTCAGCCAAAAGGGAGGTTTTGACACACTGACACTACTTGATCAGCCGTCACGCATGTTCCCAACTGATCTTGCCTCCAAGATGCCAGAGGCCATGTTTGATATTGGCGAAGCGGGAAAGGCGCTCTGCTACGAAACTCCGACCGCCTGCGGATTTCATGTGTTCCGCGCAGTAGAAACAGTTTTACGTCGCTACTATCACAATGTGACCGGCAGCAACATTCAACCGAAGGTTCGGAATATCGCAGTTTATATCTATGCAATGCGGCAAAAGAGTTTATATCTATGCAATGCGGCAAAAGAAATGTGGCGACGAACGCATTTTGGCTGCTCTTGCACAAATGAGCAGTCTTTATCGGAACCCGCTCATTCACCCAGAAGTCGCACTTGCAGTAGATGAAGCCATATCGCTTTTGGGCATGGCGCACAGTGTTGTTACGTCAATGTTGGCAAGTCTACCCGTCATTCCACCTACTACAACTGGACCAACGGGAGCACTTGAGGCGATTTTAGGAGCACCTGGAGCAACCGGAATTGCAGCGCCGACAAAGTTCTAATCGTCTTTGCGTTTTAGAGGCTGACTGAAAAATAAATTGGGTGATTTCAATCGGTTGTGATTCCGTTGGGTTGCGAAGCTCAATGGAGGTCACGATGGCTTGGACTGAAATCACCCGCCGACACTATCGGCGCG
>JBEKSB010000246.1:0-5808 GCA_049517455.1 Xanthobacteraceae bacterium
GGTGTGGTGCTCAGCCTCGCCATCATCATTGTCGCCGCGGTCGTGCTCTATCACATTTTGCGCGATATCGAGCTTGACGGGCTCGTGGATGCGCTCGAAGCCACCGACTGGCGGACCCTCGGCATTGCCGGTTTCTTCGTCGCCGCCGGCTACCTGACGCTCACATTCTACGATCTGTTTGCATTGCGCACGATCGGGCGGTCCGAGGTGCCTTATCGGATCGCCGCCTTGGGCAGCTTCACCAGCTACGCCGTGGGACACAATGTCGGCGCCAGCGTCTTTTCCGGTGGCGCCGTGCGCTACCGTATTTATTCCGCGTGGGGCCTGAGCGTCATCGAAGTCACCAAAATCTGCTTCGTCGCCGGGCTCACCTTCTGGCTAGGCAATGCCACGATGCTCGGCCTCGGCGTTCTCGATGCTCCGCAGCAGGCGACGGACATCGACCAACTGCCGCTCTGGCTCAACCGTGTCCTGGCGCTTGTCATCCTGGCCGTGCTTGCGGCTTATGTTGCATGGGTCTGGGTAAAACCGCGCGTCATCGGCCGCGACGGCTGGCAAGTATCGTTGCCGGGCGGACCGTTGACGCTGGTTCAGATCGTGATCGGCATCCTCGATCTGTCGTGCTGCGCGCTTGCCATGTACATGCTGGTGCCCGATGAGCCGCATCTCGGCTTCGTCCCTGTGGCCGTTATCTTCGTTGCCGCCACGCTTCTCGGCTTTGCGAGTCATGCGCCAGGCGGCCTCGGTGTGTTCGATGCGACGATGATGGTTGCGTTGTGGCAGTTCGACAAAGAAGACTTGTTGGCGGGCTTGCTGCTGTTCCGTCTGCTCTATTACATCATTCCGTTCGGGCTTTCGCTGACGATCCTCGGAGCGCGCGAAGTTTTGCATAGTCGCGCAGCGCGGCGCATCGCGCGCCGAGCTGCTACCGCGCCGATGAACACGGCGACCGAGCTAGCGCGGGAAAAATCCGACGTGGTTTGATTCAGAGGTCGAACGGGCGATGATGGACCCAAGATAGGCCCCAAGAGCTTGTCCAATGAGTTTCAATGAAGTTCGCCTCGCGCCAGAAAGCGGCAAGTGGCGCGGCATGCGGTTCGTGATCGTCGCGGCGGCGCTGGTATTCGCAGGACTGGCGATTCTGGGCGCGCTGACGGTCGGCTATGCTGTGGCCGGCTTTGCAATCGTCGCGGCGGCCGCTTTGCTCGCCGGGCGTGCGGGCGAGGAGGTCGGGCGGCTAGCGCGGCCTGTTACCGTCGCCGAGCGCGCGGGCGAGCCACTTGAGGCCGTTGTCGCCGGCCTGCCGGATCCGGTCATCGCCCTCGACAAGAACGGGCGCGTTCTTACGCTCAACGAACGAGCGCGTTTGCTGGCGCCGGCTTTGCGGAAAGGCGAGCCGGTATCGCTTGCGCTGCGCATGCCCGAGCTGATCGAGGCGATCGGGCGCGCCTATGCCAGCGGAGAGGAACAGCGTGCCGAGTATTCCGAGCACGTGCCGCTTGACCGCTGGTTCGAGATGATCGTGATGCCTGTCAAGCGCGAGCCGAACGTAAAAAAGCCCGATCTGGTGTTGATGACCTTCCACGACCTGACGCCGCTACGGCACGTGGAGGAGATGCGCGCCGACTTTGTCGCGAACGCCAGTCATGAACTGCGCACGCCGCTGGCGGCTCTTTCCGGTTTCATCGAGACTTTGCAAGGTTCGGCGCGCGACGATACCAAGGCGCGGGAGCGTTTCCTTCCGATCATGCAAGAGCAGGCGCGGCGCATGGCGCGGCTCATCGACGATCTGTTGTCGCTGTCGCGGATCGAGCTCAATGCGCACCGCCGCCCCGACACTCCGGTCGATCTTGTGCCGATCGTTCGCCAAGTGGCAGACGGCCTAGAGACGTTGGCGCGCGACCGCGACGTGGTCGTCCATGTCGAGGCCGCGAGCGCGTTGACGGTTCCCGGTGATCGCGATGAACTGGTCCGCGTGTTCGAGAACTTGATCGAGAACGCGCTCAAATACGGCGCCCCCGGCAAGCGCGTCGACATCACGCTGGCGCGGGGCGTGTCGCCGGAGGGCGAACCGGAAGCCCGGGTCGGTGTGCGCGATTACGGGCCGGGTATCGCGCCGGAGCACCTGCCTAGGCTGACCGAGCGGTTTTACCGGGTGGATGTCCGCGAAAGCCGCGCTCAGGGCGGTACCGGGCTCGGGCTCGCCCTGGTCAAGCATATTCTCAACCGCCATCGCGGCCGGTTATCGATCGAAAGCATGCCCGGTGCGGGCGCCACCTTCACCGTTTACCTTCCCGCTGCTGCTACCCCCGTCACCACATAAAGTTCTGCAATTTCAATGATTTATATTGTCATCTAATTGTCATGAGGGCCTCATAGAACGGTGACGTGCCGAAACTAAGCATTCCGCAGCTGCGGGCCTGCTTTGATCGCGCGATCTTCGCCGCAGAGCGTTGCCTAGAGACGTCGAACAGAACGAACGGTCCGGAACGGGATCGAAAGCCGGCGTGGGTCAAGGACTCGCGTCGCCCAAAATTCCGCTGACAGGAGCATTCCGTGAACCAGCTGAGAACAATCGTCGTCGCCGGCTTCTTGGCCGCGACGGTACTTCCGGCCGCCGCCGTCGAGATTTCCGGCGCCGGCGCGACGTTTCCCTATCCGATCTATGCAAAGTGGGCGGACGCCTATCATAAAGAGACCGGCTTCGGGCTAAATTATCAATCGATCGGATCGGGCGGGGGCATCAAGCAGATTCAAAACAAGACCGTGACGTTTGGCGCCTCCGATATGCCGCTGCACCCTGCGGACTTGAAGAAGTGGAACATGGTTCAGTTCCCCACGGTGATTGGCGGCGACGTGCCAGTAGTCAATCTCGAGGGCATCAAGTCCAATGAACTAAAACTCGACGGCGATACCCTGGCAAAAATCTTCCTTGGCGAGATCACCAAGTGGGACGATCCGGCGATCAAAAGGCTTAATCCGAACGCCAAACTTCCCTCGCAGGCGATTGTCGTTGTTCACCGGTCAGACGGTTCGGGCACGACGTTTATTTGGACGGATTATCTGTCGAAAGTGAACGAGAAGTGGAAGTCCGACGTCGGTGCAAATACGTCGGTTGAATGGCCCACGGGAATCGGGGCTAAGGGTAACGAGGGCGTTTCCAACAACGTGAGCCAGACCAAGGGCTCGATTGGCTACGTAGAATACGCGTATGCAAAACAGAACGGTATGACGACGGTCGGCATGATCAACAAGGACGGCAAGACTGTTGTTCCAGATGCTGCCGCCTTCCAGGCCGCTGCGGCCTATGCGGATTGGGAAAACGCTGATAGCTTCTATGTTATCCTCACCAATCAGCCGGGCGCGGCGTCGTGGCCGATCGCAGGGGCGACATTTATTCTCATCTACAAGCAGCCGCAGGACCCGGTTGCCGCCGCCGAGGCGCTCAAGTTCTTCGCTTGGGCGTATGCCAAGGGCGACAAGATGGCCGAGGAACTCGATTACGTCCCGATGCCGAAAAAGGTTGTCGATCAGATCGAGAATATGTGGGCAAAAGAAATTATGGACGCAAGCGGAAAGCCGCTCCACACCACAATGGCGCATTAGGTCGATGCAAGACTGGCGAGGCGCCGCCGCCGCACGGGGTGCCTCGCCCTTATCCACTGACCGGTCCGCCGCACGGGGCATCTTGTGCGGCGGCCGGTGGATCGTTTGAGTAGGCGCTCTTTGATGGCCTTGAAGGAGCGCATCGATGGACCCGGCCCGGAGGCGATCCGTGGTTGACTTTGCGCTGCAAGAGGGGGCGATGGTGTCCGTCGAAGCGATGACGCGCGCCAGGGTGCTCGACCGGCTGCGGCTCGGCGACGCCGCCTTCCGTCATGTGACGCGCGCCGCGGCCGTCGGCGTGCTGTTACTACTCACAGGCGTCATCATTTCACTGATCGCCGGCGCGCTGCCGGCATTCAGGGCTTTCGGCTTCGGCTTCCTGACGACTGAAAAGTGGAATCCGGTTACCGAGAAGTTCGGCGCGCTGGCGCCGATCTATGGCACGCTCGTCACCTCTTTCATTGCCATGCTGATCGCGGTCCCGGTCGGATTGATGATCGCGTTCTTCCTCACCGAATTGTGCCCGCAATGGCTGAGGCGGCCGATCGGCATCGCCATCGAGCTACTTGCCGGCATCCCGAGCATCATCTACGGAATCTGGGGATTGTTCATCTTCGCCCCGTTCCTGCAGGATACGCTGCAGCCGTTCCTGATCAACACGCTTGGCAACGTGCCGGGGATCGCGCCGCTTTTTTCCGGACCACCCTATGGCATCGGCATACTGACCGCGGGATTGATCCTCGCCATCATGGTGCTACCGTTCGTGACCTCGATCTCACGCGATGTGTTCGAGGCAGTTCCGCCGGTGCTCAAGGAGGCGGCTTATGGCATCGGCTGCACGACCTGGGAAGTGGTGCGCTACGTGGTGCTGCCCTACGCCAGGGTCGGCGTCATCGGCGGGGTGATGCTTGGGCTCGGCCGGGCGCTGGGCGAAACGATGGCGGTGACCTTCGTCATCGGCAATGCGCACCGGATCTCTGCCTCCTTGCTTGCGCCCGGCACCACCATCTCTGCCACCATCGCCAACGAGTTCACCGAAGCGGTCGGCGATCTCTACACTTCCTCGCTGATCGCGCTCGGATTGATCCTGTTTGTCATTACCTTCATCGTGCTCGCTGCGGCCCGTTACTTGCTGATGCGCATCGAGCTTCGGATCGGATAGCCCATGACTGCTCGCTACGCCGCCCGTCGCCGCAACAACGTCATCGCGATGGCGCTGTCGTTGGCGGCAACGCTGTTCGGCATGGGTTGGCTGGTCTTGATCCTGGGCGCGCTGCTGTGGCACGGCTTTAGCGGGCTGTCGCTTGCGGTGTTTACGCAGATGACGCCGCCGCCCGGGTCGAGTGGCGGGCTGCTCAATCCGATAATCGGCAGTCTGATTTTGACCGTGCTGGCACTTGCGGTTGGTACGCCGATCGGCATTCTCGCCGGCACCTACATGGCCGAATACGGCCGGTACGACCGCCTCACCAGCGTGGTGCGCTTCATCAACGATATCTTGTTGAGCGCACCGTCGATCGTCGTCGGCTTGTTCATCTATGAGGTGATGGTCGCTCCGATGGGCCATTTCTCCGGCTTGGCCGGCGGCGTCGCGCTGGCCGTTATTGTCATACCGGTGGTGGTGCGCACGACCGAGGACATGCTCACGCTGGTTCCAAACGCGCTCCGCGAGGCCGCAACGTCAATCGGCCTGCCGCGCTCGCTGGCTATCCGGCACATCTGCTACCGCGCCGCGCAGGCCGGCATGGTGACGGGCGTGCTCTTGGCGGTCGCCCGTATCAGCGGCGAGACCGCGCCGCTCTTGTTCACCTCGCTCAACAACCAATTCTGGAGCACAGACCTGAACGCGCCAGTGTCAAGCCTGCCGGTCGTTATTTTCCAGTTCGCGCTCAGTCCGTACAAGGATTGGCAATCGCTGGCCTGGACCGGCGCCCTCATCATCACCTTGGCCGTGCTGGCCTTGAGCATCACCGCGCGCAGCCTGGTTAGATCGAGTAAACAGTCATGAGCGTGACCTCAGTCGCCATTCCGTCTGTTACCGCCGCGCCGAGCGACCGTTCCGGTCTTGCCGAAAAGCTCACGATCCGCAATCTCGACTTCTTTTATGGCGACGCTCAAGCGCTGAAATCGATCAGCCTTCCGCTTTATGAAAACAAGGTCACCGCCTTTATCGGACCGTCGGGCTGCGGCAAATCGACTTTG
>JBEKSB010000247.1:0-5806 GCA_049517455.1 Xanthobacteraceae bacterium
GATCATGGTGCCGACCTGATATTTGATTGAGCTTTTCGCCTCGGCGCCCACTGTCTCCGCCATGGCGTCGATGCGTTCTTTCACCAAATCGAATTCGGCCTTGCTGGCGATGAGCGGCACCATGATCTCGGGCGCCACCGGCGTACCGGTCGCGCGGCCGGCCTCCACCGCCGCCTCAAAAATGGCGCGCGCCTGCATTTCGGCGATTTCCGGATAGGCGATCGCCAGCCGGCAGCCGCGGAAGCCGAGCATCGGATTGAATTCATGCAACTCGCGCGCACGGTCGGCGAGCTTTTTCGGATCGGCGCCCATGGCTTGCGCCACTTCCGCGATTTCCTCTTCGGTGTGCGGCAGGAATTCGTGCAACGGCGGATCGAGCAACCGGATGGTCACCGGCAGGCCGCCCATGATCTTGAACAATTCGACGAAATCGGCGCGCTGCATCGGCAACAATTTGGCGAGCGCGACCCGGCGCGCCTTCTCGTCTTCGGCCAAGATCATCTCGCGCACGGCGCGGATGCGGTCCCCCTCGAAGAACATATGCTCGGTGCGGCAGAGCCCGATGCCTTCGGCGCCGAACTTGATCGCAGCGCGCGCGTCGGCCGGCGTGTCGGCGTTGGCGCGCACCTTGAGCTTGCGCACGGCATCGGCCCACTTCATCAGCGTGCCGAACTCACCGGCGAGTTCGGGCTGGCGCATCGCCACTTTGCCGACAAGCACCTGCCCGGTCGAACCGTCGATCGTCAGCGTATCGCCCTTCTTCATCGTCGTGCCGCCGGCGGTCATGGTCTGCGCCCGGTAGTCGACGCGGAGCGCGCCGGCGCCGGTGACACAGGGCTTGCCCATACCGCGGGCGACCACGGCGGCATGCGAGGTCATGCCGCCGCGCGTCGTGAGGATTCCTTCGGCGGCGTGCATGCCGTGGATATCCTCCGGCGACGTCTCGACGCGGACCAGGATCACCTTGTGGCCCTGGCTCTTGAGCAATTCGGCGTCTTCGGATGAGAACACGATCTCGCCGCAGGCGGCGCCCGGCGAGGCCGGCAGCCCGGTCCCGATCACCTTGCGTTCGGCATCAGGATCGATGGTCGGATGCAGGAGCTGGTCGAGCGCGGCGGGATCGATCCGCGTCACCGCCTCTTCCTTGCTGATCAACTTCTCCTGCGCCAGCTCGACGGCGATGCGCAAAGCCGCTTTGGCGGTGCGCTTGCCATTGCGCGTTTGCAGCATCCACAGCTTGCCCTGCTCCACCGTGAATTCGAGATCCTGCATGTCGCGGTAGTGCTTTTCGAGCGCGGCATGGATACGCTTGAGCTCGGAGAAGGCCTGCGGCAGCGCCGCCTCCATCGAGGGCTTTCGCGAACCCGCTTCCTTGCGCGCTTCCTCGGTGATCTCCTGCGGCGTGCGAATGCCGGCGACCACGTCCTCACCCTGCGCGTTGATGAGGAATTCGCCGTAGAGCTTTTTTTCGCCGGTCGAAGGATTGCGCGTGAAGGCGACGCCGGTCGCCGAGGTCTCGCCCATATTGCCGAAAACCATCGCCTGTACGTTCACCGCCGTGCCCCAGCTTTCCGGAATGCTGTGCAGGCGGCGATAGGTGATGGCGCGCTGGTTCATCCACGAGCTGAACACGGCGCCGATGGCGCCCCACAATTGCGCATGCGGATCCTGCGGGAACGGCTTGCCGCTCTCCTTTTCGACGCGCTCTTTGAACTGAGCGACCAGTTGCTCCCAGTCGTCGGCATTGAGATCGGTGTCGAGCGTGTAGCCGTTGCGGTCCTTGTGCTCGTCGAGGATTTCCTCGAAGTGATGGTGCGCGATGCCGAGCACCACGTCGGAATACATGGTGATGAAGCGCCGGTAGCTGTCATAGGCGAAGCGCAGGTCGCCGGATTTCGCCGCCAGCGCCGCGACGGTCACGTCGTTGAGGCCGAGATTGAGCACGGTATCCATCATGCCCGGCATCGACGCGCGCGCGCCGGAGCGCACCGAGACGAGCAGCGGGTTTTCGCCGTCGCCGAATTTTTTCCCGGTGACGCGGCCAACCTCGGCCAGCGCTCCTTCGACCTGCGGCTTCAATTCCTTCGGGTAGGTTTTGCCGTGCTCGTAAAAATGCGTGCAGACCTCGGTAGTGATGGTGAAGCCGGGCGGCACCGGAAGGCCGAGCTTCGCCATCTCGGCCAGGCCCGCGCCCTTGCCGCCAAGCAGACTGCGCATGCCGGGGCGGCCGGCGGCCTTGCCGCCGCCGAACGCATAGACCCATTTGCCCTTTTTCCCCGCCGCGGCCGCGGATTTCACCGGCCGCGATTTAGCCCGGCTTGCCGCGCTCACGCCGCGCGGTGCGGCTGTCTTTGATTTCTTCACAGCCTGACGGGAGGTTTTCGAGCGCGATTTCGCCATGGGATCTCGTTCGCTGCAGCGGGGGCGTCTCCTTAATGCAGATGCCGGCGCCGAATGCAACGCCGGGCCGACGGTTCAGTGCCAGTTGACGAAATGATGGACGGCGTTGAGCCCAACCAATCCGACGAAAATGAGATAGATGGCGACGATGTAGTTGAGCAGCCGCGGCATGATCAAAATCAGTATCCCGGCAATGATGGCGACGAGCGGCGTGATATGGGCAGCGGTAATGACCATGGTTTTTCCTCGCGGTTTGGGAAGATTGGATGGGACTAAAGGGTCAGTGGTGCTAACCGGAAGGATGCGGCACCCAATAGAACGCGCAACGGCGGATTCGGTTCTGGCGGGAAACGGAGAATTCGCGCTGCCTGACGCCGCACATCATCCCTCGATTCGCGAGAAGTCGGCCACGGCGCGCGTTGCGGCGCGGATTTCGTTGAGCAATTTCAGGCGGTTTTCCCGCAGCGCCTTGTCCTCGACGTTGACTGTCACTTTGTCGAAGAAGGCGTCAACGTGCGGCCTAAGTCTCGCCAAGTGGGTCATCGCACCTTCAAAATCTTCATTGTCGATCGCTCGGACCGTTCCCAACTTGGCGCGCTCTATCTCAAACGCAAGGCTCTCTTCCTCGGGTTGTTTGTAAAGCTCTTTCTTTGGCGCATCCGCATAAGCCATATTGTCCTTCTTCTCCTCGATGCGGATGATGTTGGTCGCGCGCTTGTAGCCGGCGAGTAGGTTCTTGCCGTCCTCGGTGTCGAGGAATTTTCCCAGCGCCTCGACACGGCGGACGATGAGGAATAGATCGTCCTGTCCTTCGAGTGCGAACACGGCATCGACGAGATCGTGCCGTGCACCCTGTTCGCGCAGCTGGACTTTCAGTCGGTCGGCGAAGAAGAACATCAATTCGACGGCGCGTTTGTCACGGTACCTTCCGCCGAAGGAGACTTCCTCCCGGGCCGACGATGCCGCCATTGCCCCCCCTGTGATACCAAGCTCGTTCGCGGCCTGTCGCCTGCGAGCTAAATCAGCACGCATCCCACCGAGGTCAAATTTCTCAAACTCCGGCTCAAGAGCTTTGGTGATCTCAAGACGGAGCTTGTTGTCCAGAACTAGCCTAATCACCCCCAGCGCAGCTCGTCGGAGCGCGTAAGGGTCCTTGCTTCCCGTTGGCCTCTCGTCGATCGCCCAAAAACCGACCAACGTATCGATCTTATCGGCAAGCGCAACGGCGACCGATACCGGATCGGTCGGCACGAAATCGTCCGGGCCTTTCGGCCTGTAATGATCCTCGCAAGCGTGCGCGACAGCCTCATCCTCGCCCTGCTCTTCGGCGTAGTATTTCCCCATCAGGCCTTGCAGTTCGGGAAATTCGCCGACAACTTCGGTCAGCAAATCCGCCTTGCACAGCTTGGCGGCGCGCTTTGCCTTTTCCACGTCGGCGCCGACCAGCGGCGCCAGTTCCGCCGCGAGTTGCTCGATGCGTGCAATGCGTTCCGCTTGCGTGCCGAGCTTCTCGTGAAACACGATGTGCTCGAATTTCGGCAGGCGATCTTCGAGCCGCGTTTTCAGATCTGTCTCGTAGAAGAACTTCGCGTCCGAGAGCCGCGCGCGGATGACGCGCTCGTTGCCGGCGACGATGGCCTTGCCGACGTCCTCCGCCTCGATATTGGCGACGAGGATGAATTTATTGACGAGCCTGGCGTGCGCCGGGTCACGCAGCACGAAGCATTTCTGGTTGTTGCGGATGGTGGCGCGGATCACCTCCGCGGGGATACGCAGGAATTTTTCGTCGAACGAGCCAAGCAGCGCCACCGGCCACTCGACGAGTCCGGCGACTTCGGTAAGCAGACCGTCGTCCTCGACCAGTTCGAGCCCCTGCGCGAAGGCCAGATGCTTCGCCTCGGTGAGAATGATGTCGCGCCGCCGCTCGGCGTCGGGCACGACCTTGGCCTTGTCAAGCTTTTGCAGGTAATCGGCGAGCCGGCGCACCGCGAAGGGCGCCGGCGCAAGAAAGCGATGGCCGCGCGTCTCGTTGCCGGCGGCGATACCGCCAACCGAAAACGGCACAATGTCCGGCTCCTCGGTTTCCGGTCCGAAGGTCGCGACGATCGAATGCAGCGGCCGCACCCAGGTCAGCGCGCCGGGTTCTTTCGACTGCACGCCCCAGCGCATGGATTTCGGCCAGGGAAAGCCTTTGACGACATCGGACAGGATTTCGCCGATCACCTCGATCGCCGCGCGGCCCGGCTTTTCGATCACGGCGACATAGAAGTCGCCCTTCTTGTCGGGCTGCACCTTGGCTTCGCCGATCGACTTCAGGCCCGCCGCTTTGAGGAATCCGGCGATCGCGTTGTCCGGCGCGCCGACGCGCGGGCCTTTCTTCTCCTCGCGCACATCCGCTTGGCGCGCGGGCACGCCGTGCACCGCGAGCGCGAGCCGGCGCGGCGTTACGAACGCCTTGGCGCCTTCGTAAACGAGCCCGGCATCGACCAGCCGGTCGGTCACGAGCTTGCGCAAATCCTCCGCCGCCCGCGCCTGCATGCGCGCGGGAATTTCTTCGGAGAAAAGCTCGAGCAGAAGATCGGGCATCAGGTAAGCGTCTTGTGCGTCCCGTCGCACATCGGTTTTTTCGCGGAGCGCTTGCAGGCGCAAAACCACACCTTCTCGGACTTCGTCGGCTTGAATTCGACCGGCGTGAAAGGGGTGACCTTGTGCGAACCGTCGCAGAACGGCTGCTTCTTGGAGAGTCCGCAGGCGCACCACCAGTAGCTCTTGCCGGCCTCGACATCGACGGTGATCGGCGCCCGTCCGCCGATTTCAGGCATTTCGCTCATTTGCTCTTCCCTCCAGCTTCGGTCGCGAGCCACGCCTCGCCGCAAGCCTTGGCAAGTTCGCGCACCCGCAGGATGTAGCTCTGCCGCTCGGTGACGGAAATCACCCCGCGCGCATCGAGCAGATTGAACACGTGACTGGCCTTGATGCATTGGTCGTAAGCCGGAAGCGCCATCAGATGATGGCCGCGCTTCACACGATCTTTGTTCGAACCGCCGTCATCCCCTTGCCAGCCGGCTTCAAGGTATTTTTTACAAGCCGATTCGGCCATGCGGAACTGCTCGAACAGCATATCAGTGTCGGCATATTCGAAGTTGTGCCGCGAGTATTCCTGCTCCGCTTGCAGAAAGACCTCGCCGTAGCTCACCTTCTGTGCGCCGTCGCGGCCGTTGAAATTGAGATCGAAGACGTTCTCCACGCCCTGCACGTACATCGCCAGGCGCTCGAGCCCGTAGGTCAGCTCGCCGGAGACCGGCGCGCACTCGAAGCCGGCGACCTGCTGGAAGTAGGTGAACTGGGAAACCTCCATGCCGTCGCACCAGCACTCCCAGCCGAGCCCCCAGGCGCCGAGCGTCGG
>JBEKSB010000248.1:0-5777 GCA_049517455.1 Xanthobacteraceae bacterium
AGCCGCCGGCCACCGCCGTCGGTGAGAACGTCGATGCGGCTTGCGCCGGCATCGAGCGCGTTCTCGACAAGCTCCTTCACGACGCTCGCCGGGCGCTCGACCACCTCGCCGGCGGCGATGCGGTTGACGATGGCTTCGGAGAGCTGGCGGACGGGCATGCGCGACTCGTTGGACGAAAGTAGATGAGGTAACGCGCCGATGCCAGAAGCAACTCCCCGGCGACTGGATGACGCAAAAGGGATTGACTTATCGAGGCCCCGTTACAGAAGCCCGGATTGGGCGCGAGCGAAATCCAGGAGCAGCCTTGAAACCGCACGGCCGATCCTGAGTTTTGCGTCGCTTAACCCGGACTAAATGCTACGCGCCGATTACGTCGCCCAGCCGTGATGCACATCGAAGATGCGCGCGACTTCCGAGACATGCGGCAATTCGAGAACGCCGGGCTCGCCGAGCGCAGCTTTGGTATCTTCATAACCCGCTTGCCAATGCTCTTCCATCCCGACGCGGGAGAATTCGAAAGTCTTACCTGCAGTTTCGTATTTGCTCGACTGGTACTTCAATTGCACGACAGTTGCGACTTTCACATGAGCTTCTTCGGCCAGAAATTTAACGTCGGGATCGTCCTGGCAGGTGTCGGGGAGTTGGTCCAAAAACCTGCACAAAGCATGCCGGAATTTCTGCGTCTTTTTATATTGTTCGAGCGAAATGTTGACGCGGCTGGCGCTGTGGATTTCCATGGCCCGCAGATTGGCGGACGGAATGTCGAGCGGAACTTCTCCGTTCGCATCCCAAAGATCGACCTGGAAAACGAGCGCGCTATAGCGCGGTCTGTCGTCGACGACGAATTGCATGGGCGAATTCGAGACGACGCCGCCGTCCCAATAATATTCGCCGTCGATCTCGGTCGGCGGAAATCCCGGCGGGAGAGATGCGCTCGCTAAGACGTGCGCGGGCGTGATCGTTCGCTCGAGATTGTCGAAATAAACCGGTGCGCCGCTTCGAATATTGGTGGCGCCCACGCTGAGCCGCATCGGTTTGGAGTTGATCAAATCAAAATCCACCAGCCGCGCGAGAGTCGCCGTCAAAGGCGAGGTATCATAATAGCTGACAAGATCGGGGCTTTCGGCCGCCGAGTTCAACGGCGGAAAGGGCCGCGGCGAAAAGAAATTCGGCACGCCGTGCAACATCGCGGCAAAAGCGCTCATCCTGTTGGTCCAGTGACGGGTGTGGCCATTCCCGTTCCACGGCAGCTCCGAAAACCACGGGACGTTTGGAACTCTGATCGGCGGCTTGGTGATGGCCTCCCAGAATTCGCGCAACCTTTCGACACGCTGTCCGGGCGGGTTGCCGGCGATCAGCGCGCCGTTGATGCCGCCGATCGACGTGCCGCAAATCCAATGTACTTCGATATTCGCTTCATGGATCGCCTGGTAAACGCCGGCCTGATACGCGCCGAGCGCGCCGCCGCCCTGAAGCACCAGCGCCACGCGCTCAAACGGAAGGACGCGCTTTGCGCCTATCGCCATGCATTCCGGTGAACGTGTCTGATTCATGAACTTCTCCTGTACTGTCAGCAGATTTCGCCCGGCTCATCCGCGGTTATCGTCGCCGCTCGCTGAAGTGCGCCTGACGTACGCAGAATCGCCGATCTTTCGTCTTCGTCGTTGAGACATTTACGTGGACATCCCCGGGCAGTTAGGAGCCCGGCAGGGGAAGTGCAAGCGTTGGTAGCGATACGAATTTTTGATTTGCCCGGCCAAAAATTGATTTTACGCGTCGCACACTGTTCGCATTGTTGGCATGCGTGCGGCGATCGCATTCCTAAACGATTCGGCGTCGCCCAAAATTTGCGCGGCGGGGCCGCTTGAGGCCGTGCTGCTTAATCAAGCGGCAGATAGCCGAAGCGGCGCATCTGTTCGCCGTGGTCCTTCGCTATGCGATCAATTTGGACAGGCGTCAGCACTTCCTTCCACTGTCCGGCGCGCCCTTCTCGAAAGAAGCTTTGATCGGCTGTCGGCGGGCGCTCACGAACGCCGCGCGCTCCTGACCGGATGCTTCAATCGAATGCAGGCTTTACGCGCCGCAGCCGCTTGACGCCGGCGCGGCGCTTTTTAGTGTCGACACGGCGCTCGCGCGACGCCCTGCTTGGCTTGGTCGGACGCCGGACACGCGGCTCGATCGCCGCGCGGCGAATCAGGTCGATGAGGCGGTCGAGCGCATCCTGACGGTTGCGCCCCTGGGTGCGGTGGCGTTGCGCGATGATGACCAATACGCCGTCGCGGGTGAGCCGGGCGCCGGCCAGCCGTTCGAGCCGCTCCCGCACCCCGGCCGGCAGCGAAGGCGATCCCCGGACGTCGAAGCGAAGCTGAACCGCGGTCGCGAGCTTGTTGACGTTCTGTCCGCCTGGCCCCGAAGCGCGCACGAAGCTTTCGTCGATCTCGCGCTCGTCGATGCTAATATGGGCGGTGACGCGGATCATGGCAGCAAAGTAGCCCGGGTTGAGGGCTGGCGAAACCCGGGAACAGCATCGCGGCTTGAACGGACGATTCGGGATGTCGCGAAGCCAGTCATCGCGCCGGCCGCCGGCCGGACCCCTTGGCTCGATCCGGGCTACAGGAGCCGTGTGCTCAGTCGGCGCTGGTCGAAGCAAGTCCTTCAGGCCGGCCGACCACGGTCACGAGCATTCCACCGTCGAGCAGCCGCTTGGCCACCCGCCGCGCGTCATCGAGCGTCACCGCGTTGATCATCTCCGGCCGCCGAGCGAAATAATCGATGCCGAGACCGTCGCGCTGCAACTGCACGAGAAGCGCCGCGATCTTGCTCGACGTATCGAGATTGAGCGCGAACGAGCCGTTGAGGTAAGCCTTGGCCTTGGCGAGTTCGTCCGCCGTCGGACCGTTTTCGGCCAAGCGATGGATTTCCTTGTCGATAAGCTCAAGTGTTTCGCCGGCGCGGTCCGCGCGCGTGGCGGTAGCACCGAGGAACAGAGCGGTGTGGTTGAGCCACACCAGACTGTCGGAGACCGAATAGGCAAGCCCGCGCTTCTCGCGCACCTCCTGAAAAAGCCGCGAGGAAAACGCGCCGCCGCCGAGAATGTGGTTGACGATGTAGGCGGCCATGAAATCCGGATCTTTGCGCGCAATGCCGGAGCCGCCGAACGTCACCACCGCCTGCGGTACGTCGAGCTTGATGACGATGCGACGTCCGAGACCCTGAGGTGAGACGGTTGCGACCGGCTTAAGCTCCGGCTGTGCGGGCAGCGCGCCGAAAACGCGGTCGAGCATTGATTTCACGGCTTCTGCGTCGATGTCGCCCACCACGGCGACTTTCAGATTGGCGCGCGCCAGCACTCGCCGCGTGTAGTCTTTGAGATCGTCGACGCCAATGGTCGGCACCGATTCCGGCGTGCCATCCACCGGGCGGCCATAGGGATGATCGGCGAACGCCGTCTGCCACCAGCGGAGGTTGGCGATATCGGTCGGGCTGGTCGCGGCGCGCCGCAGCATCGACAGGATCTGCACGCGGATGATTTCGACGTCGGTCTGGTCGAAGCGCGGCGCGGTGACGGCAAGCCGCAAATCCTCGAACGCCTCGTCGCGATTTTCGGTCAGCGTGCGCAGCGTGCCGCGGAGCGTGTCCCGTTCGGCCTGAAAGCCCAGCTCGATGGCCTTGCGCTCGAGACGCGCATGAAACGCCTTCGAGTCGAGATCGCCGGCGCCTTCGTCGAGCAGCGAAGCCACCAGGTTCGCGGTACCGCCCTTGCCGGCCGCGTCCTGCACGGCGCCGCCGACGAAGGCAAAGTCGACGGCGATCATCGGGATCGCCGGCTCGCGCACAAGCCAGGCTTCGATGCCGCCGGGACTGACCACGCGCTCGATGGTCGTGGCGAGGGCCGGCACCGCGAAAAGAGGAAGCGCAAGGATCGCGACGGCAACGCCGCGCTGGATGTAACGGGAAAAGGCCGGCACCATCGTGTTCACGAGTGCTTCTCCTCAGACTTGAGGCTATTCACGAGATAGCCGGTTACCGAAGCTCGCCGGTTGATCCACCGCCGGGCGGCCTCGCGGACCGCGTCGGCGCTGACGGCGCGAATCGCTTCGGGCCAGTCGCGCACCATGTCGACGGTCTCGCCGGTCGCCAGCGCGGAGCCATACCACCGCGCCAACGTCGCCTGATTGTCCTGCGCATAAACGGCATCAGCAATCAGCCGGTTCTTGGCGAGATCGAGTTCGTCGGCGGTGATGCCGTGTTCGCTGACGTCGGCCAGAACCGCGTCGATCGCCACCTCGACGTCGTGCAGTGTCTTTCCCGGCTTCGGCGAGCCGTAGACCGCGAGCTTGCCATAGTCGAGCGCTGTGCCCGAATAGTAAGCGCCGGCATTGAGCGCCACGCCCTGATCGACCACTAGCGTCCGATAAAGGCGGCTGTTGGCGCCGGTGCCCAACACATGGGCCAGCACTTCGAGCGCCTCGCTCTCACCGGGATTGGCCGTCGTTCGCGATGGCGCGAGATAATAGCGGCTGACGCTCGGCTGCTCGACTCTGGAGTCGGCAAGCGTGACTGTCCGTGGAGCTTCCTGCGGCGGCTCTTTCGGCCGCTGCCGCGGCGAAATTTCGGCGCGCGGGACGATCTTGCCGTAAGTTTCCTCGGCGTCGGCTCTGATCTCCTCGGCGGTCACATCGCCTGCGATGACCACGATGGCGTTGTTCGGCGTGTAGAAGCGCCGGTAGAACGCCAACGCATCGTCGCGATCGAGGCTTTCGATCTCCGGCCGCCAGCCGATCGTCGGCCGGCCGTACGGATGGTTGAGATAGAGCGCGGCGTCCATCTGCTCGGCCAGCCGGCTGTTCGGATTGTTGGCAACCCGCATGTTCTGCTCTTCGAGCACGACGTTGAGCTCGGGACGCACGACTTCGTCCGTTAGTACGAGGCCGGTGATGCGGTCGGCCTCGAACGCCATCATCTCTTTCAGGTGCTCGCGCGGCACGCGCTGGAAGAAGCCGGTGTAATCGCTGGCGGTGAAGGCGTTCTCCTGCCCACCGATCGCGGCGACCTGTTGCGAGAAGCTGTTGCCTGGATTCTGCGCGGTACCTTTGAACATCAGATGTTCGAGGAAGTGCGCAAGACCGGATTTCCCCGGGGTTTCATCCGCGGCGCCAACCTTGTACCAGATCATGTGGGTGACGACGGGTGCGCGATGATCCGGCACCACGACGACTTCAAGACCATTGCCCAGCGTGAAGTGCGTGACACTAAGGCCGGCCCAAGCGCTCGCCGCCGGTACCGAGGCGCCGACCAAAGCAAGAAAGAGCGGCAGAATTTTCGGCACGGATGCAATCTCCAGAAGCATTAGCGGAAACGTTCCTAAGCGCGGTCTGTACGGGCCACGGAACACAGCGAGACGCTCTGCACCGCGACCCCGGAACCCGTCGTGTTGCTTCGTCGCTGCACGCTTCGCAATGACGGCGCCTTCGTCCCCGGCGCCGCCGCGCCGCAGTCAATGCCCGGGCTGCTGGCCCCCAGCAACCTGACCCTTCATCATGTCCTGAGTAGTCGGCTTGTACGGCTTCTTGTCCGGGCTAATGCCATAGGGCTGAGCCGGCGACGGAATCCGATACCCCGCCGGCGGGTCGGTAAGGTTCTCGCGGGCCGGTTCGCCGGCAAAGGTGGCGTATTCCTCTTTGTTGAACCAACCCATGGGGTTGTACCAGGGCTTTTTCTCGACCGGCGGATTCGGAGTCTGGACGGCAGTCTCGGGAAGAACCGCGGGTGTGCCT
>JBEKSB010000249.1:0-5734 GCA_049517455.1 Xanthobacteraceae bacterium
CCGCCCGACTCGCGAATGACGGGCGCCGATTCGCCGGTAATCGCCGCCTCGTTGACCGAAGCCATGCCCACGATCACCTCACCGTCGGACGGGATAATGTCGCCGGCTTCGACCAGCACGACGTCCCCGACCTTTAGCTCGGTGGAGGGCATCAGCCGATAGGTCTGGGAGTCACCGGAACCGGTCACCAGCTTGGCCTGGGTTTCGGTGCGCTGACGCCGCAACGCCTCGGCCTGGGCCTTGCCACGGCCTTCGGCGACGGCTTCGGCGAAGTTGGCGAACAGCACGGTGAACCACAGCCATAGGATGATCTGAAACTCGAAGCCGATATGCTCGCCGCCGGTCACGAGATCGCGGATCAAAATCACCGTGGTCAGCGCCGTGACGACTTCGAGCACGAACATCACCGGATTCTTCATCAGCGTCCGCGGATTGAGCTTGACGAAGGCGGAGCCGATCGCCGGTACGACAATCTTGGGATCGAAGAGCGCCGATACCCGCATGCTCTTGCGCACGTGTGAGGTTTCCATCGCGGTGACTCCGAATTAATTCGCTGAAAACAGAGTGCCGGCGTTGATCGAAAGCTGCTCGACCAACGGCCCAAGTGCCAGTGCCGGGAAGAAGGTGAGGCCGCCGATGATGACGATCACGCCCACAACCAGACCGACGAATAGTCCGCCGGTGGTCGGGAACGTGCCGACCGACGCGGGCACGGTCTTTTTGGCTGCGAGCGACCCGGCAATCGCCATTGTCGGGATGATCATCCAGAACCGGCCGACAAGCATCGCAACTGCACCGGTGAGATTGTAAAACAATGTATTGGCGCTAAGTCCGGCGAAAGCGGAGCCGTTGTTGCCGGTTTGCGAAGTGTAAGCGTAGAGGACTTCGGTGAAGCCGTGCGGGCCGGGGTTCCCCATTGCCGCGACGGCGGTCGGCACCACGGTCGCGACGGCGGTCCAGCCGAGATACATCAATGGCAGGACGAGGATGGCGAGCATCGCCATCTTGACTTCCTTGGCTTCGATCTTCTTGCCGACATATTCGGGCGTGCGGCCCACCATCAGGCCGGCGACGAAGACCGAAATGATGGCGAAGAGCAGCATGCCATACATGCCGGAGCCGACGCCGCCGACGATGATCTCGCCGAGCTGAATGTTGATCAACGGAATCATGCCGCCGAGCGCGGTGAAGGAATCGTGCATGGCATTCACCGCGCCACAAGAAGCGGCGGTGGTAATGACGGCGAACAGTGCCGAACCGACGATGCCGAAGCGAAGTTCCTTACCCTCCATGTTGCCGCCGGTGAGACCCAACGCGTTCAGCGCGTCGTTGCCGTGCGCTTCGGCGGCGTAGCAAGCGATGACGCCGGCGATGAAGAGAACGCCCATCACCGCGAGGATGGCCCAGCCCTGGCGCTGATTGCCGACCATGCGGCCGAAGACGTTGGTCATCGCGGCCCCAATCACGAAGATCGAGAGCATTTGCAGGAAGTTCGACAATGCGGTCGGGTTCTCGAACGGATGCGCGGCGTTAGCATTGAAGAATCCGCCGCCGTTGGTGCCGAGCATCTTGATCACGACCTGAGAAGCGACCGGGCCGACCGCGATGGTCTGCTTGGCGCCTTCGAGCGTCGTCGCGTCCACATAGGCGCCGAGCGTTTGCGGCATGCCCTGCCAGATCAGGAATAGTGCGAAGGGTATGCAGATTGGCATTAGGATGTAGAGCGTGCAGCGCGTGATATCGACCCAGAAATTGCCGACGGTGCGGACCGAATGCCGCGCGAAGCCACGAATGAGCGCGACAGCAAGGACGATGCCGGTGGCGGCCGACAAGTAATTCTGATGCGTGAGGCCCAGCATCTGCACGAGATAGGACATCGTGCTTTCGCCGCCGTAGTTCTGCCAGTTGGTGTTGGTGATAAAGCTCACCGCCGTGTTGAAGGAGAGGTCCGGGGCCACCGCCGATTGTTCGGCCGGATTGAACGGCAGTTCTGCCTGAACGCGCATCAACACATAAAGAATGAGAAAGCCGCCGACGTGGAACAGCAGCATGGCGATCGTATAGCTGACCGCGTGCTGCTCTTGGCGCTCGTTGACGCCGGCAATTTTGTAGATCGCCCCCTCGACCGGCCGCAGGATCGGCGAGAGAAACGTGCCCTCGCCGTTGAATACGCGGGTCATATAGGCGCCGAGCAACGGCGCAATAGCGACGATGATCGCGCAATAAAGCAGAATCTGGACCCAGCCGATAACGGTCATGGTCGTTGTCCTTCAGAACCGCTCGGGCTTGAGCAGCGCGTAGGTGAGGTAGATGAGCAGCCCCACGGTGACGAGGCCGGCGAGCGAATAATCAAAGATCATGGCCTTACCCTCAAAGCAGGTCGCAGGCGTAGACGTAGCCGATCGACAGCGCGAAAAAGACTAAGCCGAGCGCCAGCATGACAACATCCATCATGGGAATTCTCCGACCTCGTGATTTTTATAGTTGTCAGCAGATGCCGCTAGTGGCGCGCTGCCTTGACCTACGTCAAGAACGAGCAAAAAATTTCGCCATTCACGCGCAATTAGCTGTTCACTCCCTGCATAGGAATTCGAGAGGGGCGGAGCCAAAAAGTTATAGGAAACTTATAAAGGCCGAGAGCGACAAGAGGCTATGCGGAAGCCTCTAAATAGCTGAATCTGCTAAATGATATGATCTCATCCAACCTTACCGGTGTCCAAAGTTCTGGGCGGACACGGGTGCATTCTTTGCCCGCCATTTCGGGCCGCGCCCGCGCATATAGTGTGCCTCGGGCCGATACTTGCGTGTACGACCCGCCAGGATCGCCGGCCAGGCTTTTGCCATGGCGCTCCACAGCCTTGCCCACGGGGAGGCTATGCTCGCCGCTAAGTTTGAAAGCCGCCGGTCCATGTGAAATCCCTTATCGCCGCGCCGTGTAGTGTGTGAGGTGGAAAAGTTGCGTTGCAGCGTCGAGCTTGGCGAGCGCTCCGACCGCAAGGACTGCAGCAACCATCATGAAAGCGGAAAGCTCGGGGCGTTTTTCGCTAGTGCGAAAATAGTTTTTCATGGTTCACTCCACAGAGCGGTTAGCGTTGGCGTCCGCCCGTGTCATTGCGCGTTGGGTACGGTGATAGATGTGAAGGACCAGCCATAGGAATTCCAGATGGAATGCTCACGACTGTCATAGAGGTAAGATAAAGGCGCGTGCTGGGGCTTTGGCTCTTAATAAAGGACGCCGCCCAACAGCTGCAGGCCTTCGATGGCGGGGCCGAGCGCGAGCGCTGGCAAATAAGTCAGGCCGCCGACAATGACGATAACGCCGAGGAGAAAGCAGACAAACAGCGCCCGGTCGGTCGGCAGAGTGCCGTTCGAACGAGGAATGACAGGCTGCGCAGCGAGCGATCCGGCGACGGCCAAAACCGGGACGATGACAAAGAAGCGGCCGATGAACATGCCGAGCGCGAGTGTGAGGTTGTAGAACTGCGAATTGGTGCTCAGGCCCGCGAAGGCGCTGCCATTCGTCGCCGCGGCGGATGTGTAGGCGTAAAGAATTTCCGAGTATCCATGAGGTCCGGCGTTGGCCGGGCCGGCGAGTCCAGGCTCGACGACGCAGGCGATGGCGGTCAGACCGAGCGTTGCCGCCGGAACGGAAATCAGCGCGAGTATCGTCATCTTGATTTCCGATGAACCGATCTTCTTGCCGACGAATTCTGGCGTGCGGCCGATCATGAGGCCGGCAAGGAAGACGGCGGTGATACAGAACAGCAGCATGCCAAAGAGGCCGGAGCCAGGAGCGCCCACGATCACCTCGTCGACCATCATGTTGGCGAGAAGGATGCCGCCGCTCAGTGGCAGGAAGCTGTCGTGCATGGCGTTGACCGCCCCGTCCGAGGATGCCGTCGAGACGTCGGCGAAGAGCGCAGATCCGGCGATCCCGAAGCGCACTTCCTTGCCTTCCATGTTTCCACCGGGCTGACTCGTTGTCTGGCCGGTATTCACCGCCGCGATAGCCGGATTATCGCCGGCTTCCGCTAAATAGACGCCGTTGACGCCGAGCCCGAACAATATCGCCATGACGACAAGCAGGATCCATCCTTGCCGCTCGGATCCCACCATACGGCCGAAACAATTGGTCAAGCCTGCCCCTAGCGCGAATATGAGCACCACCTCCACGAGGTTCGTCAGCGGCGTCGGATTTTCGAAAGGATGCGCGGAATTGGCATTGAAGAAACCGCCGCCATCGCCGCTCAAGAGCTTGATCGCTTCCTGCGTTGCGACTGGGCCGCGCGCGATAGCTTGAGTACCACCCTCGAGCGTGGTCACCGCCGCCGAAGGCGCCAGGGTCTGCGGCACGCCATCCGCTACCAGGAACAAGGCGGCCACGACGCAGATCGGCAGCAGCACGTAGAGCGTGCCACGCGTGAGGTCGACCCAGAAATTGCCGATCGTAGCCGACCGGCGGCGAGCGAATCCCCGGATCAGAGCGATGGCGACAGCCAAGCCGGCGGCGGCGGAAAGAAACGAATGCACAGTGATGCCGGCCATCTGACTCGCATAGCTGAGCGTCGTCTCACCGCTATACGATTGCCAGCTCGTATTGGTTACGAAGCTGACCGCGGTGTTCAGCGCGAGATCTGGAGAGACTCCTGTAAGGTCCTGAGGATTGAGCGGCAACAAGGATTGTAGCCGCAGAAGCGCATAGAGCGCGATAATTCCGATTGCGTGGAAGACCAGAAGGGAGACCGCGTATCCGAGCCAAGTCTGTTCGACCTCTGGCCTGACTCCCGCCAGACGGTAGAGCGCTGCTTCGATAGGCCAGAACAACAGCCGCGCCAGTGTACGCTCGCCGGCATAGACTCGTGCGAGATATCCGCCCAGAGGACGCGTCAGCAAGCCAACTATTGCAGTAAAGAGGGCGATTTGCAGCCAGCCGGCGCTGGTCATGAGGAAGCAACTTTGTTGGCAGGAGGCGCGAGCAAATGATCGCACAGGTTTGCATAGGCTAGCGCCAGCGCGAAACCAGCGATGACGAGCGTCAACATAGTTACGTCAGCTACGTCAAACATTGTCTAACCGATCTTGCCAGTTGAGTCCTCTTTGGGGTCCTAACCGAAGCGGTTCACCTTTGAGCTCAGCGTGTGCCTTTATTTGTTGGAAAGGATTTCTCCAACGCAAGGTTCAGCTCCAAAACGTTGACGCGCGGTTCGCCGAAAATCCACAGGCTGCGGGGCGTCACGTGTTGCTCGACGAAGGCCGCAATTCGCTCGGGCGCGACGCCGCGGGCCCGTGCGACGCGAGCGACCTGAAGTGAGGCATTGGCGGGTGTTATGTCGGGGTCGAGGCCTGAACCTGAAGTCGTCAGCATATCGGCGGGCAAGAGTTTGCCCGCGAGTTCGGGTTGGGCGTCTTCGAGAGTCTTGCGGTCGGCCGTCAAGCGGTTCTGTAAGTCCTTGCTGGTCGGACCAAGGTTCGAAGCCGATGTGTTTGCGGCGTTGTAGGGCGCGGGTACATTCTTGGACGGGTCTTTGGCATCCGGGGCGACGGTTGCCGATAGGCGGCCATGGAACCATTGCGGATCGCTCCATTCCTGCCCAATCAAGTGGGAACCGATCGTCCGCCCACCGGCATTCTCTTCGACGCTGCCGTTTGCCTGATATGGCATCAGTAGTTGACCCATTCCCGTGACGGCGAGGGGATAGACAAGGCCGCAGAGCACGAAGGTCACCAGAGACAC
>JBEKSB010000250.1:0-5731 GCA_049517455.1 Xanthobacteraceae bacterium
GTGGCCGTGAGGTTCACATAGTTGCGTAGATTGGTCATATGCCAATCGAAGGTCGGCGAATTTGTTACGACTCCGAGCGGGTTGTCGTAAATCTTCAGCGACTTTTCCAACGGCTCGATCACGACTGATTTGCCGCTCCGATCGTGCACGACGAAATGAACCGGCGCCACCTGCTCGATGGCCTCGACCACGACCGGTACCAGCACGACTTTGTCGAAGTTCGCCTTGACCTCTTCGACAGTCGCGAAATTGCCAAGGAGCCAGTTGGCGTATTCGTGCGGCGCCATCGCGCGCGCGGCGTTGTCCTTGGTGGGGTCGGTATAGCTTGCATAGCCCGGGAAGTAGAAAAGGCCGACATAAAGGCCTTGATCGTTCATGCCGTCCACGATCACCGGCATGCCTTCGGCGTTGGCGCCGACGAATCCGTATTTGGTCTTGTAACTGATGCCTTTGCCGCCGTCCGGCAGCGTCCCGGTGAGCGCCGTTCCGGCCGGGACGACCATCGCATCGGAGTGCAAATCGAAGCCGAATTCCAACGAGCGCGCGGCGACGACGCCGCCGTCCTTGGCGACGAGCCGGATTCCCGTGCAAGCCTGCGTCACCGGCGCGAAGCTCAGGGCTGCGGCGACGATTCCAACAAGCATCGAGCGGATCACGGCGCCCTCCTGTGTGGATTTAGCGGACAATGCTAGCCACAGAGCGAGCGACGGATCAAAGTGAAATCCGATTCACGATGAGCAAAGCGATGCGCTGGAATGTTTCATCTGTCTTAAATTGACCGATACCGGTCAATGCGACACAGCTTTTGCATCGGCATTCGGATCGGGATGATCACTTAGTCACTCCCCGCCTGCGCTCCTCCGGCACCAGCGCGACCGAAAGCCGCTCGGCGCCGCGCAGCACGTCGAGCGCCACGCCCCTGCCGATCTTCTCGCCGGTGAGCGCGCGAATGAGATCGTCGGCGCCGGTGATTTTTTGTCCGTCAAGGCCGAGGATAATGTCGCCGGCTTTGAGGTCGGCGCGATCGGCAGCGCTCCCAGACTCGATTGTGCCGACCATCACCGCGCTCTCCTGTTCGAGACCGGCGGCGCGTTGCCGCCGCGGCGGGATCGCGGTCTGCTGCGCCGAAATGCCGATGAAGGCGCGGCGCACACGGCCGTGCCGCACCAGCTCGCCCAGCACGAAACTCGCGGTGTTGGCGGCGACCGCAAAGCATATGCCCTGCGCCCCCATGATCACCGCGGTGTTGATACCGACCACCTCGCCGCGCGAGGAGACGAGCGGGCCGCCGGAATTGCCGGGATTGAGCGCAGCGTCGGTCTGGATCAGGTCGTCGATGAGGCGTCCGGTGCGCGAGCGCAGCGAGCGTCCGAGCGCCGAGACGACGCCTGTCGTCACCGTCGATTCGAAGCCGAGCGGATTGCCGATGGCGATCACGAGCTGGCCGCGCTTCAGCCGTTTGGAATCGCCGAGCGTCGCCGCCGGCAGCGTCACCGCTTCGTCCACGCGCAACAGCGCCAGATCGGTGTCGGGGTCGTCGCCGACGAGGCGCGCGCGTAAATCCTGGCCGTCGGCCGTCGTTACGGCAATACGCGCGGCGCCTGAATTGCCGGCCGCGCCGGCGACATGGCTGTTGGTCAGGATGAGTCCATCGGGTGCCACCACGACGCCCGAACCGGTCCCGCCACGCGCCCGCTCCTTGCCTCCCCCGCGTGCGGGGGAGGGTTGGGTGGGGGCCGCGTGGACGGCAAGGCCGACCACGGCCGGGCCGACGCGGTCGACGACGTTAATTACCGCGCGCGAATAGGCGTCGAGGAGCGCCTGGTCTTCTGGGGGAACTGCAAGCCGGTCGGCTGCGGCGGGGAAGCCCCCGCCCAGGTCGGCGCCATTCAGGGGTATGATCTTCACGGAAAATCGCCTTGTGAGGCCGGCATCGAGAGCCTAGCACGAGCCGGGCAGCACATATGGGAACGCCACCCGCGTTGGGAAAGGCCGGCGATTCCTGCTGCAATTGACAGCGGCGCTCGCATATGGTGCGGACGCCGGGATATCCCCGAAGGAGACCTCATGGTCATCGCCAATGCGGCGCGGCCGGCCGCCATTCTCTTGATCGCGGCAGCGTTTTCAACCCTTGGCGGATGCGGTCAGGGCCAAAAGCAGGCGTCGGCGCCGCCGCCCCCAACCGTCACCGTGGCGAAGCCCGTGGAGCGGACCGTCGTCGATCAGGACGAATATGTCGGCCGTTTCGTCGCCGTGGATTCGGTTGAAGTGCGTTCACGCGTCTCCGGATATCTGTCCGAGATTCATTTTACCGACGGCCAGACGGTGAAGAAGGGCGACCTCCTGTTCGTCATCGATCACCGGCCGTTTCAGATCGCGCTCGACCAGATGCGCGCCAATCTCGCGCAGTCGCGCGCCAACCTCGCCTTCACCGAAGCCGATCTCGCGCGCGGCCAGGAGCTTCTCCATAACAAGACCATCACCGAGCAGACCTTCGATCAGCGCAAGCAGGCCAAGACCGTGGCGGAAGCCTCCGTCGCCGCGCAGGAGGCGATGGTCCATTCGGCCGAGCTCGACCTCAACGAATATTCCGAGCTGCGCGCGCCGGTCGACGGCCGCATCGGCGACCGCCGGGTTTCCGTCGGCAACCTGGTGACGGGCGGCAACGGCGCCAACACGACACTGCTTGCGACCATCGTTTCGGTCGATCCGATCCGCTTCGAGTTCACCTTCGACGAGGCCTCTTACCTGCGCTATCAGCGCTTCACCGGGACGAACGCGCAAATGTCGAGCAGCCAGGGCGGCGTTGCAGTCGCGCTCAAGCTGATCGACGAGCCGGACTTTGGGCACACCGGCAAGATGGATTTCGTCGACAACGTCATCGACCGCTCCTCGGGCACGATCCGCGGCCGCGCGGTGTTCGACAATCCCGGCGGCCTGTTCACGCCCGGCATGTTCGGCCGCCTTCGCGTTCCGGGCTCGCCGCCCTATTCGGCGCTGCTCATTCCCGACGCGGCGATCGGCACCGAGCAATCGCGCAAATACGTGCTCGTCGTCGACGACGGCAGCGTGGTGCGGCAGAAATACGTCACGCCCGCCCAGCTCGACGACGGCTTGCGCGTGATCAAGAATGGTCTTGCCGCTTCCGACCGCGTGATCGTCAAGGGTCTGATGCGCGCGCGCCCCGGCGTGAAGGTCGCGGTGGAGGAACAGGGCACGCCCGCCGCGTCGACGACGCCGCGCAAAGACGCCGATCAGGCCAAGGCGAATTGAGCCGCCATGCGCATTTCGCATTTCTTCATCGACCGGCCGATCTTTGCCGCGGTGATCTCGATCGTTTTCGTGATCCTCGGGGCGGTGTCGTTCTCGCGCCTGCCGATCGCGCAATATCCCGAGATCGCGCCGCCCCTGATCAGCGTCACCGGGCAATATCCCGGCGCCAGCGCCGAAGTCGTGGCCTCGACGGTGGTGACGCCGATCGAGCAGCAGATCAACGGCGTCGAGAACATGATCTACGTGGCATCGAACTCGACGGCCGACGGGCGCTTCTCGATCGCGGTCAGCTTCGAGCTCGGCACCAACCTCGATATCGCGCAGGTGCAGGTGCAGAACCGCGTCGCCATTGCGACGCCGCGGTTGCCCGCCGACGTGCGCAATATCGGCGTGACGGTGCAGAAATCGTCGCCCGATTTGATGATGGTCGTGCACCTCTATTCGCCCGACAAATCGCGCGACTCGCTGTTCATCTCCAACTACGCGACGCTCGAAGTGACCGACGCGGTCACCCGCGTCGACGGTGTCGGCTCGATCACGGTGTTCGGCGCCCGTGACTATTCCATGCGCGTATGGCTCGATCCGGATCGGCTGCAATCGCTCGGGCTGACCGCGTCCGATGTCACCGGCGCGCTGCAGGCACAGAACATCCAGGTCGCTTCCGGCATCCTCAGTCAGCCGCCGATAGCCCAGCCGGGCGCGTTCCAGATCGCGGTGCAGACTCTCGGGCGTCTCGCCGATCCCGACGAGTTCGCTTCGATCGTGATCAAACAGACGCCGGGCGCCGTTGTGCGGCTGCGCGATGTCGCCAAGGTTGAACTTGCGGCGCTGGACTATTCGTCGAACTCCTATCTCGATCACTATCCCGCCGTCGCCCTCGCCATTTTCCAAAGGCCCGGCTCCAATGCGCTCGAAACCTCACGGGCGGTGCGGGATCTGATGGAAACTCTGTCCAAACGTTTCCCCTCCGGCGTCAAATACGACGTTTTCTTCGATCCGACGCAGTTCATCCGGCAATCCGTCGACGCCGTGATCGATACGATCGGCGAAGCCATCGTGCTGGTCGTGCTGGTGGTGATCATATTTTTGCAGACCTGGCGCGCGGCGATCATTCCGCTCGTCGCCATCCCGGTCTCGCTTATCGGCACTTTCTTCTTCATGGCCGCGTTCGGCTTCACGCTCAACAATCTGTCCCTGTTCGGGCTGGTGCTGGCGATCGGCATCGTGGTCGACGACGCCATCGTCGTGGTCGAGAATGTCGAGCGCAACATCGCGACCGGCCTCGCTCCGCGCGAAGCGGCGAAAAAGAGCATGAACGAGGTCGGCTCGGCGCTGATCGCCATCGCGCTCGTTCTTTGCGCCGTGTTCGTCCCTTCCGTGTTCATCACCGGCATATCCGGGCAATTCTACCGGCAGTTCGCACTGACCATCGCCGGCGCCACCATCATTTCGCTCATCGTGTCGCTGACGCTGTCGCCGGCGATGTGCGCCCTTCTGCTCAAGCGGCACGATCCCACGCACCGCGACCGCTGGTGGGAGGTGCCGATCCACCGTTTCTTCGGCGGCTTCAATTGGGTGTTCGATCGTGTCGGCTGGGGCGTCTCCTGGCTTGCTCAGCGCACCGTGCGCCGCGCCGCGATCATGTCCGTGATCTATCTCGTCGTGCTTGGTTTCGGCCTCAATCAATTCCGGCTGACGCCGGTCGGCTTCATTCCGCAGGTCGACGGCGGCTACATGATCATGGTGGTTCAGCTTCCGCCCGGCGCATCGCTCGCCCGCACCGACGAGGCGCAGCAGCGCGCGCTTGATATCGCGCTTAAAGTGCCCGGCATCGTCCATGGCGTGAATGTGGTCGGTTTCTCCGGCGCGACCTTCACCAATTCGCCCAATGCCGGCGCGATCTTCCTGGTGCTCGACTCCTTCGAGAGACGCGCCAAGGATCTGCACCAATCTGCGACTGCGATCCAGGCGGAGCTCAACAAGCGGCTCTCCAAAATTCAGGAAGGTTTCTTGATCGCGGTGCTGCCGCCGCCGGTGCGGGGCATCAGCAATGCCGGCGGTTTCCGCGTGATCATCGAGGATCGCGCCGGACGCGGACCGGCGGCATTGCAGGCGGTCGCCGCCGAGTTCATGGCGCGCGCGCAAAAAACGCAAGGGATCGAGCACGTTTTCACGCTGTTCGAGACCTCGACCCCGCAAGTCTATCTCGATATCGACCGCACCAAGGCGCAGCTCCTCGGCGTCAACGTCCAGGACGTGTTCAACGCGCTGCAAGTCTTTATCGGCTCGGCCTATGTCAACGACTTTAATCTGTTCGGGCGCACCTTCCGCGTCACCGCGCAGGCCCGCGACCAAGACCGGCGGGATACGAGCGACGTGCTCAAGATCCGCGTGCGCAACGCCAACGGCGACACCGTTCCGCTCGGCTCATTCACCACCGTGCGGAACATTTCCGGCC
>JBEKSB010000251.1:0-5618 GCA_049517455.1 Xanthobacteraceae bacterium
GTTTGTCTCTGCGACGAAACGGTTGATGGCGACTTGTAGATCAACGACAAATCGGAACACGCCGCGCTTGAGGCGCCGGCGGGCGATTTGGGAATCGTCTGAATGAATCAGACCACTAGTTGGCACCGTCGACACGTTTAAGACGCGTTGGAATAGGGCATAGAGGTCCGCTTGCTCGAAGTTCCGTGACGTGCACGAGATCACTGCCGCGCATTTCTTCCAATTTCTATGCTGCTTTTTGAACCTCTTTTGGTCGTCAACGCGGCCAAGCCAAGGGAACGGGTCAACCAAAATATTCCGATCGTGAATTCGACATACAAAGATGCCGAACGCGGCAAGTATCGATCGCATTAAAAGCATTGACGCATGATATGCGTCCGTCACGCCCCATGAAGCATTTCCAGACGTAATTCGTTGCGTCGCGCAGATGAAAGCGTGATTGGCCTTCACTTGGGAGAATACTAGTTCACTGACAAACGAAACCCGCTGCTCAAATTCCAAGACATTGACGTTGTTGCCCACCAGTGACGAGGGAGTTGCCACCGCCTGGACGAGCTGTTCAAGTGAATTGGTCGTGTACTGCGAAGTATCGAAGCCCGCGCCAAATTCAGCCCAAAGATCGAGCAAATCATTCCAATCGCGCTGTCGAATATTATCCGCTCGGTGGTTCCACGACATGGTCAATCAAAGCGCAATCTTGCCAGAAGTTTCTTTTTTTGACGTCGCTTTTATGGCCTTCCGCAGCGAGGTCAAGAAGTCTTGCGCCGCTAGTTGCTCGGCTTTATTGCCGGTACCGGGCGGCGAACGCGGTCAGCTAGCCAGCGCCCGCGTTACCGCTTCCGGTTCTCGTTCCACGATTTTTAGCAGGATCCGTGCGCTTCGTTCGGGCCGTCGGCGGCCCTGCTCCCAGTCGCGCACGGCGGAGAGCGCGAAGCCATAAGTCTTGGCGAAGGCCTCCTGGGACAGTCCGAGCCGGGTTCGGATTCTCCGGACATCGATCTTCTCGGGAATATGAACGCGGTATTTTTGCTTGTCCGCTGTGCCGTCAAGGTAGGCCTTGGCGCTGTCCAGCCCAGCTTTCATCTTGTCGAAAGCGCGCTTGGTCATTGTCCACTCCGAAAGCTTCGCATTAATTCCGCCGTTACTCTCGCAAGTTTGTTCCGTTCTGCCGGCGACAAATCCGATTTCACGTTCTTGGCAAAGACAGCAAGCAAAAACACGGGCACGTCATCGCCGCCAAAAAGATAGATGGGGCGCCCACTTGCTACGGCATTGCCGTAGTATGTTCAAGCGGTTGGCGCCCGCGTAGCGTCAGGTTGCCGCGCATGCCCGTAGGGTTTGCGCTTGTTCCGACCGATACCGACGCCGGGCTATAATTCGCGTCGCGCATGCGAGCAAACGCGGGGGCGGCGCAATGTGGGCCACAAAATCTCGGCTTCAGGTGATCACAGTCTGCGCGGTCGTTTGCATGGCTGCCGTTCCTGGAAACGAATCCAAAGCCGTCGTTCCGGAAAAGCCCGTTGCCGGCAAACAGGTCCACTTTCCGAATGGCGCATGGAGTGGGTTTCCGCAGACAGGTCCAAACGGAAAGGTGCGTCAATGCGTATTGGTCGCAAAGCGGCCGCGCGCGGGACCAGCCGGGGCCATCGACACTCGTTTGAGCCTGACCATCGGGCGCGGCTCCGGGCTGGCGTTTGCCATCCTCGACGGCGAAATGCCGTCTGAAGATATTCTGGACGATCAGGCGGAAATCGTTCTCGACGGCCATTCGTTTCCGGCCGTGGCATTTACCGTCGGGTCCAGCAGCCTTGCCATGCATCCCGGCGAAGCGGCGGCTGTGCTGTCCGCTCTCGAAAAGACGGCCACGCTCAGATTGCGTTCGGATGGTGCCGGCATCGACACTGGAGCCATCGCGCTCGATCTGCCCGGCGAAGCGCTCGGCTGGCTCAAACAATGCGGCAAGCTGTTCGATATTGCTATCGATCGCCCAACTGATCCGAATGCGCCCGATCTGCCGGCGCCGCGCCCGCGCTCACCCGAGATAGCATCCGGCCAACCGACCGCGGCCGGGCCGGCCGGCATTGAGGACAAACAGAAGATCAGCGGCTGGGATGCGTCCGAACTGCGCGGCGGCGACGGCAAAATCGCCGGCTGTTTTATCAGGCAGCACTACGCGACAGGATCGCATCGGGGCGCGCGCAGTATCGGCACCTTCCTGACGGTCAGCCGAACCAAAGGGTTGACCATGATGCTCAAGGATTCGAGCCTCAACTTGCCGCAGGGTCAGCCGGTCGAAGCCACGCTGATAATAGACGGCAAATCATTTGTCGGCCTTTCAGCCCGCGTGCTCGGCAACGACGAGATCGGCGTTTATCCTCAACACGGGGCGGCATTGGCGCTTGCCCTGGGCAACGGTGCGAGCTTGGTTTTCAAATCGCCAGTGGAAGACATGGAATTTCCCGTTCCGAGCGGAATCGTACCTTGGCTCAGAGCCTGTGGTCGGCGTTGGGAGATCGGCTTCGAGCCCGAGGAAGGAAAGCGCTGATCAGCGCCGGCGCGGTTTGAAGCCGCCGCGCATGCCGGGCCGGCCAAGCGTGGAGCGCGGACCAGAACTCTTTTGTATCCCAGTCGCGCCTCCCGTGCTCGCCGCCGCTATTCGGGCGGCGGCGCCTTCGCCTCGTGTAGGTGCGTGATGCTGGCGACCACGCGCGCCACTTCCTCGTCGTCGAGCGGCGGCCGACAGCGTAGCCGATTCCACGCGAGCATAAGCTCAAGTGCGACCTGCGGATCGACGCCGTGCCACAGCAGGTGGCCGGTCAGCGAGGCGACGGTCGAATTGCGCTCGCCTTCGCTCACGCCTTCCTGCACGAGCTGCCGCCACGCGGCGAGCGAGCGCCCCGCTCGCGGCCCGCGTCCGGCGAATAGCAGCCAGCGCGGCAATGCGGCCGGCGCGATCTCCTCGGGCGATCGCCCGGGCGCCCAAGCATAAAGCTGTCCGCTCGGATGCAGCGACGGCGGCGCCACGACGTAACCGCCGTCGCCGCGCAAGTCGATGCCCTGCGCGAGCCCGGCGCGGTTGGGCGCGATGGCGCCGGGATGGGCGAAGTAGAGATGGCGGCCGCCGCCGCCGGTGCGCGCCTCCACGGTTTCCGGCAGCGGTCCGAACCGGTGCTCCAGCTCGGCGAGCGAGTCGTCGCCGCCGTGCTTGGGATCGACGTCGAGCGCGATCAGATTGGAGATTTCGCCGGTGACGACGCCGACATTGGCGTTGGGCCAGCGCGCGAACCATTGCTCGACCGTCGCCGCATCGGCGCGCGCCTGCTGCAGCATCTCCCAGCGGATCAGCGGCCGCTTGTCGCCGTGCCGCAGCGGCAACACCGACCAGCCGCCGGCGAGATAGCGGGCAGCGGCTTGCGCGATCGGTGTCTGTTGCGTCAGCCCCACGGGCTCATTTTCCAAAGGCCAAAGCCGGCAAGCCATAGCAGCAGGCCGACGAGTGCCCCGACGAGTGCGCCGGAAAGGCGGCGGCTTCGCCAAATGATGGCGCCCATCGCGGCGCCAAGTAAGAGGCCCGGCGAACCGATAATCAACCCGATGGCGGCGAAGTCGAGCGGCCCCCAGTTCAACCCAATATCCGACATCAGCGCCGCCGCAGCTTCTAGCCAAGCATACCCGGCCGGGCAAACGCCGCGTGCCGGGCGGCGATAAGCCAGGGCAACAACACCACGACGAACCCAAGAGGCGCCAGCGCGACGAGGATGATCGCGCGTTGCGGCCAAGGCCCCAATGCATAGACGAAGGGCGGGATTTCATGGATGGCCTGCGGATTGCCGACATAGCCGTAATTGGAGCCTAGCCACAGGTTGATTGGCATGATCAACGCGACGTAGGCGGCGCTGACGGCCAGGGCGCGGCCGAGACGGTTCCAGGAAGGACGAAAACCCAGCACGGCGAGGTCGTACACGGCGCAGGCAGCGATGATCGTGTGCGCCATCCAGAACGCCCAGAACACCAGCAAGGCCGGTCCGGCCGTGAGCGCGGGCTGAATGAACGCCTGTAGAGTCAGCGCGCTGGTCCAGAAATAAAGTGTCGCTCGCGCCCAGCGCCAGCCGGTTATGAGAGCGAGCGGTGCCACCAGGCCGTTGAGGTCGCAGATTTGCAGCGGCAGTCCGGTGCGCAGGTCGACGCCGTGCCAGTTCCACCAAATGTTGTAGGCAAGCCAGTAGCAGACGGCGAGCGCGGCGAGCATCCGCCGCAATGCCGCTGCGGCGTCCCGACGCAATGCACGACCGAGCAAGCTGGGTGCGGCGATCAGCAGCGCGCAGACGACGAGAGCCAGCGCGTGCAGTCCGCTATAGGGAACGAAGACATCCCAATTGCTCGATGCGATGAGGCCAAGCGGCGAATCCATCTTGGCCCCCGCCGTCCGGCGTCTACCGCCCGCGCGGCTTAAAGCCGCCGCGCATACCGGGCCGGCCAAGCGTCGAGCGGGGGCCCGAGCGACCGCTCTCCGGCGCGGCCGGTTTGCCGGGGATCGATTCGATGCCCGGACCCATTTCATCGAGGTTCGGTTTGCGCGGCGCGTCGCGTTTGTTCGCTCCCGGACGGTGCGGGGCAACTTCGTGGTAGAGCGCAATGCCCATTTCATTGAGCGCGGGTTTGTGGGCTCTGCTCTGGTTTTGCCCCCTGGTCCGACCTGCTGCCGGACTGGGAGAGGGTAGAAATTTAGCCGTCGGATCGTCGACCACGGCAAGCTCGGTGGCGCGCAGTCGCTTGATCTCGTCGCGCAGCCGCGCCGCCTCTTCGAAATCGAGATCGGCGGCGGCGGCGCGCATGCGGGTTTCGAGATCGGCCAGCACCGCCTCGAAATTATGGCCGATGGTGGCGGCCTCCTCGAACTCGCCGCCCTGGCCGGCGCCGGCGGCAATGAGCACGTGGTCGCGCTCGTAGACGCTGTTGAGGATGTCGCCGATGCCCTTGCGCACGCTTTCCGGCGTGATGCCGTTTTCGGTGTTGTAGGCTGCCTGCTTCTCGCGCCGGCGGCTGGTTTCCGCCATCGCCCGCTCCATGGATCCCGTGACGTGGTCGGCATAAAGAATGACGCGGCCGTCGATGTTGCGCGCGGCGCGGCCGATGGTCTGCACGAGGCTTGTCTCGCTGCGCAAAAATCCTTCCTTGTCGGCGTCGAGGATGGCGACCAGGGCGCATTCCGGAATATCGAGGCCCTCGCGCAAAAGATTGATGCCGACCAATGCGTCGAACGCACCCAGCCGCAGATCGCGGATGATCTCGATGCGCTCGATGGTGTCGATGTCCGAATGCATGTAGCGCACGCGGATGCCCTGCTCGTGCAGGTACTCGGTCAAATCCTCGGCCATGCGCTTGGTCAGCACGGTGACGAGCGCTCGATAGCCCTTTTGCGCCACCGCGCGGACTTCGCCGACGAGATCGTCGACCTGGGTGCGCGCCGGGCGCACATCGACCGGCGGGTCGATCAGGCCGGTCGGGCGGATCACCTGCTCAGTGAACACGCCGCCGGATTCGTTGAGCTCCCACGGCCCCGGAGTGGCCGAGACGCACGTGGTCTGCGGCCGCATCGCGTCCCATTCTTCGAAGCG
>JBEKSB010000252.1:0-5610 GCA_049517455.1 Xanthobacteraceae bacterium
TATCTCGGCGCGCTCGCGCGCGCGACCAAGCGCATGCGGCTCGGCCCGCTGGTCTATCTGCTGCCGCTTTATTCGCCGCTGCGCATGATCGAGGAAATCTGCATGCTCGATCATCTGAGCCATGGCCGGCTCGACGTCGGCGTCGGCCGCGGCGTATCGCCTTTCGAGCTTAAATTCCACAAGGTCGAGCACGACGACTCGCGCAACATCTTTGTCGATGCGTATCAATGCATCAGCGCCGGTTTGATCACGGACTCGCTCACTTACGACGGCAAGTATTACGCTTACGAGAATGTGCCGATCGCGTTGCGGCCGCTGCAGCAGCCGCACCCGCCGCTCTGGTATGCATCATCGAGTCCGGTCGGCTCGACCTGGGCCGGCGAGCAAGGCCTGCATTTTGTGACGCTCGGGCCGACGCCGGCCGCCAAGGCCTCCATTGACGCTTATCGCGCGGCGCTTGCGAAACGCGGCGCACCGGCGCAGCCCAAGGCGGAGTTTCCCGGCGGCGCCGTGATCGGCTGCCAGCGGCACATTTTTGTCGCCGAGACGGATGCCGAAGCGCACCGTTTCGCCAAGCCCGCGATGGAGGTTCATCTGGCGAATCTCAACTGGCTCAAGGTCAAACTCGGCGACGTAGGCCCCCACGCGCGCGTGACTATTCCCCACGGAACGACCTACGAAGGAATGCTCGCGCATGGCGGCGTCATTGCCGGCTCGCCGCAGACGGTGCGCGCCGAGATCGAGCGGCAGACAGGCGAGCTCGGCATCAACTATCTGCTCACCTATCCCTTCCTCGGTACGATGACGCTACAGGACGCGCTGCGCTCGCTCAGCCTGTTCAGCAGCGAGGTCATGCCGCATTTGGCGAAGTTGTGATGCTGTACCCGTCATTCCGGGGCGCCGCGCAGCCGCGAGCCCGGAATGACGGGAAGGTTTGTTACTGCCCCGATTCGTCGGTCCGCGCGCGATCGGCGCGCAGCGCATCCGGATGCGGCATGGCAATCACGTTGTAGCCGGAATCGACAAAATGAATTTCGCCGGTAACGCCGGTCGAGAGGTCGGACAGCAGATACAAACCCGCGCCGCCGAGTTCGTCGAGCGTCACGCCGCGGTGCAGCGGTGAATGCCGCTGCTGGAAGGCGAACATCATGCGGGCATCGCCGATGCCGGCGCCGGCGAGCGTGCGGATCGGCCCGGCCGAGATCGCGTTGACCCGGATCGCTTGCGGCCCGTAGTCCACCGCGAGATAGCGCACCGACGCTTCGAGCGCCGCCTTGGCCGGACCCATGGCATTGTAGTTCGGCATCGCCCGTTCGCCGCCGTTATAGGTCAGCGTGAGCAGCGCGCCGCCGTTCGGCATCAGCGCGGCGGCGCGCTTTGCCGCCTCGGTGAAAGCGAAGCACGAGATCAGCATGGTGCGCAGAAAATTCTCGCGCGTGGTGTCGGCGTAGCGGCCGGTGAGCTGCGCTTTGTCGGAAAACGCGATGGCGTGGACCAGGAAATCGAGCGTCCCCCAGCTCCGCCCGACCTCGGCGAAGACCGCATCGACCGAAGCGATGTCCTCGACGTCGCACGGTAATACCAGATCGGCCTTCACCGACGCCGCCAGCGGCTTGACGCGCTTGGCCAGCGCGTCGCCCTGGAAGGTGAAGGCGAGGCTTGCGCCGTGCGCGGCAAGCGTCTTGGCTATGCCCCAGGCGATCGAGTGGTCGTTGGCGACCCCCATGATCAGGCCGCGCTTGCCGTGCATCAGGCCCTGCATGCCGACACATCCATTTCGGTTTTGTTGCGGGAAGAAGACTTACGCATCCAGCCGCTTGAACACGATGGACGCGTTGGTGCCGCCAAATCCGAACGAATTCGACAGCACGCAGCCGAGCGTCACGCCGTCGCGGCGCTCGCGCACGATCGGCATGTCGGCAAAAGCGGGGTCGAGGTTTTCGATGTTGGCGCTCTCGCAGATGAAGCCGTTATTCATCATCAAGAGCGAATAGATCGCCTCGTGAACGCCGGTCGCGCCCTGCGAGTGTCCGGTCAGCGACTTGGTGGCCGAGATTGGCGGACACTTCTCGCCCGAGCCGAAGACTTCACGGATCGCCTCGATCTCCTTGAGATCGCCGATCGGCGTCGAGGTGGCGTGCGGATTGATGTAGTCGACCGGCAGCTTCAAATCCTTGACCGCCATGCGCATGCAGCGAGCCGCGCCTTCGCCCGACGGCGCCACCATGTCGGCGCCATCGGATGTCGCGCCGTAACCGGCAAGCTCGGCATAGATTCTGGCGCCGCGGGCCTTGGCGTGTTCCAGCTCTTCGAGCACGAGCACGCCGGCGCCGGCGCTGATGACGAAGCCGTCGCGATCGGCGTCATAGGCGCGCGAGGCTTTGGCGGGCGTCTCATTATACTTCGACGACAGCGCTCCCATCGCGTCGAACAGCACCGTCAGCGTCCAATCGAGTTCCTCGCAGCCGCCGGCAAACATCATGTCCTGCCGGCCGTGCTGGATCAGCTCGGAGGCGTTGCCAATGCAATGGTTCGACGTCGCGCAGGCGGACGAAATCGAATAGCTGACCCCTTTGATCTTGAACCAGGTGGCAAGCGTCGCCGAAGGCGATGACGCCATGGCCTTTGGCACCGCGAACGGCCCGACCCGCTTCGGCCCCTTGCTGCGCGCGATATCGGCCGCCTCGACGATGGTGCGTGTCGAAGGTCCTCCCGACCCCATGACGATGCCGGTGCGCTCGTTGGAAACTTCGGTCTGTTCAAGCCCAGCGTCGCGGATCGCCTGCTCCATGGCGACGTGGTTCCAGGCGGCGCCGCCGCCGAGAAACCGCATGGCGCGGCGGTCGACGGACTCGCTGGCATCGAGCGTTGGCGCGCCGTGGACCTGCGAGCGGAAACCGAGTTCGGCATACTTGTCGGCGCGCACCACGCCGGACTTCGCTTCGCGCAGCGATGCCAGCACTTCCTGCGTGCGGTTGCCGATGGACGAGACGATGCCCATCCCGGTGACGACCACGCGTCTCATTCTTCGCCTCGTCAGCCTCTTTGCGCCCGACCGCGGCCGCCGGTCAGGCTTGGCTCGGTTGCGGCGCCGCATCGTGGAACAGCCCGACTTTGAGATCGAGCGCACGATAGATCACGGCACCATCGGCGGAGAGCCAGCCGTCGGCGATGCCGAGCACGAGCTTGGAGCGCATCACGCGCTTGATGTCGATGCCGTATACGACCTTCTTCATGGTCGGAAGCACTTGGCCTGAAAACTTGACCTCGCCCATGGCGAGCGCGCGGCCCCTTCCGGGCGCGCCGAGCCAGCCGAGGAAGAAGCCCAGCATCTGCCACAGCGCGTCAAGCCCAAGGCACCCCGGCATCACGGGATCGCCTTTGAAATGGCATGGGAAGAACCAGAGATCGGGTTTGAGATCGAGGACCGCGCGCGCCAGCCCTTTGCCGTATTCGCCGCCGACCTCTGCAATTTCCGAAATGCGGTCGAACATCAGCATCGGCGGCAAGGGTAGCTGCGGGCCATTGGCGAAAAGCTCGCCCCGCCCGCAGGCGAGCAGGTCCTCATATTCGAAACTTGAACGCCGTTCCTGCATCCTCCGACTCCGCCCCTGCCCGGTTCGCCGTTCCCTAACACATGGCAATATAACATGGGAAACTAGTGGCAAAGCCGCATCCCCCGGCAGCCGCCGCTGCGCGAAACCGTTGCCGCGGCTTATTGCCTTGGCAGTTGCAGGAACCGCAGGGCGGCGTATAATGTTTCACTTGTAACAATTTCGTTCGGCCGCATCGAGGCCCCCAGGTGCAGCAATGACCCAGTCGCGTCTAACCGTTCCCGGCACCGCCGCGCTGATCGCGCCGAACGTCCAATCGCGCACCCCCGCCGGCCTTACGCCTGCCAACGATGGCGATCTCACCGGCTGCCCGTGGCACGACGTGAAGGCCAAGCTGCGCGAGGTCGGGCTCCGCCCGACGCGGCAACGCATGGCGCTGGGCTGGATCCTGTTCGCCAAAGGCGACCGGCACGTGACGGCGGAAATGCTTTACGAGGAAGCGAACCACGCCAAGGTGCCGGTGTCGCTCGCCACGGTCTACAACACGCTGCACCAATTCACCGACGTCGGCCTGCTGCGGCAAGTCGCAGTCGAAGGCTCGAAAGCCTATTTCGACACCAACAATTCCGAGCACCATCACTTTTTCATCGAGGATCGAAACGATCTCATGGATATTCCCTCCTCCGACGTGGTTGTCGGCAAGACGCCGAACCCGCCGGAGGGTTACGAGATCGCCCGCGTTGACGTGGTGGTGCGGCTGCGGCGCAAGCGGCGCTAAGCGTGGTCAGCCGGACTGTCCGGCTTCACTCTATCTTTTCGTCCGGATAGACGCCCCAGAGGCGGTTCTGTTCGATCCACCCGTCAAAGCCGTCGCCGACCAGTCGGCACCAGGCTCCGGTGCACTGCTTGATCGATCCAAGCACGCCGGACTGCAACTGGGCCGTTACCGCGCTCTGGGCATCGGGCTTGGCGTGCAAAGCCGCGAGATCGGTCTTGGATTTCAGTTGCACCGCCGCCGTGCGCTTGCCCGACAGCAGCGAGTGATAGACCCATCCCTCCGAGCCGTCCGAATCGCGGATGCGTCGCCAATTCTCGAACTCGGCGGTGATTTCGACCGGCCAGCCGGCGCGCGTATAGATGAAGGCGACGTCGTGGTCCTTTTCCGGCCCGCCGCGGACGTTGACCCGGTCGGTCTTGAGGCTGACAAAGCGCGGCACCGGCAGGCCAGAGGTCACGGCATCGCTGCCGGCCTGCGCGGCGGCGGCGAGCGACGGCATGAAGAAGGCCGCCACCATGGCGGCCAACATCAGTTTAAAGACGGCCGCCATCGCAGCCCTCGCCGACACGATCATGAACCCGCCATGCTGACGCAATGCCATGGCCCCAAAATGCCCGGAAGCTAAGCCCCGACGCTCAGCGAAACGCGACAGCACCGGGGAACCCGGCGCACTTTGTGGGAGCGCAGCCATCTGCTAGAGAGAAATGATGAAACGCCGCCCGGCCTTGAGTGTCGGCGAGGGCGGTTAACGAGACCTGAACGGGCGGATGCGTCGAAGGGCCGGTGCAGCCGCCGCATCAAGCGATTGCGCTCTAAGGCGTACACGGGGCAGCGAATGGCATCGGGCAAAAAGCCGCTGGTGGTGGTGACCCGCAAGCTGCCGGACAGCGTCGAAACGCGCATGTGCGAGTTGTTCGACACGCGCCTCAATCTCGACGACAAACCGATGAGTCAGGCCGAGCTCATCGCCGCCGCCAAAATCGCCGACGTGATCGTGCCGACGGTCACGGATCAGATCGACCGGTCCGTGCTGAGCCATTCCGGCGAGCAATTGAAGCTGATCGCCAATTTCGGCAACGGCGTCGACAATATCGACGTAGCGACCGCGCTGCAGCGCGGCATCACCGTGACCAATACGCCCGGCGTCCTCACCGAGGACACGGCCGATATGACCATGGCGCTCATTCTCGCCGTGCCGCGGCGCTTGGCCGAAGGCTCCCAGGTGCTCACCGGCGACAAGGACTGGACCGGCTGGAGCCCGACCTGGATGCTCGGCCA
>JBEKSB010000253.1:0-5593 GCA_049517455.1 Xanthobacteraceae bacterium
CGGCGCGCAACGCGGGATTGCCGGTGGCTTGCTGCTATACCGCCTATTCCAGCGCGCGCGACGCGCCCTTGTGGAAGATTCCGGCGGTGGTCAACGAATTCCACCATGGCCATCCCTCCACGGAGCTCGACGAACGCATCTACGATCGCGCCTACGACATGGTCGTGTGCAAGACTGCGCCGTCGATCTTTTTCAACACTGCCGTCGCCTCCTATTTCATCAAGGACGGTGTCGACACTGTGATTGTCTCGGGATGCAATACGTCGGGTTGTGTCCGCGCCAGCATCAATGACGCGTTTTCCTACGGCTTTCGCGTCATCGTGCCGGAGCCCTGTTGCGGCGACGTCGAGGAAGGCCCGCATCGGGATAATTTGCGCGATGTTGGACGCCGCTATGCCGACGTCGTCGAGCTGGAGGAAGTTCTCGCCTACATCGAGACGACGGGCCGGCGGAATGACTGAGTTGCCGTGACAACACAAAGTCTGGCCGCGGACCCGGGATCGGTCGAGGAGATCGGACGCGCCGTCGAGAACCGGAGGATCGATCCGGTCACGCTCCTTGATGTCAGCTTGCGCCGCATCGATGCGGTCGAGAACCTTGTGCAAGGCTGGCGTCTGCTCGATCGTGACCGCGCGCTCGCGCAAGCGGAAGTGTTGCGGCAGGAAGCCGAAGCGGGCCTCATACGCAGCCCGCTCCATGGCATCCCAATCGCCGTGAAGGATGTGCTGGACGTGGCCGGTCTGCCGACGCGGGCCGGCAGCCCTACGCGCGCGAACATCGCCCCGAGTACAATTGACGCGCAGGTCGTCGCGCGACTTCGCGTCGTGGGTGCGATCATTTTGGGCAAGGCGCACACCACCGAGTTCGCCTATTTTGACGGCCCGCCGCCGACCCGCAATCCATATAACCTCGCCCATACGCCCGGCGGTTCAAGCGGCGGTCCGGCCGCCGTCGTGGCTGCCGGTATGGTTCCGCTCAGTCTCGGGACCCAGACGGCGGGCTCGGTGAGCCGTCCAGCGGCTTATTGCGGCATCGCGGCGTTCAAGCCGAGCACGCGGGCCTGGTCGAGCTTTGGGGTCGTTCCGTTTGCACCAAGCTTCGACACAGTCGGCGTGTTCGGCTATCGGGTGCGCGATGCGCTAGCGGCGGCTCGGATGCTCATGCCGCCCTATCTGCGCCGGCCCGCCGCGTTGCCCTCCCCGCTCTCGATCGGTTTCGTCGACGATCCGATTGCGGCGGTTGCAAGCACCGCAGTCGCGGACACGCTCGGCTCCGCTTCCAACGCGCTTGCCGGTTCGGGCTTTCGCGTCGAGCGAGTCACATCGCCGGCGCCGTTCGCCGATATCATCGGATGGCACAAGACGGTGATAGAATACGAAGTCGCTCGCGCGCATCCGGGCCTCGAACACAGCCCCGAAGTAAGCCCCGGACTACGCGAAGCGGTCTGGCGTGGACGGTTGATCGATGATCTAGCCTACCGCGATGCGTGTGCCGCCCTCGATGCGGCCCGTGATCGCTTCTGGGCAACGGTCAACGTTGACGCGCTAATATTTCCCGCCGCTCCGGATGTAGCGCCGGAGGGCATGAAGACCGGCGATCCGCGCTTCATCGTTCCATTCACGGTGCTCGGTGGTCCGATCGTCTCCATTCCAGTCGGCTTCGGCTCGGGCGGACTGCCATTGGGACTGATGCTGATCGGCGCACCGGGAACCGACGCGGCGATCGTCGGCACTGCGGAGCAGGTCGCGAAAGTCATCGAACTACCGCGCTGACGCCAGTGTGCAGAGCCGGTCAGTCCTGCAAAAAGTTTCGGCTTGATGCACCGCCGAGGGCGTTGCACAATGCCGCCACTATTTTTTTCATGCGCCATGCGACGGCTTCGCGATGTGCGTAGTTAATTGGTCGCGCAAAAACAAACCGGCCTGATATGGCGTTTCGGATTTCGGTCGATACCGGCGGTACGTTTACAGATGTGGTCATTGCCGATGCACGTGGCATACGGACCATCGGCAAAGCGCTGACCACGCCCGACCGGATTTTCGACGGCATGCGGGCGGCGATCGAGGTGGCCGCCCAGGAGATCGGGCTATCCCGTGAGGCGTTGCTTGGTCAGAGCGACATGCTCATCTACGGGACGACGCGGGCGACCAATGCAGTCGTCACCCAGTCGACAGCCAAAACCGCGTTTCTGACCACACGCGGTTTTCGTGACGTTCTGGTGCTGAAGGAAGGCGGGAAATACGATCCGCACGACTACAGCTACGACTACCCTCCCCCTTACATCCCGCGGCGTTACACTTTCGAGATCGATGAGCGGGTCGACGCCCAGGGCAACGTCGTCCACCCGCTTGACCAAAATCAAGCGCGCGACGTCATGCGCACTCTCGCCGAGCGCAAGTTCGAAGCGGTCGCGGTTTGCTTGCTGTGGTCGATCGCCAACGGCAGCCACGAGAAGCAAATCGGACGACTGATCGAACGGGAGCTGCCGGGCGTTCCCTTCACGCTGTCCCACGAGCTCATTCCGATCGTGCGGGAATACCGCCGCGCCTCGACGACCGCAATCGACGCCTCGCTCAAGCCGCTGATGCAGCGCCATCTGCGAGAAATGGAGAGCGATCTGCGCGCCGCGGGCTTTTCGGGCGAGCTTCTGATCGGCACTTCAGGCGGCGGCTGCCAGCACGTAACCGAGGTCGTGGGACGTCCGGTGACAATGTTGAAGTCCGGTCCAGCCATGGCGCCAGTTGCCGGCAAAGCGTACATCACCATCGAGGATCTCGGCCGCGATGCGATCGTGTGCGACACCGGCGGCACGACCTTCGACGTCGGCCTGGTGCGCGACGGCGAGCTTGTCTACACACGCGACAGCTGGCTTGGCCGGCGGTGGCTCGGCCATATGGTGGCGATGTCGACGGTCGATGTGCGCAGCATCGGCGCGGGCGGCGGATCGATCGCCTGGATCGACGCCGGTGGTCTGCTGCGGGTGGGTCCGCAGAGCGCGGGCGCGGTTCCGGGCCCGGCGTGTTACGGGGCCGGCGGCGACCAGCCGACGGTGACGGATGCGTGCGTGGTGCTCGGCTGGTTCGATCCCGATTACTTCAATGGCGGGCGGATGAAGCTCGATGCAGCCGCTGCGTATCGCGTGGTGGAAAAGCTTGCCCAAAAGATCGGCCGCACCGTGCCGGACACGGCATTTGCGATCATCACGATCGCGAATGAGCTGATGATCAAGGCTATCCACGAGATCACGGTGAGCGAAGGCGTCAATCCGCGCGAAAGCGTCATCGTTGCCGGCGGCGGTGCAGCCGGATTCAATATCCTGCCGATCGCGCGCGAACTCGGCTGTTCGACCACCATCCTGCCGAAGACCGCGAGCGCGATGTCCGCCTGCGGCATGCAATATTCGGACATCGTGTTCGAACAGACGCGAAGCCGGGTGACGATGTCCGGCAGCTTCGATGCGGACGGGGTAAACGCGGCGTTGACGGAGATCGATGCAGCACTCGATGACTTTCGGCGCAACCTTCACGGCGCCAAAGGGGCCAAAGTCCGCAAGGAATATTTGGTCGAAGCGCGTTATAAATCGCAGGTCTGGGAACTTGACACGCCGCTTCCAGTTGAGCGTTTTCGTACGCGCAAGGACGTGGCGGCGCTGGTCGAAGCGTTTCATACCGTGCACGACCGAGTTTATGCCGTACGCGACGAGCAGAGCGAGGTCGAGTGCGTCAACTGGCGCGGCCGTATCTCGATCCGTTTGTCGAAGCCCGCGACGCCGGTACGCCAAAAGATTACGCGCCGTAAGCCGAAGCCGTGGGCGCGGCGGGCTGCCTACTTTGGGCCTGACGACCTGCGTAAGACTCCGGTATTCCGCGGCAGCGAGCTTGAGCCCGGCGCCTTCATCGCCGGACCGGCAATTATCGAAGAGCCGACGACGACGATCGTGGTCTATCCGGACATGAGCGCCACGGTCAGCGCGTCCGGCCATTACATCCTGAAATCCTAGAGGACAGCCGTGGCAAAGACCAAGCGCCAGTCCGCGAAACGAAAACCGCAATCCGACGTTCTCGATCCCGTCGTGATGACGGTGATTGCCAACCGGCTCGACGGCATCGTACGCGAGATGACCAACACGCTCCTGCGGGCCGCCCGCTCCGCCGTGATTTCCAGCGCGCGGGATTTCTCCTGCTGCATCCTCACCGGCGACAATCAGCTCCTCGCCTCCGCCGAGGGCCTGCCGGTCCACATTTTCGGCGCCCATCTGCAGGGCGAGAATATGGCCATCTATCACAAGGGCGACATCCGCGAAGGCGACGCCTATCTCGACAATGATCCTTACGGCGGCAACACCCACCCGGCCGATCACACGTTTCTGGTGCCGGTGTTCATCGAGGGGCAGCATCTGTTCACGACGGTCGCCAAGTGTCACATGGCGGACATCGGCAACAGCATTCCGTCCAGTTACTTCGCCAAGGCGCTCGACGTCTACGAAGAAGGCGCGCTGGTGTTTCCCGGTGTGCGTATCCAACGCGACTACAAGAATGAACCGGATATCATCCGCATGTGCCGCGCGCGCATCCGTGTTCCGGATCAATGGTACGGGGACGCCCTCGCCGCGCTCGGCTCGGCACGCATCGCCGAGCGCCGGCTCAAGGAGCTGTGCCGGAAATACGGACTAAAAACGATAACGACGTTTGTCAAGGACTGGTTCAAATACTCAGAGCGGCGCGCCGTCGAGTCGATCCGCAAGCTGCCGAAGGCTAGGATCGTAAATACCGGACAATCCGATCCGCTGGAGGGTATCCTTCCGAAAGGACTAACGCTCAAAGTGATCATCGACATCGATCCAAAGAAAGCAATGATCGATGTCGATTTGCGCGACAATCCACCGAGCGTCGATTGCGGGCTCAACACATCACGCGCCGCAGCGACGAGTTCAGTGGTCGGCGCGATCTTCAACACGCTCGACAAGGACATTCCGCGCAACGCCGGATCGTTTCGCCGGTTCTCGTTCCAATATGCCGAGAACAGCGTAGTGGCTTCGCCGGTATTTCCGCATAGCTGCTCCACCGCGACCACAAACGTCTCGGAGCGTCTGGTGAATATCACCCAGTCGGCTTTCGCCAGGCTTGGTGAAGGTCACGGTCTTGCCGAGGGCGGCACCGGGCTCGGCGCCGGCATGGCCGTGCTTTCCGGCAAGGACCACCGGCGCAACGACGCCCGTTACGTCAACCGCATGATGCTCTCGACCAACGGCGGACCGGCGAGCCCGACCGCGGACGGCTGGGTCAACTACGCGATTCCGGTCATCGCCGGCCTGATGTATCGCGACAGCGTGGAAATCGACGAGCTCAAGCACCCGTTCCGGGTGGAGTCACTGGGCTTGGTTGCCGACTCCGCCGGCGCCGGCCGCCATCGCGGCGCGCCTGCGCAGGAGGTGACCTACACCGCACTCGAGAATCCGGTCCAGGTGGTCATTCCATGTGACGGACAATTCGCGCCGCCGCGCGGAGTCAATGGCGGGCACAACGGCACGCCCGGCTCGACCCATCTCATCGACCACAACGGCGGCACCACGAAGCTGCCAAACCTCGTCAAC
>JBEKSB010000254.1:0-5502 GCA_049517455.1 Xanthobacteraceae bacterium
CGATCGCCTCAAGCCGATGGCGGTCTGCTTGTGTAACGTTCACGACAATTCCTGCTCTCATGACGAGAGCTTGAACTGCTTCGGGCGATTTGGGAATCGTCTGAATGAATCAGACCACTAGATTATCCTTAGCGAGTGCGCGCTGTCTAAGGCCGACAAGTTGCATAGCGCTCGTCAAAATGTTGAGTGGCGCTTCGTCGTCTGCCCATCCTTCCTCCCAAGGCTTGCCGTGGGCGCGGGAAGCGCGTAACCGAAGCAGGAAATTCGCACCGCGTTGTCTTATGATGGATGCACCGGCACAAAAGAAATCGAAGCTGATCACAGGCGTGACCGGCGACTGGGAAGTGGTCATCGGCATGGAGGTCCACGCCCAGGTGACCTCACAGGCCAAATTGTTCTCTGGCGCCTCGACCGCCTTCGGCGCCGAACCGAACTCGCATGTCTCGCTGGTCGATGCCGCCATGCCGGGCATGCTGCCGGTGATTAACGAGGAATGCGTGCGGCAAGCGGTGCGCACCGGGCTCGGTCTGAACGCTAAGATCAATCTCAAATCGGTGTTCGACCGGAAGAACTATTTCTATCCGGATCTGCCGCAGGGCTACCAGATCAGTCAGTACAAATCGCCGATCGTGGGTGAGGGCGAGGTGGTGATTGATATGCCCGACGGCGAAACCGTGCGGGTCGGTATCGAGCGGCTTCACCTCGAGCAGGACGCCGGCAAGTCGTTGCACGACCAGCACGCGACAACGTCGCTCGTCGATCTCAATCGCTCCGGCGTCGCGTTGATGGAGATCGTGACCAAGCCCGATTTGCGCTCGGCGGAAGAGGCCAAGGCGTTCCTCACCAAGTTGCGCTCCATCCTGCGTTACCTGGGCACCTGTGATGGCGACATGGAGAAGGGCAATCTGCGCGCCGACGTGAACGTCTCGGTGCGCAAACCTGGTGCGCCGTTGGGTACGCGCTGCGAGATCAAGAACCTCAATTCGATCCGTTTCATCGGTCAGGCCATCGAGCATGAGGCTTGGCGGCAGATCGGGATCGTCGAGGAGGGCCGCAAGATCGAGCAGGAGACGCGGCTGTTCGATCCGGTCAAAGGCGAAACGCGATCGATGCGCTCCAAGGGAGAGGCGCACGACTACCGCTATTTCCCCGATCCGGACCTTCTGCCGCTCGAGCTTTCGCCGTCGCTCATCGCGGACTTGCAGGCGCATCTGCCGGAACTGCCGGACGACAAGAAGGCGCGGTTCATGCGCGAGTATGGACTCTCCCGGTATGATTCAGAGGTCCTCTCCGCTCATCGCGATATTGCCGAATATTTTGAAAAAGTGGCCAAAGGGCGAGATGCCAAGTTGGCCGCAAACTGGGTGATCAATGATCTTTTTGCGCAGTTCAACAGGGAAGCCAATGATCCCATGGGTTTCGTTACGCCCGCTGAGCTAGGCGAGATACTCGACTTAATTACAGAAGGCACGATTTCGGGGAGGAGTGCGAAGGAACTCCTCCTAATGGTGTGGCACCATGCGGGCAGCCCGCGTGAACTGGTCGAAGCGCACGGGATGAAGCAGGTGACCGACCTTTCGGCGCTCGAAAAGGTCGTCGACGACATCATCGCCAAGAATCCCGACAAGGTTGGCGATGCCAAGACCAATCCGAAGGCGATTGGCTGGTTCGTCGGCCAGGTGATGAAGGCGTCTGGTGGCAAAGCCAATCCGCAGGCGGTCAACGAGCTGCTGAAGAAGCGCATCGGCATCTGAGCGCGACGCTCGCTACGCATCGCCCGCGGAAAATGCCGCCGCACACTCTCTGCACCAGCCGAAACGAACGCGAAAATCTTCGCGCGGTGACGTCGCGAGGCGTGGCGCGCGGTCGCGAAACGCGCCGCCGGCGCGAATCGGTTGGCACCGATTCGCGCGTTTTGCGGCTTGAGACGCCCGTCGGCGCGCCCGTAGAGGCATCAGGCGCGAAATTTTTTTCGGGCGGTGAATCCTTGAATGTCGGCGTCAACGGGCGTGCGAAAACGTGAGCGCGCGTTGCATCGCGCGCGCGCGCGCGATGCAACGACGTGCAACGAGACGTGACAAAAACCCGCATTTCATCGGCACTTCTGCATTGCGTCGAAATTTATGCGCCCGAGCGTGCTGCTGAAAAATTTTTCGGTGCGCGGGTTGCCGGACATCACTCCGCGTTTGCGCCGCAGCAACGGGGCGCGGCACTTACACACAAAATTAAGTGGAGTCACTGTTATTTTTTTCCTGCTGTAGTAATCGGATGGCAGTGCACGTCGATTCGCGACTGCACTGTATGTCGCCATCCACTCAGGCTAGGAGGGCAGCAATGGCGAAGAAGCGAAAGACGAAAGCAGCGACGAAGAAGACAGCGAAGAAGACGACAAAGCGGAAAAAGAAGAAGTAGTCATCGCGGTCATCGGTCTTCGGCATCGCATGAAGCCGAAGGTCGCGTCACACGGGCCGGCTGTCGTCTAGGATCGATCGATGATCGCCCAAGACGGGCCGGCTCAGGTGGACAACAGAGGGCGTCGGCGAGACGGAGACTTCAGCTTTACGGTTGCCTGTACAGCGGGCGGTGGTGGAGAGGAGGGACGGGCAGTCCGGACCTTCCCTTGGCAAATCTCCAACGGATGTAAGCCTCCCGAATCTCGCCGACGCCCTTGGAATGTTGGAATATCCTCCCAAGGATTTTCAAGAACTTTATCGGCGTCGTGGAGGTAGTCCGCGGCGCCGTTTTTGTGTCGGTATTGCAAGAGCGAAGCGGCGTAACGATCTAAAACTGCATTATTTCGCTGTTCTCGCGGACACGTTGGCTCATCCAATGGCGAATCGACAGACAGCGAAAGTGACGTGATGCCGCGCGCAGCAGGCAAGTTCTCGAAGAAAAAACCGGCCATCTTCTCGAAGAAAAAACCGGCCATCGCCGCAAAGCGGGTTGCGGCAAAGCGAAGAGCCGCAAAACGGCCGCCTGGGCGCCGCCGCGAGCCGATCGAGCTTTATTATTGGCCGACGCCGAACGGTTGGAAGATTTCGATCATGCTTGAGGAGTGCGGACTGCCTTACGTCGTGCGTCCCATCGACATCTCCAAGGGCGACCAGTTTACCCCGTACTTCTTGGCGATCTCGCCGAACAACCGAATCCCGGCCATCGTCGATCCCGATGGCCCAGGCGGGCGGCCGATCTCGGTCTTCGAGTCCGGCGCCATCCTGCAATATCTCGGCCGCAAGACCGGCAAATTCTATCCGCGCGAGGAGCGGGCGCGGATCGTCGTGGATGAGTGGCTGTTCTGGCAAATGGGCGGGCTCGGCCCGATGGCCGGCCAGGCTAATCACTTCCGCCATTACGCGCCGGAGAAGATCGAATATGGCGTCAGCCGTTACACCAATGAGGTCAATCGCTTGTTCGGGGTGATGAATACCCGGCTTGCCGGCCGAGAATTTTTGGCCGGCCGCTATTCCATTGCCGATATGGCTTGCGTCGGCTGGGTCCGGCTTGCGGAGCGGATGGGCCAGGAGCTGCCGCAATTTCCAAATCTTAATCGCTGGTTCGAAACGATCCGGGCGAGGCCGGCGGTCAAGCGCGCGTTTGCGATCCGTATCGAGGCGGCGTCGGCGGTCGACATGAACGATCCGAAAGTGCGTGCGGTATTATTCGGCCAGCGCGCAACGTAATCCGCTCGGCCCCGCGGGGGCGGGGACCTAGTTCTGGATTCCCGCTTGTGCTGAAATGCGCGGAGAAAACGTCAATTCGACCGGGTCCAGGTCTGCCCCTTGCAGATCAGCCCGCCCATCACGCAGCCCTTGAGCTCGGCGGAGTTGGCGCTGGTGATCGTGAAGGACCCGGTATAAACGCCGCCGTCCTCGGCGTTGTAGACTTGGCCTTCCCACTTTTCGCCGCCGTTCGGCTTCATGCTCAGCACGATCGGGATGCCGAGGAGTGGCCGGCTCTGCTTGGCGGCGTCTTTATTGTTCTTGTCGGTCTTGGGTTGATGAGTCTCGGGATCGTTCGGCTCCGCGAGCCAGGTCAGCGTGCCGCAGATCGCTCCGCCACAATTGACGATTTTTACCTTGCCCTTTTTATCTCCGGTCAACCACATGCCGAGGGGATCGGCGGCGCGTGCGGGCGCGATCGAAATCAGCGCGAGCGCGATCGTCGAAACAACCACGGCTGCCGTTTTGCGATGGATATTCATGACCGCTCTCCCGATGCTTTCCCGCCTGCGAAGGTAAAAGGATAGCTTACGAAATCGGCATTGCAAGCTTCTTCCCTCGCCGCGAATGTTGCCGCCGGCGTACGCTACTATTGCGGCGTCAGCAGGAACCGGCGCCTTTGCTTAACGCCACGTTTCTGCTGTCGCGCAGGCGCGGCGCGCAGAGTTCAGCTTTGATTCATCGCATTACTTAAACCACCGTTCAAATGTTCTGACGATTATCCGGACATCGCTCGGCAAACAAAGCTGAGCGACCTCGCGAAGTGGACACGCGACACGGTGAAAAACAGGGGAGTGCACCATGGCTCGTTTTGAAATTCCTGACGGTAACCTGGCGCCGCTCGGCGAAGGGCGTGCATCCGGGGACATGCTGTTCGAACTCGGTATGATGTATTCGATCGGCCGCGATGTGCCGGTCGATCTGGTCTCGGCGCATAAATGGTTCAATCTCGCGGCGGTGAAGGGCAACCTCGAGGCACTCCGGCTGCGGCGCGAGATCGCCGATCAGATGTCGGAGGGTGAGATTGCCGCCGCGCAGCGTGCGGCGCGCGATTGGCTTCGGGGAACCCGTGTCGAGGCGCCAGCGCTCGCGGCCTGACGTTCCACCGGGTGATGTTCGGGTGTTGATGATGGCGGAGAGGAAGGGATTCGAACCCTTGATACGGCTTTAGACCGTATAACGGTTTAGCAAACCGCCGCCTTCAGCCACTCGGCCACCTCTCCGATCTGCTGCTATCACTATGCGCTGCCGAGACGGCAAGCAAGGCCGCTGCGGTCAACAGACCCATGTGGTAATAATCGGCCACCAACAGCTGCATTGATGCCTTGGCAATCTATGATAGCCCGATGTTTGCGATAAGCCGATTCTGCCTTGCCGTCGCTGGGCTGCTGTGCGTGTCGGCCGCCGCGGCCAACGCGCAAAGCAATGCGATCGAGCGCGAGGTAAAGGCCGTGCCGGGCAAGGACGTGCGTGTTGGCATCTACACCGACATTCGGCCGGATTGTACTTCGGGTCCGCTGCCGGTCATCAGGCTCGTCACGCCGCCCGCGCATGGCGCCGTAAACGTCAGGCGCGGCATGCTCAAGGCGACCAATCTCAAGCAATGCCTCGCCACCGAAGTGCCGGCGTTCATCGCCTTCTATCGCGCCGCCGAGAACTACAGCGGCGCCGACGAGTTCGTGCTTGAACTCGGTCTGGCGGGCGGCCGTAAGCAGCTCCAGCATTTCCGCGTGAATGTCTCTACTGGTCCCGGCGGCGGCCAGGGTATCTAGCTCTTTGCTTT
>JBEKSB010000255.1:0-5476 GCA_049517455.1 Xanthobacteraceae bacterium
GACTACGGTTTCACGCTGAAGCTTTATCCCGTTCCCGGAGCGCAGATGCAGAATCAAAGCTCGCTCTGGCTGGACGTACGGCGTGACAAGCCCGACTGGATTTATCTGCAGGGCTGGGGCGCCATGAACCCGACCGCCATCAAGGAGGCGACCAAGATCGGCTTCCCGATGAATCGGCTGGTCGGCGTCTGGTGGTCGGGGAACGATGACGACGCGCGTCCGTCGGGCCAAGAGGCGAAAGGTTACACGTCGCTCGACCTCAATGCGGTCGGTACAAGCTTTTCGGTGATTCAGGACATTCTCAAATACGTCGTCGACAAGGGGAAGAGCCAAGTCGTCTCGAAGGATAAGGTCGGCGAGAATTTCTATAACCGCGCCATCTGGAACTCGGTCCTCATCGCCGAGGCGATCCGAACGGCTCAGCAAGTGACCGGCAAGAAGAATGTCAACGGAGAAGACGTGCGCCGCGGCTTTGAGAATCTCAACATCACCGCCGCGCGTTTGAAGGAACTGGGCCTCGAAGGCTTTGCCGCACCGGTTAAGCTGAGCTGCGCCGATCACAATGGGCACGGCGGCATCTCTCTCGTCGAGTGGGATGGGACGAAGTGGAACACGACGGTCCCCTCGATCCAGCCGATCAAAGACAAGGTTCTACCGCTGATCAACAGCACGGCCGAGGAGTACGTGAAGGCCAACACCGGCTGGCCGAAGCGGACCGAGCCTTGCGACAAGTCATCGTGACCTAAGGCGTGCGCCGTCTCGCGCAGCTAAAGCTGTGGATGAGGGACCCGTTATAGCGGGCCCCTCACCCGAACCTCATTATAGGAGAAACAAGCATGGCCGCCGTCGCGTCGATGAAGGTCGCATCGGCAGCTGTGGCGGCTTCCGCGGCAATTCTCTCGCTTAACAATATCGAGGTGGTCTACGACCGCGTCATTCTCGTGCTCAAGGGCGTATCGCTGACGGTGCCCAACGGCGGGATCGTGGCGCTCCTCGGAGCAAACGGCGCGGGCAAGACCACCACACTCAAAGCGATCTCTAATTTGCTCCATTCCGAGCGCGGCGAAGTGACCAAGGGGGCCATCGTATTCGACGGCGACGAGATTCAGTCGCTCTCGCCCAACGAGGTCGTGCGGCGCGGCTGCATCCAAGTGATGCAGGGCCGCTACTGCTTCGGCCATCTGACCATCGAGGAAAATCTGCTCACTGGCGCTTTCACGCGCCGCGACGGAACGGCCGCGATCCGCGCCGATCTCGACAAGGTCTACGCCTATTTCCCGCGACTTCGCGAACGGCGCCAATCGCTGGCGGGCTACACGTCTGGCGGCGAGCAGCAAATGTGCGCGATCGGCCGTGCGCTGATGTCGCATCCAAAGATGATCTTGCTCGATGAGCCCTCGATGGGATTGGCGCCGCAGATCGTGGAGGAGATCTTCACGATCATGAAGAGCCTCAATGAAAGCGAAGGCGTTTCGTTCCTGCTGGCGGAGCAAAATGCCAATTTGGCGCTCAAGTTTTCCGGCCACGGCTACGTTCTGGAAAACGGGCGCGTCGTACTCGATGGCGCGGCTGCTACGCTGGCGGAGAACGAGGACGTCAAGGAATTTTACCTCGGCGTTGCCGAAGGCAAGCGCAAGTCGTTCCGCGACGGCAAACACTACAAACGACGCAAGCGCTGGCTCGCGTAAGCGCGTTCAGGCGCCAGATAAGCTCAACGGACCAAAGCGTCGAGGCTGACGCCCTTTGGCGGCGCCATCTCGGCCGGCACAAAGAAGTCCTGCGCCAGCTTTTGCGTCGGGTCGACACGATATTGGTCGAAATCAGTGACGCCACTCTCGGCCAGGAAATTATCGTCGATCAGAAAACGTCCGGTAAATTCGTGCGATCGACGCGAGAACACGGCGTAGGCCGCGTCGGCCATGATCTCCGGCTTGCGCGCTTGGCGCATCAATGCGTCGCCACCGAGGAGGTTCTGCACTGCGGCCGTGGCGATGACCGTGCGTGGCCACAGCGCGTTAACGGCGATTCCCTTGGAACGCAGCTCGCCGGCAAGCCCGAGGACAATGATGCTCATGCCGAACTTGGCCATGGTATAACCGGTATGCGGAGCGAACCATTTCTCCTTCATGTCGAGCGGCGGCGAGATCATGAGGATGTGCGGGTTTGCAGCCTTTGCCAGACAGGGGATCGCCCACTTCGAGACGACAAACGTGCCCCGCGTGTTGATTTGATGCATCAGGTCGAAACGCTTCATGTCGGTGGCGACCACTGGCGAGAGCTGGATCGCGCTCGCATTGTTGACCACGATGTCGATGCCGCCGAACCGCTCTGCCGTTTTGTCGATTGCCTGTTTCACCGTCGCTTCGTCGCGGACGTCGACGACGAGCGGCAAGGCCTTGCCGCCGGCACGCTCGATTTCTTCCGCTGCGGTGTAGATGGTGCCGGAAAGCTTCGGATGCGGCTCGGCGGTTTTTGCGGCGATCGCCACATTGGCGCCGTCGCGGGCGGCGCGAAGCCCGATCGCCAGCCCGATGCCGCGCGAAGCGCCGGTAATAAACAGGGTCTTTCCAGTAAGCGACATCGTCGGCCTCACTTTCTGCGAGCGAGGAACGCCGTGAATGCGGCGCGCGCCTCGTCTGATTGCAAAAGCTCTTTGAAATGCGCCGATTCAGTATTGATGTGCTTGATGACGTCGTCGAGAGGGCTGCGCATCAGGCCGCGCGTCACCGCGACGCTGCGCGGTGGAAGTGCAGCGATCTCTCGCGCGGCCTTAAGCGCGACGTCCTCAACCTCGGCGGCGTTGGCCACCGTGTTGACGATGCCGGCATCTTTTGCTTCTTCGGCGGTGAGCGGACGGCCCATGACCAGCATCGAGAATGCGCGGGCGTAGCCCATGCGCATGGGTGCGAGCAGCGTCGATGCCGCTTCTGGGATGAGGCCGAGCTTTAGGAATGGAGTCGACAACGTTGAGGCGGCGCCGGCGACAACGTGATCGCAGTGGAACAGCATGGTCGTGCCGATGCCGATAGCGACGCCATTCACGGCCGCGACGAGCGGCTTTTGGCGCCGCGCCAGAGCATGGAGAAATTCGTGCCCGCGCGGATCGAGACCTCCACCGGCCGCCTTGAGAAAATCGGCTATGTCGTTGCCGGCGCAGAATGCTCCGGGCGCGCCCGCGATCATGACGCAACGGATCGCCTCGCTTTGATCGGCCTCCTGCAGCGCCCGCGTCATATCGGTATACATCGCGAGCGTTAGTGCGTTTTTCTTCTCCGGGCGGTTCATCCGGATGATGCGCACCGCGCCATCGTCCGTGACTGCGATATCGCCGGTCATTTGTCCCTCCTTCGGTTCGAAAGCGCGGTCGCGTGCGATCGAAGTCTCGAATTGGCGTTTCCTTCGCCCAATACTATTGATCGCGTGCGATTACGCTAGAACGAATTGGAGAACGGGAACGGTGCAAAGACGTCTTAGTCCGCGTCTTTATTGCGGCGAATGAGTTTCCCGATTGCTCGAAATTCGCCACCCGCTGCCGTTCGCGCCTGCGACTCGATAGCGCGATAAAGCCCGACGACACGTTCGCCTACCGGGGTGACCACGGCGCCTCCGCCGCGAATGCCGCCCGTTTCGGCTGTGACCGCGGGTTCACGCAGCGCTCGATTGATTTCCTCGACCAGCAGCCACGCTCGGCGATAAGACATTCCGATAGATCGCGCTGCCGCCGAGATCGACCCGGTCGAGCGGATTGCCTCCAGAAGTTTGATCTTGCCGGGGCCAAAACGGTCCCCGGACGCGAGATCGATGCGGATGGAAAGATGGGTGCCGGCCATGGTGATTGATCCCTCGGGAGGCGCCGATGAAATCACGCCTATAGCGGGCTTTCGTCAAGTGGAGATTCGGGGCTGGTCGAGAATGCCCAAAAAAATGCGGCGGCCGAAGCCGCCGCATTCTCGTTAAGGATGCTGAAAGGCCTCAGAAGATGCGCGTCGCGTTTTTGAGGGTGATCCAAACACCCCAGGCGAGCGGAATTCCGACAACCGCCCAGAACAACACAGCCTTTGCGTCGAGCCCGCCCTTGCCGATGCCGAAAGACCCTGATCGCACTTCCGTCGCACTTTTGGCGCTCGCGGCCTGGAGCTTGGCCACCTCTTCCTGACTCATGTACCACTTGGGATTGACGGGTTTGACCAGGAAATTGCAGATCAGCCCAGCGATCAGCATGGCGCACAGGATATACATCGTGAAGTCGTAGAGGTGAGCACGTGGCACTCCAGCCGCGAGCTGCGCCTCACGGATGTAATTGACCACTACCGGGCCGATGATGCCGGCGGTCGACCATGCCGTCAGTAGGCGGCCATGGATCGCGCCGACGAACTGCGTGCCGAATATGTCGGCGAGATAAGCCGGCACGGTCGCGAAGCCGCCGCCATACATTGACAGGATGATGCAGAAGCTGCTGACGAACAGTAGCTTCGAGCCGATCGAGGCCGCGGTCGGAGCCAGCGCGTAGAGCGCGATGCCGAGCAGGAAGAACGTGTAATAGGTGTTCTTGCGGCCGATGTAGTCCGAGAGCGATGCCCAGAAGAACCGGCCGCCGATGTTGAACAGCGACAGGAGCCCGGTGAAGCCAGCCGCGATCGCCGCAATGGCTACCTTCTGGTCGCCGGTGAGCGCATTGAATTTCACGCCCGGCAGGCCGATTAGCGAGCCGGCAAAAATCTCCTGCAGCATCGGCGAGGCCATGCCGATCACGCCGATGCCCGCCGAAACGTTCAGGCACAGGACCCACCAGATCAGCCAAAATTGCGGCGTCTTATGTGCATCCCTCAGATGCACGTGGTGCTGGGTGATCATTGACTTGGTTTCGCTCGGCGGCGTCCACCCTTCCGGACGCCATCCTGCCGGCGGCAACCGATAGCGAAATGCTCCGATCATCATAAACACGAAATAGATGGCGCCCATGGTGACGAACGTCTGCCAGGCGCCGACCGAAATCGGAGTCTTGTAGAAATTCATCAGGATGTCGGCGAGCGGCGCGCCGATCATCGCGCCGCCACCGAAGCCCATGATCGCCATGCCGGTCGCCATGCCGCGGCGATCGGGAAACCATTTCACCAGCGTCGAAACAGGCGAGATGTAGCCAAGCCCAAGGCCCACGCCGCCGATCACGCCGGAGCCGAGCCACATCAGCCAGAGCTGATGGATGTAGATGCCGATCGCACCCAGGAAGAGACCGCCTGCCCAACAGAACGCGGCGACGACGCCGGCCTTGCGCGGGCCAACGCGCTCGAGCCAACCGCCCCAGATCGCCGCAGACACGCCGAGCAGCACGAAGAACAGCGTGAACATCCAGCCCATGCTCGCGACGCGCCAATCGCAGGTGGTGGTGAAAAGCTCCTGCAAAAGCGTCATGTCGGGACACGCTTTTGCCTGCGTGATCCCGAGCGCGCGCGACAGCGGCAGCCAGAACACACTG
>JBEKSB010000256.1:0-5366 GCA_049517455.1 Xanthobacteraceae bacterium
ATGCTCTAATGCGAAGCAATGTCTGCACGCACCGTCCGCGTCGGCCGCTCGGCCACTGGGCTCGGCCTGTTCGCGATCAAGGCGATTGCGCGCAACGCCTACATCGTCACCTACCGTGGCCGGGTCATCTCGACCGAAGAAGCCGACCGGCGTGAGCGGCACGGCGCAAGATATATGTTCGAGCTCAACCGCCGATGGACCATCGACGGCTCGCCGCGACACAATCTCGGACGTTACCTCAATCATTCGTGCCGGCCGAACGCGCAGGCTGTGTTGCGCAAGGGCCGGATCGTGTTCGTGGCGCTGCGCGCGATCGCGTCCGGGGAGGAAATAACCTACGACTACGGACGGGAATATTTCGACTACTTCTTCAAGAAGACGGGCTGCCGCTGCGCGGCGTGCACGGCGAAGGCGGCCCGCCGCCGGGCGCGCAAACGCTAGTCGGCGCGACCTTCACTTTTCGTCTTTGAAGGGGTCTTCCGTCGTCCACTTCCAGGTCGGACTGGTTTCCGTGACCTTCACCACGTTCTGCATCGCCGCCCTGGTGATCGTGTCATACGCCTTTCCGGCGCGGTCGGTCACGCGGACTGTGGCGTCGATCACAAGCCATTTGCCCGAAAAGTCGCAGGTATATGGGGCCGCCCGCATGCCGCCGAGATGAACCCACTCCCGTGGAAACCGGTTACCCACACAATTGACGTCGTCGGCCGTCTTTTTGATCGCGGCCAGCGCGGCGCCTATCTCCTGCTTCAGCTGGGCCGACTGGCCGATGAGCGGATCGATATCGCTGAGCAGAAGCGAACCGCCCTGGCCGAGCTTGTTAGGATCAAATCCCAGCGCTGGCGTTGCAGCGAGCAGAACGATCATGAACAAACAAATCCGGGTCATTCCTTCTCCCTTCAGCACGTATGAAGGCCAGAGTGTCAGGCTCCAACGCCCTTGCCCTTCAGCGCGCCGCCGATCTCATCGAGCACCGCCGGATCGTCGATGGTCGCCGGCATGGTCCAGCTATCGCCGTCGGCGATTTTCTTCATGGTGCCGCGTAAAATTTTCCCCGAGCGCGTCTTCGGCAGCCGGCCCACGGTGATGGCGAGCTTGAACGCCGCCACCGGGCCGATCTTGTCGCGCACCAGCGCGATGCATTCCTTCTCGATCTCCGTCGGCGGCCGGTTGATGCCGGATTTGAGCACGATGAAGCCGCAGGGCACTTCGCCCTTGAGCTCGTCCTTGATGCCGAGCACGGCGCACTCGGCGACGTCGGGATGCGACGCGAGCACTTCCTCCATGCCGCCGGTCGAGAGCCGATGGCCGGCGACATTGATGATGTCGTCGGTGCGGCCCATGACGAAAATGTAGCCGTCGTCGTCCTTGAACCCGGCGTCGGCGGTTTTGTAATAGCCGGGAAACTCGTCGAGGTAGCTTTCGCGCATGCGCTGATCCGCCTGCCACAACGTCGGCAGGCACGCCGGCGGCAGCGGCAGCTTGACCACGATCGAGCCCATCTTGTTGGCCGGCACCTCGCGGCTGGACTCGTCGACCACGCGCACGTCGTAGCCGGGCATCGCCACCGTCGGCGAGCCGTGCTTGACCGGCAGCATGCCGAGGCCAACCGGATTGCCGGCGATCGCCCAGCCGGTCTCGGTCTGCCACCAATGATCGATTACCGGCACGCCCAGCACCTGCTCGGCCCATTCGAGCGTGGCCGGATCGGCGCGCTCGCCGGCGAGGAACAGCGTGCGGAATTTCGACAGGTCGTATTGCTTCAGAAACTTGCCTTGTGGGTCTTCTTTCTTAATGGCACGGAACGCGGTCGGCGCGGTGAACAGGGCAGTAACGCCATGCTCGGCGATGACCCGCCAGAACGCGCCGGCGTCAGGCGTGCCGACCGGCTTGCCCTCGTAGAGCACCGAAGTGCAGCCATGCAGGAGCGGCGCGTAGACGATGTAGCTGTGGCCGACCACCCAGCCGATGTCGGAGGCGGTCCACCACACCTCGCCCGGCTCGAGGCCGTAAAGATTCTTCATCGACCATTTCAGCGCGACCATGTGGCCGCCATTGTCGCGCACCACGCCTTTCGGCCGGCCGGTCGTGCCCGACGTGTAGAGAATGTAGAGCGGGTCTGTCGCGGCGACCGGCACGCAATCGTAGACCGAGCGGGCGTGCACCAGCGCGTGATCGCGCATCGTCGCCCAGTCGTGGTCGCGGCCGCCGACCAGTGTCGCTTCCGCCTGCGGCCGTTGCAGGATGAGGCAGGCGCCCGGCTTGTGCTGGGCGAGCGCGATCGCTTCGTCGAGCAGCGGCTTGTAATGGACGATGCGGCCGGGCTCGATGCCGCAACTCGCTGAGAGGATCACTTTCGGCTTGGCGTCGTCGATGCGGGTCGCCAATTCGCGCGCGGCGAAGCCGCCGAACACCACCGAATGGATGGCGCCGATGCGCGCGCAGGCGAGCATGGCGATTACCGCCTCCGGCACCATCGGCATGTAAAGCAGGACGCGGTCGCTCTTTTCCACGCCGAGATCGCGCAGCATGACGGCGAGCACCTGGGTCTCGGTCATCAGCCGATGATAGGTGATCGTGCGTTTGGTGTTGGCGAGGGGCGAATCGTAGATGATCGCCGCCTGGTCGCCGCGCCCGGCATTGACGTGGCGGTCGACGGCATTGAAGCAGGTGTTGCAGACGCCGCCGGTAAACCAGCGGCCGTAAATCCCGGCCTTCGGGTCGAAAATCGCCTTCGGCTGCTCGAACCACTCGAGATCGGCGGCTGCTTCGGCCCAAAACCCCTGCGGGTCGCGCTGCCAGTGCGCGTAGACCTCGTGGTAGCGGCTCGAACGGACGTCCATGGCGCTCCCTCTCGCTTACTCTTCTCGCCTCATTGTCGATCCCGGGCGGTACTCTTTGCAAGCCGCGCGGCCCCGGCACTGCCGCCATGCATCACAATGCTGGCGTCGAGGCGCGCGCTTTGATCTATGTCACAGGGTTGTCCTGCCAGAATCGCAGACCCCGTGATCACTGATCCGCTGTTCTATCTCGTGGCTATTCCCGCCGTGACGCTGCTCGGCTTGAGCAAGGGCGGCTTCGCCGGGCTCGGCATGATTTCGACGCCGCTTCTCGCGCTGGTCATGCCGCCGCTTGAAGGCGCAGCCATTCTGTTGCCGATCCTCATCTGCCAGGATGCCATTTCGGTCTGGACCTATCACCGCGCCTGGAGCGCCTGGAACCTGAAAGTGCTGTTGCCTGGCTCGGTGCTTGGCGTCGGCGCCGGCTGGCTGCTGGCGAGCTATCTCTCCAACGCGGCGATCGAATTGACCGTGGGTTCGATCGCACTGGTGTTCGTTCTTTATATGTGGCTTGGGACTTGGCTGCGCGCCTATCTCGGCCGGCCGCCGGCACAAGCGCGGCGGCCGCATCCGGCCATGGGTGTTCTCTGGGGCGCGCTCTCCGGCTTCACCTCGACCCTGGTGCAGGTCGGTTCGCCGCCATTTCAAATTCACATGTTGCCGCAACGCCTGGAGAAATTCACGCTGGTCGGCACGACGGTCATTTTCTTTACCATCCTGAATTGGATGAAGGTCATTCCCTATTTCGCACTGGGCCAATTCTCGGCGCGTAATTTCGCCACCTCGGCGGTCCTGCTGCCGCTCGCCGTCGCCACCAATTTTCTCGGCATCTGGCTCGTTCGCAGAACGCCGACCGAGCAATTCTATAAGATTGCCTATGTTCTGATGCTGTTGATCGCCGTCACGCTTCTTTGGCAGGGGGCCAGAGGCTTCGTTCGCTGAAAAGCGTGCGGCCTGTGCCGCCATTCTCAAAGCCGCCCGTTTTCGCTAGGCTGGCTCCAGGGAGGCGATACCGAATGCCGACGCAGTACGACACCGATCTCGGCCGCAACGCGGCGAATTTCCAACCTCTGACGCCGCTTTCTTTCCTGGCCCGCGCGGCCGAAGTTTATCCGGACACGACCGCGATCATCCATGGCGGATTGTCCCGGAATTACCGGGAGTTTTATACGCGCGCGAAAAAATTGGCGTCGGCGCTCTCGCGCCGCGGCATCAAGTGCGGCGACACCGTCTCGGTCATGCTCGCCAACACCCCGGCGATGGTCGAGGCCCATTACGGCGTGCCGATGACGGGTGCCGTGCTCAATACCCTCAACACGCGGCTCGACGCCGCCATTCTCGGTTTTACGCTCGATCATGCCGAGACCAAGGTGTTGATCGTCGATCGCGAATTTTCCAAGGTCATGAAGGACGCGTTGGCGAGCGCCAAAGTGAAGCCGCTCGTCATCGATTACGACGATCCAGAATTTAGCGGCGCCGGTGAGCGGATTGGGATCATCGAATACGAGGATCTTTTACGCGAAGGCTATGCGGATTTCGCCTGGCTGATGCCGAACGACGAATGGGACGCGATCTCGCTCAACTACACCTCCGGCACCACCGGCGATCCCAAGGGCGTGGTCTATCACCATCGCGGCGCTTATTTGCTTGCGCTCGGCAATGTCATCACCTGCGAGATGGGCAAGCATCCAGTTTATCTGTGGACGCTGCCGATGTTCCATTGCAACGGCTGGTGTTTCACGTGGACGCTGTCGATCGTTGGCGGTACCCATATCTGCCTGCGCGCGGTGCGCGCGGCGCCGATCTTCGACGCGATTGCCAAGCATAAAGTCACGCATCTGTGCGGCGCTCCGATCGTGATGTCGACGCTGCTTAACGCCGCACCGAACGAGAAAAGGCCGCTGCCGCATGAAGTCGAGTTCGTCACCGCCGCCGCGCCGCCGCCCGAGGCCGTGCTCGGGGCGATGAAGGAGGCCGGCTTCAACGTCACGCATGTATACGGCCTGACCGAGACCTACGGCCCCGCGAGCGTCAACGAATGGCGCGCCAACTGGGACGCGCTGCCGCCCGACGAGCAGGCGGCGAAGAAAGCGCGCCAGGGCGTGCGCTATCCGGTGCTCGAAGCGCTCGACGTGATCGATACGGACACGATGCAGCCGGTGCCGCGCGACGGCGAGACTTTGGGTGAGGTGATGTTCCGCGGCAACGTGGTGATGAAGGGTTATCTCAAGAACAAGTCGGCGACCGAAAAGGAATTCGCCGGCGGCTGGTTTCATTCCGGCGATCTCGGCGTCGTCCATCCCGACGGCTATATCCAGCTCAAGGACCGCTCCAAGGACATCATCATTTCCGGCGGCGAGAATATTTCCTCGATCGAAGTCGAGGACGCGCTCTACAAGCATCCGGCGGTGTCCGCGGTCGCGGTGGTCGCCAAGCCCGACGATAAATGGGGCGAGACGCCGTGCGCGTTCGTCGAATTAAAACCCGGCGCCAGCGCCACCGCCGAGGAACTGATCGCCTGGTGCC
>JBEKSB010000257.1:0-5327 GCA_049517455.1 Xanthobacteraceae bacterium
GCGCGATGCCGGCGCGGTCGATGCTCAGGCCGGGAATCCTGCCGATCGCGAGCGCGAGATAGCTTCCGACAAAGATGACGCCGGCCGCGACGCGCCGGCCATCCGCGCCAATTCGATCGCCGACCGGAAGCAGAGTGGGCGCCAGCGCGGCGGCGATGGCTATCACCACCACTAGCCCTACCAGCAGAACGCTCAAGCCGACCGGCCAGCGGCTTCGATTGGAGGCCCTGTCACTCATATCAGCGATGCTACTGGACTAAAAATTGTGGAGTCTCTCATGGCGAGGATCGCCGGCTATGTCCACGGCTAGCGCAAGTTACTGCGCTGCGGACGCATAGCCGGTAGCTCAGGGGGCGGTTAGACCGGAATCGGTTTCTCAGGAACCGAAGAAGAAACGCGACCTGCGCGCCAGCGCAGACCGCGTCCGTCTTTTTGAGTGGAAGCCGCAAGGCGATCCTCCGGCAGACCGGTTGGGCCGGTGTCGGTCGCGCTATGACTTCGGCGCGGCCGGCGGCGGTAGCGGAGGCGGAGGCGGAGGCGCTTCACCGCCACCCGCGGCCGGCGGCGGTAGCGGAGGCGGTGGCGGTGGCGCACCGCCGCCGCCGAAGACGTCGTGCATCCAGCGTTCGAAGCGTGGCTCGGCGATCTTGGTGAGCTCAGTCCTGCTCGGCCCGATCTCGCGCGCGGCAATCACCTTGCCGAGCGGGCCGGACATGCCGTCGCCGCGGGCATAGAAGGGCTTCCCGACGGCAAGGCTAGCGGCATGTTGCTCGGCGTCGGGCGGCGGCATGCGGACGATCGTGCCGTCCTCGAGCAGCACGCCGTTGAGATGGCCGAGCGGGTCATGTAGCTGCACCTTGATGCGGCTCTCGTCGTCGAGGCGCTGGGGTGGGCCCGGCGGCCCGGTATCGACGACCTTGCCGGTCGCGTCGTTGGTCACCGCTACCGCGGTCGCGGCCGGGCCGGGGCCCGTCTTCAGCCTGCGGATCGTCACCGCGTCGCCGGGGTGGACCGCAAACACGATCTGGGTCGACGCGTGCGGCGGGAGATTCACTTCAGTGCCGTCGGTCAGGATCAGCCCGTCTACGTCGCCGCGCGGTGTGAGCGAGTATTGCGCTACGTTCCCCTTTATTTCCGGCATTTGCGTTTGCTCCGGATTGCCGGCCGGTGCCGGCTGCGCCAGCGCCAGCCCGGCGGAGCCGATCAACATCGTCGCGCTCAGCAGCGCATATTTCAGGCGGCAAGCGGATTTGTCCATTGTCAATTCCTCCAGTAGTATTTTCAGAATATTCGCCGGCTAAGTGAGCGGGATTGATCCGGATCAACCCTCTGGGGGCGGCGGCGGTTCGTGGCCAGGACCGCGGTCGGAGCCGGGGCCGTGTTCGGGGTGTAAATGCTTCGGCGGTCCGAACGCCTCGCTGGTGCCATCGGCTCGAGTCATCACATTGGCGTGGATGAAGCCGTTTTCGAACTGGCCTTGAACGGTGATCGTCTCACCTTTGGCCACCAGCTTTCCGCCTTCGCCGCGCGGCCCCGTTTCCACCAGCGTGCGGCCGCTATCGTCCTGGATGATGAATTTATTGCCGAAGACCTCGGCGACCTGCCCTTTGACTGCGACCGGACTATGGTCCGCCATCCGTGCGATTGGAGCCGGCTGCAAGAGCAGCACGCTCTGCGGCCGCGATTTCTGGATATACCGGTTGGCACTAGCGCCGCCGGCTACACCCAGCGCGAGAACGCCTATCACGATGCCAGCGCTCAACAGGCGCGGCGATGTCTGGAAGCGCCCCGGTGGAAGACTTGGCCGCATCGTGCCCGGTTCAGGACCGGACGCGTTGCCGGTCGTTTCGGAAGTCATGATTCTCTCCATCGGTTAAGTCGATTGAGGACCCTACGCGGCTGGCGCCAAACCCAGCCTGAACCGATCGGTTCAGGCTGGGTTAAGCTCGGTCATTTAGGCGAAGGTTCCGCTAATTGGGCAGGCATATGAAGGTTCTTCTGGTCGAAGATGATCGTCTTTTTGCGCAGGAGATCGCTCAAGCCCTGCGTCACGAGAATTTCGCCGTCGATATCGCTGCCAATGGCGAAGATGGCCAGCATCTCGGCGAGACCGAAGCCTACGATGCGGCGGTGCTCGATCTTGGCCTCCCAAAGATCAACGGCGCCGTTGTCTTGCGCGCTTGGCGAAAGAAAGGCCGCCATCTGCCGGTGTTAATTCTGACTGCACGCGACGGCTGGACCGACAAGGTCGATGGCTTCAAGGCGGGAGCCGACGACTATCTGACAAAACCCGTCCGAATCGAAGAACTCGTCATGCGTTTGCGCGCGCTGGTGCGGCGATCGGCGGGCTATGCCGAGCCGCGCATCACATGCGGGCCGCTCACATTCGATGCCCAGACCGGTGTATTCGAGTTGAACGGATTGCCACTTCGTCTCACGGCCTTGGAGTGGCGGGTGTTGGCTTGCCTCACCCTAAGGAAAAACGTCGTGGTCGAGCGATCCGAACTGAACGACAAAGTTTACGAAGGCGATGCCGCCGTGGACTCCAATTCGCTCGAAGTGATCGTCGCTCGTCTTCGTCGCAAGATCGGCCATGAGATGATCGAGACCATCCGCGGCCGGGGCTACCGTCTTACCTCCGGCGATTTATGAAATTCAAACACGCCTCGCTCAGCAGGCGGCTCCTGGTCGGGGCGGGGGTGTTCATCGCGCTGGCGCTTGTCGCCGCTGCGCTCGTGATCGGCTTCGTCCTCCATCGCTTTATCCAGGGTCAGATCGATCAGCGCCTCGATACGCAAATCGTCTTTCTATCCTCCATGCTCACCGCAGAGGATGACGGTGTCATCGCTGTCGCTGGCAACGCCGACGGTCCGCCGTTCGATCGGGCGGCACGCGGCTGGTACTGGGAAGTCGTCGGACCCAGAAACGTCCTGCGTTCACGCTCCCTGGAGGACGCCAGCCTCGATGTTCCGAAATTTCCTCGTCCGCCGCATGAAGTGCGTCCGGCCCCTGCCGATGGGCCCGGTCCCAGGAACGAAGCTCTGCATTTCAGAATTCAGCAAGTGACGGTTGGACGTAACGCGGCGACCATCATTGTCTCGGCGCCGCGCACAGCCGTGAGAGGTCCGCTGCGGGAGGCGATGACGACATTGGCGATATCGCTCGCCGTCCTGGGGCTCGCACTGGTCCTGGCCATCGTTCTGCAAGTCAGGCTGGGCTTACGTCCCCTCGAACGGCTCCGCCAGGCCGTCGCCGATGTCAGGACCGGACGGAGCGAAAGAGTGCCTGCCGAACAACCGTTGGAAATCCTGCCGCTGGTGTCCGAGCTCAACGGGCTACTCGAACAAAACGCCGCCAACCTTGAACGGGCGCGGCGACACGTCGCCAATCTGGCACATGGGCTCAAGACGCCGCTGGCGACCCTCGCCATCGCCTTGTCGGAACGTGGTGGCGATGCGACGGCCGAGCTTCATTCGCTGGTCCTATTGATGGAACGGCGCATCCGTCATCATCTCGGGAGGGCGCGCGCCGCGGCCTTAAGCGGGCCAACGCGCGCGCAAACGCTGATCGCTCCACACATTGACGACGTCGGCAATGTGCTCGGCAAGATTTATGCGGACAAGCGGATTGCTTTTGCGCAGAACGTGCCGCGCGATCTCGCGGTTGCATGCGAGCAACAAGATTTCGACGAGATGCTCGGCAATCTACTCGACAATGCGTTTAGATGGGCACGCAACAAGGTCGAGATTCACGCGCATCATGAAGATGGACGAATGGTCTCAATTGTGATCGAGGACGACGGGCCAGGCCTGCGGCAGGATCAAATTCCGCAGGTTCTGCGAGCGGGTGAACGAATCGATGAAAGTGCGCCCGGCTTCGGATTTGGTCTGCCGATCACCCGCGAGCTTGCCGAACTCTATGGCGGAGAACTCAACCTCGACCCTTCGGTGTTAGGCGGTCTGCGAGTAATGCTTCGATTGCCCCTCGCGGTTAAGAGGCTGCTAATTGGAGATAATGCCATCCCCGATTGAAGTGGCCCAACTTGAAGCATTTCTTTTGGCATCACCACCAGATAGTCGCTCGTTGTGCGCGAAAACGCTTCGGTAGAAGCGTTGACGGCTGGCGTCCGCGCCATCGCCGACGACGTGATCGAGTGAGCAACTGTGTCATTGCTCTCGCAATGCAATAATTGGCGGCCTGGAGAGTCTCCTTCGGGTCATTCGCGTCACATTCGCGATGTTCGTGCAATGTCCGCTTCTCTGCCAACTCCGGACATTTTGCTGTCTCGCAGCAAACGACGTTCAGGGCCACAAGCCGACATCGCAATCTGCCGCCATTCATTCGTGATTATCATTTTCTGGGATTATCGTGAGTCCGCTCACGCCGCCTCTCATCTTTTCGCCAGGCGGCGACGAACGTGATGAAGGCGGCAAGCGCAGGCGGCGGTTGCCGGCGGCTGGGGTAATACAGAAATGGCCCAGCGAACGGTGCGCACCAATCGTCCAGAACGCTGACAAGCGCGCCCGATTTGATGGCTTCGCGAACATGCCCCTCGAATGTCACCCAGAAGCCGAGGCCGCTATAGACCGACTTCAAATGCAGGTCTGAATAAGTTGCGATCAACGGCCCGTGCGGCGCGACCTTGACGACCTGCCCGGTCTTCTCGAACTCCCAGTCGGGCATCGCACCGCTCTCGAATCGCGTCCGGAGGCATGGGAGGTCGAGCAAATCCTTGGGGTGTTTCGGACGGCCATGCTTTGCCACAACATCGGGAGTTGCCACCACGGCATAGCGTTGGGGCCCGCCAAGCGGTACTGCAATCATATCCTGCGCTAGATGCTCCCCCCAGCGGACGCCGGCGTCGAAGCCTGCCTCTACGATATCGATTAGCGACGTCTGTGCGACGATCTCTAGTTCGATCTGTGGAAACTGCTTGAGAAATGGCGCCACCATCGGCGCAATCACCAAATCGACGGCCGGCGCCGGTGCATTGATGCGGAGCCGTCCAGATGGCACTGCGCTTAAGCCCCTCACTTGATCGAGCGCATCGGTGATCGTGCTCATGGCGGGCGAAATACGCGCGAGCAGCAAATCGCCAGCTTGCGTGAGAGCCACGCTGCGCGTCGTCCGATTGATCAAACGGATGCCTAGCCGCTCTTCCAGGTCTCGCAGCCGCTGGCTCAGGCTCGACACCGAGACTCGCTGCTCGACTGCCGCGCGCCGGTAATTCCGGGTACGGGCCACCGCGATGAAGGCTTCGAGATCGTGCAGGTCGCTGCTCATTGTTCGAAATTATGAACAACCTGTTCACTATTGTCCAGCTTATC
>JBEKSB010000258.1:0-5312 GCA_049517455.1 Xanthobacteraceae bacterium
GTCGCCATCAACCGTTTCGTCGCTGAGACAAACGCGGATCCCAAACCCTTCGTGTGGACCGCCGACCCAAAACGCGTGCTCGCCGCCGTCAAACGTGGGAAGCAAACGTTAGAGTCAATCCAGTAGCCTACTTCGCCGAAGACTTGCGCGGTGGTCGCGTCATAGCCGGCGCTCGCGGTGTCTGAAAATCCGGGAAAGATGATGCTCCGGCTAGTGTCGAGCATGCTGAAGCTCCCGGCCGCAGCGCCGCGCACGTTCCAGGGACCGAAATCGGCCCCGACATAGCCGGCAAGATGCGCGGTATTGATTTTGGCGGAGCTCGCCAGGTCGCCGACACTGACGGACGAGTTAGTATAGCCTGCGGCCACGCCGGCAAGCCAATTGGGCCCGAAGCGGCGGTCGACACCGGCGAAGACGCCGGCGAGATTTCGGCTCACGTCGGCCGCATTGCCGTTGCCTTCAAGCTGGCCCCAGGCGCCGACCCCCTGCACCCAGTATACGGTCTCGTGCGCCGGCACGGTCGGCGGCGGGGCTTTGATCGGAAACGCAGGCCTGCTCCCGTCGGCATAGGCAAGGGCGGAATCCGATGTGGATTGAGAAACCGAAGAAGATCCAACCTCGTCCGCATCGCCAGCCTGGGGCCGCCTGACCCAAGCGCCGCCATCGGGCCGACGCTGTCCGTAAAGGAGGATTGGCGCATTCGCCCGAGCACGGCCTCGCGCAGATAGAGGCTGTCGCCGAGCATGACCGTCCGGGCGCTGGCGTAGATCTCTCCGTCGAGTTGCACGAGCGCCGCGCGCAGCGGCGCCGGATCGCCGAAATTGAGCAGATCGAGACTTTTGTACATGAGATCCATACCGGTGAACGGCGCGGGGTAAGGCCCCCGATCGAGCGCGCCGGCGGCCGCCCCGGTATTGCCGCCGCCGGCGAGCGGCCCGTAGAGCAGGGCCTGGGCGCCGATCGGCTGGCGGTTGATGTAATCTGCTGAGGTAGGAACTGCAGTCCGCCGCAGTTCGGACCGGTGGGGGTACCGGCCGCCCATTCCTGGGCGGTGCCGCCGGTTCCGCCAAAGGCCGGAGCCCCTTTTGCGACCAACACACAGCTGCCGGTCGGAACCGTCACGATCGTTTCCATTGTCGGCACGGCTGGTAGCGCCAGCACGTTCTGGATCTGAGCAGGAGTAAGGCCGCGTACGGTACTGGGATCCGCCATAAACGGACGATTGGGGAAGCTCGGGGACGAGCATGTGGGGCAGTAAAAGCGGACGTACTGGGTCGGCGCGGTCGTCACCGCCATGGCGGCCGGTGCGTTGGCGACGAACGACGGTGTAGGCGTGCAGGGAAGGGAAGTAATAATGTAGGCGTTGGCGTCGGCGCCGGTGGTGATCGACGGCACCGAAAAAGGAGCGCAATTACTTGGCGGCTTGAATACTTGTCCGGTCACAATATTGCCCGGAGGCAAGGGGAGGCCGGATCCCGCTTGGGACCAAGCCTCTCTCACGTCGCCACCGACCAAAACAGCGGCGGCGGCCAACACAATGGCGCCTCTGGTCCGGTGCAGCGCCAACAATTGCCCCCTCAGCCGGCCCGTTGCAGAACAAGCTGGCAGCAACTACGGCGTCTAGGACACTTGGTAGGCAAGACCTTGGTTGCCTATTACCAGCTTGCATTTTTCCACAAACAATATTTTTGGTCGTGTTGCGAAACGGCCGCAGCAATCCGCCTGACAAACGAAGGACCGCATCGCTCGCCGTCGCCGTGCACGAAACCTACGACGAATGAGTTTCATTCTCTGTCATTGCGAGACAACGGGTCCGGCCCGAAGTGGCCGGCCCGATGACAAGCTCCGCGAAGCAATCCAACCTCCTCGCGAAAAGTGACGCGCGTCTGGATTGCCTCGTCGCTTCGCTCCTCGCAATGACGACTTTGGCAAAGCTTTCGTCTTGAGAATGCGTACGGCCCGTCCCGCAATACTACGGTTTTTTCCGTAGCGTTGAAGCTCGCTCCCGGCGAGCCCAACAACCATGTTAGCGCTTGCATCCCGGTAAAGCCGCCGACAAGGTGGAGAGTATTTTTGGGAATTTTCGTGAGTACTAACTCGTCGGCATCCAATCCGCGCATCTTCTACGGGTGGTTCGTCGTCGCGGGCACCTTTGCGGTTACGTTCGTGGGTTTCGGCTGCGCCTATTCGTTCAGCGCGTTCCTGATCTCGCTGCAACATGATTTCGCCGCCTCGCGCGGGTCGGTGTCTCTGGTGTTTTCCCTGGCCGGCTTTTTTTACTTCGGGCTTGGCGTCATCACCGGCCCGCTCGCGGACCGCTGGGGCTCCCGGCGGCTCGCCGTCATCGGCATGATCCTGACCGGAATAGGCCTGGGTCTCGCCAGCGTGGCGCGGAACCTGATCGAAGTTTATGCGGCTTACGGACTTGGCGTCGGGTTAGGCGTCGGCTGCTCCTACGTCCCAGCCGTCGGCGCGGTGCAGCGGTGGTTCGTCAGACGCCGCGGCTTTGCTTCCGGCCTCGCTGTGAGCGGCATTGGCGTCGGCACACTGGTGGTGCCGCCGCTCGCCGCGTTTATGATCGAGACGCTCGGATGGCGTGAGACCTATCTCGTCCTGGGCGCTTTCGCCGTCGTCATTGGCGCGGGAATGGCGCTGTTGATCGAGGACGATCCGCGCGGCCGCGGTGTAAGTCCGGACGGCGATGTGCTGCCGCATGGCCAATCACTTGGGGCGGCGACGGGCGTTCCGATCGGTAGGGCGATCGCATCACCGCGTTTCCTCGGACTTTATGCCGCTTGCGCCATCTGTTCGTTCGGGCTGTTTGTTCCGTTCGTGCATCTCGTGCCCTACGCGCTCGACCACGGCGTCACGCAGACTTCGGCAGTCTTGCTGGTGGGTGCGATTGGCGTTGGCAGCACTGCCGGACGCTTCTTTCTCGGCGGCCTCGCCGATCGGCTGGGCCGGCCGCTATCTTTTTTGATGATGTTTATCGGCATGGGGCTCTCATTCGTCATTTGGCTGTTCTCGACCAGCCTTTGGCCGCTCGCCGCCTTTGCGCTCGTCTACGGCTTGTTCTACGGCGGATTTGTCGCGCTCGCGCCCGCTGTCGTCATCGACTATTTCGGCGGCCGTCACGCGTCGAGCATCATCGGAATTCTCTACACCAGTGTCGCGTTCGGCACGCTGATTGGCCCCAGCGCCGCGGGCTTCGCCTATGACGTGAGTCACAGCTACACGCTGCCGATCCTTGCCAGCGTTGGCGCGTATGTCATCGCAACCGCCATTCTCGCGGCGACGTCAAAGGCGGCCATTTCGCAATAAGACAGCGCCGGCCGCCGCTCCGCTAAGCGAGCGCGGCGTAGACGAGATTGCGAAACAATTGACGGAAATGGTCCCGTTGCCGCGGCGCCTGCACCATCATCAGCGCGATTAGCTCTTCCTTGGGTGCGACCCAAAAATAGGTGCCGGCGACGCCGCCCCAGAAAAACTCGCCCGGTGTGCCGGTTGTCGGCGCCATGCCGGCTTCGCGGCGAACCGCAAGACCAAGCCCGAAGCCATGTCCCGGTTGCAGCAGCGAAGGGGTGCCGACGCGGACATTTTCTGCGAGGTGATTGGAGGTCATGAATTCGAGTGTCTTGCGTCCGATGATGCGCGTGCTGCCGAGCGTGCCGCGGAGGTAGAGCATCTGCGCAAACCGCGCGTAGTCGTCCATTGTCGAAAACAATCCGCCGCCGCCGGATTCGAAACGCGGCGCCGTCTGCATCTCGACGAGTTGTACCGGCGGTCCGCCGTCGGGATCGGCCGGGAACGGCTCGGCAAGGCGTTCATATTTTTCCGCGGGCACGAAAAAGGCGGTATCGTTCATGCCCAGCGGCTGCAAAATTCGCTCACCGAGAAACGCGCCCAAGCTCTGCCCGGAGACGACCTCGACAACACGGCCGATCACATCGGTGGAATGGCCGTAGTCCCACGATTCCCCCGGCTGGGCAATCAGCGGCAGCTTGGCGAGCTCGACGACAAATTCGGCGTTGTTGAGATCGCGCGTCAAGAAATCTTTGGCGTTGGCGGGATCGCCGGTAAACAACTGCGCTTCGCCATAACGGCGCTGTACCGCCGAATTGCCGGTGAACGCGTATGTCAGGCCCGATGTGTGGCGCAGCAGATCCTGGATCGTGATGGCCCGCTTGGCTGCAACCAGTTCGAGCTTGCCGTTGTTTTCCACGCCGACCTTCACGTTGGCCAGTTCGGGCACGAATTTCCCGATGGGATCGGCGATGAACAGCTTTCCTTCCTCGACAAGCATCATGAGCGCGATCGAGACGATCGGCTTGGTCATCGAATAAATGCGGAAGATGGCGTCGCCGCGCAGCGCAGGGCCGCCCGGCCGCAACGCGCCGAAGTCACGCCGATAGCCGACTTTGCCGCCCCGGGCGATCATCATCGAGACACCCGGTACGTGCCGGGTTTCGACTTCGCGCTGCATCACCGCGGAAAGCATTGAAAGGCCGGCGGCGGAAAGCCCGGCTTCTTCGGGGCCGGCGGCAGGCAGCGTGTGGAAGCGCGGATGATCGTTCATGGTCGGTCCCGGCGAAAGCGCGCTGTCAGAGGAGCGGAAACCCTGCCCCAGTCCGGACCTTCATGCAATGCCGACGGATCGAAGTGGGTGACGCTAAAAGGTGGCCGGGACGAAGTGATTGAGCAGCGCCAGTCCGACGAGAAGGACAAGGCCGATGGTCAAGCTCCAGCCGATCAGTTTCTTTTCGATCGGCAACAGCGGCTCGACGGGAGAGTTGCGCAATTCGTCACGGAGGTCCGATTGAGTCACGATGTTCTCCTCTAAATCTGGTGTCTCAACTGGCCAACAACGGCGGCGTGATCCCGCTGAAGAATATCCAGGAGATCAACAGGCCGACCCAGACGACAAAGCCGAACAAGCTGATGAGATAGACGGCGGCGAGCTTGCCAAAGCCCTCCTGCCACAGCGTCTTGAAGTTCGAAAGCACGCCAATAGAGAAGAAAGTTAGAATAAAGAAGATAACGCGGAAGGTATTGGCCTCGCCGATCGCCGCGGGCACGTTTTTCGCGACATCCGCCGGCGTGCCGAGGGCAAGGTAAAGCCCGACCACGAACGTCACCAAAAAGCCGATGATGAATTTTGGAAACCGTTGCCAGATTTCCTTGGCTTTCGCCTTCTCCTGGTCGGGCGTGACATTGATGTGATTGGTCCAGATGTAGCCGAGGATGAAGGCCCAGATGCCGATGAAGATGTCGATGAATACCTTGATCGTCGCCGCGGTGCCGAGAATCCAGCC
>JBEKSB010000259.1:0-5686 GCA_049517455.1 Xanthobacteraceae bacterium
TTCGAGCCGGCTCTTCGACTTGAATGGCGCAGTCAAGAGCGCAAGGAATAGGCACAGCAGCCCGATCATTGCGCCAGCTTAGGCGATTCGTTCACCCCATCAACGCGGATAAGGTTTTCGGCTCACACAGGTCAGCGAGTGGGCGACCCGGCGTCGTCGCGCCGAAAACGCCAGCGATCAACAATCGCAGAAGGTCCCCTCGGCCCGAACGATTGCGCGATTGATGACGACCGCGCGGGATCACATGAACAAGGCCGATACAGTCAGTGCCGCCTTGCTGGCGGTCGTCGCAATCCGTTTCAAGGTTAGACACCGGGGTCAGAACGGTAGAGAAATCAATGGAGTGATTTCGGACGGGCAGACACTTTATCCCTCTGATTCCAAAAGAATTCTTGGCAATGAGCGGTTAACGGTCGGGAATGGGGCGTGGTTTGGAAGAGTCGCCGGTAGCCGGAGCTAGGCGGGCACCTTGGCCGCGAATTCGAACGTCTCGCCGACGTAGCTCGAAATATCGCCTTTGGGCCGTTCGCCGGCGATAGCCGCGATATTGGTGGCGTGGTCGCCGATACGCTCGATGTTCTTGGCGCAGAAAAGATGGTGGATGCACATGGAGATCGTGCCCGGATCCTCCATCGAATAGGTAAGCAATTCCCTGAACAGCGAGACGTAGAGCGCGTCGACCTCCTTGTCGGCCTTCCAGACTTGTAACGCCTTGCTCGGGTTGCGATCGACGAAGCTGTCGAGCACGGCGGCGAGTTGCGAGACGACGAGCGCCGCCATGTGCTTGAGCCCGCGCATCAGGGCACGCTGCGAATTGTCGCCGCTCACGGCGATGACACGCTTGCCGATGTTCTTGGCTAAGTCGCCGACGCGCTCAAGATCGTTGGCAATGCGCAACATCGCTACAAGCGCGCGCAGGTCGATGGCCATCGGCTGCCGTAGCGCGATCGTCGCGATGGCCTTTTCCTCGATCTGCCGCTGCAGCGCGTCGACCGAGGCGTCGGCGGCGATGACCTGCCGCGCCAGACCGATGTCGCGCCGTGTCAGCGCGTCGATTGAGTCCGTGATCTGCTTCTGGGCCAAACCGCCCATCTGCGCGACCATTTGGGTAAGCTTGATCAGATCGGTGTCGAAGACTCTGGCAGTGTGCTCGGAGACGTTCATGATATTTCCGCAGGCGTTGGTGACTCTATCGGGTGTGCACCGCTGCCGTTATGCAACATGCCCGAGGACAAACTAACCCAACGCCTTGATGATTCTACGATTCATGCGTGACGATCCGATGACATTATTGGAGCGCTAAGCAGGGTGTGGAGTGCCGCGCGAAGCTCGCCCGCGCAGACCGATGTCATCTTTGTCACACCGAGACGCCGCTAAAATCCAAATGATTCGTGCGCGCTGATACGAGCCTGGCGCCGTTGCGGTTCGGTTCTGGAATAGGAAATAGAATGATGGCGCCAGTCGTCGTCGATGCGATCGGCGCAACCGGAGCGGTCCTGACGACGGTGTGCTGGGTGCCGCAAGCGATCAAAATCATCCGCGAGCGGGAAACGCGCGCCATTTCATTGCCGGGCACGATGCTGTGTGTGCTCGGCGTGCTGCTGTGGCTGGTCTATGGGCTCGCCATCGTCGATGGGCCGCTGATTGGCTCGAGCATCGTCACTTTCGCGATGACAGCGATCATCCTGGTGCTCAAAATCCGCCACGGGTGAGCAGGCGGAATTTACGTCAGGACACGTACCGGCTTACCGTCGAGGAAGGCGCGGATGTCGTCGACCATGCCCGTGAAAAACGCCCGATAGTTCTGCTCGGCGACATAACCGAGGTGCGGCGTGAGCACGACGCTGTCGAGCTTGCGCAGCGGGTGCTCGATCGGCAGCGGCTCGATGTCGAACACGTCGAGGCCCGCCCCGGCGAGGCGCTTTTCGCGCAACGCCGCAATCAGCGCCGTCTCCTCGACGATCGGGCCGCGCGAGGTGTTGATGAGATAAGCGCTCGGCTTCATCAACCCGAGTTCCCCGGCTCCGATCAGGCCGCGCGTACGCTCCGACAGCTGAACCTGGATCGAGAGAAAATCGGCACGGCGGAATAGTTCGTCCCGGCCGACATGCTCGACGCCGGCTTTCTTGCAGCGCTCCGGCGTGAGGTTCTCGCTCCAGGCGATGACGTTCATTTGGAACGCATGACCGATCTCAGCCATGCGGGCGCCGAGTTTGCCGAGGCCGAGGAGCGCGAGCGTCAAGCCTTCGAGGTCAAGCCCGATAGTAGCCTGCCAGACGGCGCCGGCCTTGAGCCGCGCGTTCTCGTAGCCGATGTGGCGCGCAAGTTCGAGCATCAGGCCGGTGGCGATCTGGGCGGTGGCATTGCCGAAGGCGGGCGTGCCGCAGACGACGACGTTGTTCGCTTTGGCGGCGTCGAGATCGATCGAGGCGTTGCGCATTCCGGTCGTGATCAGAAGCTTCAGATCGGGCAGCGCATCGATCACCGCGCGCGGGAACGCGGTGCGCTCACGCATGGCGCAGACGATGGCAAAGCCTTGCAGCGCGGCGACGACGTGGTCCGGGCAGCCCAGATGTTCGTTGAAAACCTTGATCTCGATGTCGCCTTTGACTTTCGACCAGTCGGCCATTGTCAGGGCGACGTTCTGATAATCGTCGAGAATTGCGCAGCGAAGCGGCATGAGTTCCTCGTCGTCATTCCGGGGCGCCGCTATGGCGGCGAGTCCGGAATCTATAGCCGCGGCCGGCGCATGTCCTGCACGGTCTGTGGCTAACGACGGGAAGGCTACGCGTGGACGCCGGCGATCTCGGCCAGCGCGCGGCCGGCATCGGCGGCGACAGTCGCGGCTGCCGGCGGGAGCCCGGCTCGCTTGGCGTGCCACTTCGGACCGGGTCCCCGCATATAGTGTAGCTCCGGCCGATAGGCGTTGAACGCCTCGCCATAGGTCCGCTGCAGATCGTGAACGGCTTTTGCAAGATTAAGCCACATGACACGCTCCCGTTTGGCCCTTTCCGACAGCGCCCTTTTGGGGGGCTCTCCCCTGTTCGCGCCGCTTATTGGTCGCGCCTGGGAGGCCGGGGGTTCAAACGCTCGTTTGAAGAAATTTTCGGCGAAAAATCATTAAAAATTGGTACGAAATGGTCGCTAGCGCGGCCCAAATGTGATCGGACTTTATGAAATGTTACCGAAATTCGGCGGCGCGGGAGGCGCCGGCGGCGGGAGCTTGGCGGGCACTTCGGCCGGTGGCGCGAGCTAGACGGCGCAAGTCGGGCGGCGGCGGTCCTTGCTCTTCACCCGTCTGATCGCTACATCAGCGCCAGATTTTCCCGACATGAGCGCTTTTGCGGGTCGCGCCTAAACGCGACGTTCCGACCGGCGCCGATGAGAGAGGGCAGGGCGCCCAGCCTGCACCAAGACATGGCCCGTCAATTTATCTATCACATGCAGGGGCTCTCCAAGTCCTATCCCGGCAACCGCAAGGTCTTGGAGAACATCAACCTTCAATTCTATCCCGACGCCAAGATCGGGGTGCTCGGCGTCAACGGCGCCGGCAAGTCGACGCTGCTGCGCATCATGGCGGGTCTCGACACGGAGTATTCCGGCGAAGCCTGGGCCACACAGGGCGCCCGCGTCGGCTACTTGGCGCAGGAGCCGCAGCTCGATCCGGCAAAATCGGTTCGCGAGAATGTCATGGACGGCGTCGCCCCGCAGAAAGCGATCGTCGACCGCTACAACGAGCTTGCCGTCAACTATTCCGACGAGACCGCGGATGAGATGACCAAGCTCCAGGATGAGATCGAGGCCAAGGGGTTGTGGGATCTCGATTCCAAGGTCGATCTGGCAATGGAGGCCTTGCGCTGCCCGGTGGACGATGCTGACGTGGCCCAACTGTCCGGCGGCGAGCGGCGGCGCGTCGCGCTCTGCCGGCTTCTTCTGGAACAGCCGGAGCTTCTGCTGCTGGACGAGCCGACCAATCACCTCGATGCCGAGTCGGTCATGTGGCTCGAAGGTCACCTGCGCAATTATCCGGGCGCCATCCTCATCGTGACCCACGACCGCTATTTCCTCGACAACGTCACCGGCTGGATTCTCGAGCTCGATCGCGGCCGCGGCATTCCCTACGAGGGGAATTACTCGGCGTGGCTCAAGCAAAAGCAGAAGCGGCTCGAACAGGAAGGCCGCGAGGACGAGGCGCACCAGCGCTCGCTGGCGCGCGAGCAGGAGTGGATCTCGGCATCGCCCCGCGCGCGGCAGGCAAAATCCAAGGCGCGCTACGAGCGCTACGAGGAATTGCTGAGAAAGGCCGGCGAAAAGCAGACGCAAACCGCGCAGATCGTCATCCCGGTCGCCGAGCGGCTCGGGCAAAACGTCGTCGACTTCGAGCATCTGAAAAAGGGGTTTGGCGACAATCTTCTGATCGACGATCTCACATTCAAACTGCCGCCGGGCGGTATCGTCGGCATCATCGGCCCGAACGGCGCCGGCAAGACCACGCTGTTCCGCATGATCACCCAGCAGGAGAAGCCCGACCAGGGGACGATCAAGATCGGCGAGTCGGTACATCTCGGCTATGTCGACCAATCGCGCGATTCTCTCGACGGCAAGAAAACCGTGTGGGAGGAAATTTCCGGCGGTCTCGACCAGCTCATGCTCGGCAAGCGCGAAGTGAATTCGCGTGGCTATTGCTCTGCCTTCAACTTCAAGGGCGCCGACCAGCAGAAAAAGGTCGGGCAGCTCTCGGGCGGCGAGCGCAATCGCGTGCATCTTGCCAAGATGCTGAAATCCGGCGCCAACGTTCTCTTGCTCGACGAGCCGACCAACGATCTCGACGTCGATACGCTCCGCGCGCTCGAAGAGGCGCTGGAGGATTTCGCCGGCTGTGCCGTGATCATCAGCCACGACCGCTGGTTTCTCGATCGGATCGCCACCCACATCCTGGCTTTCGAGGGCGAAAGCCGGGTTGAATGGTTTGAGGGCAATTTCCAGGACTACGAGAAGGACAAGATGCGGCGGCTGGGCACGGATTCCATCGTGCCGCAGCGGATCAAATACAAAAAATTCTCGCGGTAACGGATCAAAAAACTCTCGCTGTGATTGTGCGCGAGCCATAATTACATATTCGGGCAGTGAATTGCCGCTCGAGAGTTCCACTTCATCGCATAGTAACGCTCATGAACCGCTGAGGCCCATGTCGCGGATTTTGTCAGTAATTGTTAGCAGCTTGGGAACCTTATGACAGCACCAAGCTACCCCCACGCGTGAGCTTACGCGGCTTTGGAAATGCCATCGTGAAAAACCTTCTGGTGCGATTCCTGAAAGACGATTCTGGCGCTACCGCGATCGAATACGGGCTGATCGCGGCCGGTGTCTCGCTCGCGATCATCGCCGTCGTCTCCAATATTGGCACGAAGCTGAAGACGACCTTCAGCTCGATCTCGACCCAGCTTCGCTGATGCCGACCGCTCGTGCGGTATCGCCCAGCCGGCCCAAGCACGGCCTTCATTGGCCTGCCCGATCCCGGCTTAGTAGCTCCGCGTCTGCTTCGCGTTCGTCGGCGGCCGGCGCCGCCGGGTAACCTTACATTTCCACCGCCGGGTGCCTACATATACGCTCCGAAACCTCGCGGATAAGCGAGGAATCGGCTTTAGAATGGTGTGTGAGATCGCGCTTTTCGCGCGGTTACATT
>JBEKSB010000260.1:0-5283 GCA_049517455.1 Xanthobacteraceae bacterium
GCCGAAATCCGCCAGCGTCAGTGGACCCGTGACGTCGCCGACCAGCCGCGTCGGATAAAACACTTCCGCCGCAAAGGTGACGGCCTGCGCCTGGACGGCAAAAGGCGGCTGATAGTTTTTGACTTCGGCCGCGGCGTTGGCGCAACGGGCCCGGATGCTGAACGGAAATCCGCCGATGGATTGCGAGCCGCAAGAATAGACGCGCCCGGCGGCGGCTTCGCGTTCCACCCAGCCGGCGAGCGTGCGATCTGCGACCGAAGCCGAGTAATACCAAAGCCAGACCCAGGCTATGGCGAGCACGACGACAATCGCCGCCGGCGCCAGGATCGGCCAGAGCCGGCGCCAAGAGCGCCCGGTCGGAAGCTTTCGCACGCGCTGGGCCGGCGGCCGCATCATGCTGAGAGGAGATTCGCCTGGCATCGTTTCTCTTCGCCTGCCGAGTGCGGCGTTTCAAAGACCCGAACGGCGCCATTGCGCCGCCACGATCGGCTTGTTAGCCGAACGGAGGTTCCATTGGGAGTCAGCCAAAGTGAGGGAGTTAATCGATCGGCACGGCAGCGAGGACCTCTGGGTGTTCGGCTACGGCTCGCTGATGTGGCATCCTGGCTTCGACTTTGTCGAGCGCGTGCCGGCGCGGCTGATCGGATTGCACCGGGCGCTCTGCGTCTATTCGTTCGTCCATCGCGGCACGCCGGAGCGGCCGGGCCTCGTGCTCGGGCTTGATCGCGGCGGCATGTGCCGCGGCATCGCCTTTCGCGTCGCCGCCGCGTCGCGCGAAAAAACCGTCGCCTATTTGCGCGCGCGTGAGCAAGTCACCACCGTTTATCTGGAAACGGTGCGGCGCCTTGATCTCGAGGAGGAAGCGCGGCGGCAGGTGCGGGCGCTGTGTTTCATCGTCGATCGCAGTCACGTTCAGTATGCCGGACGCCTGACGCTGGCCGAATGTGTGCATCATGTTCGGCAGGGTCATGGCCGCTCCGGTCCCAATCGTGACTACGTACTGGAAACGGTTCAGGCGCTGGAAGCGCTGGGTTATCGCGAGACCGATCTGCACCTCATCGCTGAGCGCCTCAAAGGGCAGCAATCAGTGGTCACTAACTGATCCCCGTCCCTCGGCGACGAGGCGCGCGGTCGCCTGCTCCAGGGCGGTTTGCAGATGCGCCATGAATGCCCGCTTGTCGAGGCCGGGGGGAATGGGGTCGAGCACTTCAACCAGAACGGTGCCGGGATAACGCCGCAGCGAGCGCCGCGGCCAGAACAGTCCGGAATTAAGCGCGACGGGCACGCAGGGAACGCCAATCTCGGCATAGAGGTAGGCGACGCCGGGCAAATAGCGTGGCTCGGCACCCGGCGGACGCCGTGTGCCCTCCGGGAAAATCACGATCTGGCGCGAGCGCGCGATCTCATTGCGCGTCGCCGCCGCCATGCGCGCGAGCGCCGTGACGCGGGCGCCGCGGTCGATCGGAATCATCCGCGCCTTGGTGGCGAGCCAGCCGAACAACGGCAACCACATCAATTCGCGCTTGAGGACGTAAGTCGGATCGGGAAGAAGCGCAAACAACGCGAATGTCTCCCACAGCGATTGGTGTTTGCAGGCGACGATGTACGCGCCCTTCGGCAGCTTTTCGCGTCCGCGCCATTCGACCGTGGTGCCGCAGACGACACGCAACAGCCAGAGCGTGCTGCGCGCATAGGCGCGCAAGACGCCGAGCAAAAACGCATAGGGCAGCACGATGGTCGGCAGCGCGACGATCATGCGGACGATGATGTTGACGTAAAACAGCGCGTTGAAGAGGAGCGAGCGCGCGACAATAGAAAAGGATGAAGACAAAGGCGGCCCGGTTTATTGGAATCGGCTGGCGCGGCGCGCCTCGGCAACGCGACTGCTGCCCGTCGCCGCTGCCACGGAGTCGAAGCGCATGCGCAGGTGGGCGAAAAGGTATTTGAAATATTCCGAGAGTACCAGCCGCGTGGTCGTGCCGCTGGTCCACCACGGCTCGACGCGCAGGCGGTCGGAGACGACCGGGAACGGAACCAGTGCCACGTCGGGGAGCTGGTGGGCAATCTCGGCAAGCGCCCGCGGCATGTGATAGGCCGAGGTGACGATGATGAGCGAGCGAAAGCCGCGGTCGATGGCCCAGCGGCGCGTCTCCACCGCATTGCCGAGCGTGTTGATCGCGGAATAGTCCATGTCGACACAGCAACCGAGCCAGCGATCATAACCGGCGACCTGGCGCGCGATGTCGGCCGTCGTCGTGCCAGGATTGACGCCGGTGATGAGCAGGCGCTTGCCGCGACCGGCGGCGAGGAGTTCGAGCGCGTCGATGACGCGCGAGGTGCCGCCGGTCAATACGACAATGCCGTCGGCGTTGCGATCGAGCACGATCTCCTGGCTCGGCAACCGCCACAGGAATGCCAGGAAGCCGAGAACGAGCCCGATGCCGCCGAGGACGGCAAGCCTGACGACAAAAGATTTGATGCGCCGCCGTCTGACCGCGGCTCTAAGGCTAAGCATCGCCGCGCACGTCCTTCGCGCAAAAATTCGTTCCCGGCCCCTGTCGGCATCTTACGCACTGTGAATCATGGTCGCAAATCCGGCGGGTCATTGATCGGGTTTGCGATCATTTAGTTGATCGTCTCGAGCGTCCGATTGACTGTCCAGCGCGAGGCCAGCGCCGTCACCAAAGCCATGAAGACGATTTGCAGCAGGATCGCCAGATAGCCGGCGACGCCGATGGAAAGGTTGCCGAACAGGCCGGCGATCTCATCGCCTCCTGGCGTTCCGGCGAACCACGTATTCGCCGCTTCCACGACGGCGAACAACAGGATCGCCGCGCCGCCGCCGATCGCACCGCCCTTGAAGCCGAGTACGAGGAAATGACGCTGGAACTGCCCCGAAACAAAGCTGTCGGTTGCGCCGACGTAATGCAGCACTTCGACGATCGGGCGATTGGCCGCCATGGTCCCGCGCGTGGCGAAGGTGACCGACAGCACGGTCACCGCAAGCACCAGCGCCAGCACGGCGATGCATGCCCCGACCGCCGTTCTCGCCATGGCGCGCATGCGATCCATCCAGCGGCGATGATCGTCGAGGCTGGCGGTGGGCACCCGCGCCGTGAGCGCTTGGCGCAATGACGTAAAATCCGGGCGCCCGCCGGAACTGAGCTTTACCACGATCAGCCGCGGGATCGGCAGGTCCTCGAGGGCGAGGCCGGCGCCAAGCCAAGGCTCGACCAGCCGCGCTGACTCGTCCTTGGTAAACGCCCTGACCTCGGCGACGCCGGGCGCCTTGCGGGCGATCTCGACCGCGCTTTGCACATCCGTCTCGATGTTGCGGCCGGTCGCCGGGCGAACCTGGATCGTGACTTCACGGCCGACATCTGATTGCCAGTCGTTGGCTGCGCTCACCACCAGCATCCCGCTTCCGACGGTGAGCGAGGCAAGGAACGTCATGATGGCGACGACGACGGTGAGTGAGCGTCCGGCGATCGAGTCCTTCGGGACGATCGGCGCGGCCGCGGGCATGGTGCGTACGAGCGAGGGGGATGCATCGAATGCGTCCCACGGCTCGGCCATGGTGTCGGCCGGTTCAGTCGTAGACATGAAGGCGTCCCTCATGAAGGACCAGCCGGCGCGCGTCGTACTCGTCCATCAGCGCGATGTCGTGCGTGGCGATGACAACCGCTGTCCCCGATTTGTTGAGCTCGACGAACAGCCGCAGCAACCGTTGCCCAAGGTTGGGATCGACGTTGCCGGTCGGCTCGTCGGCGAGAAGAAGCTGCGGGCGCGCGATCACGGCGCGCGCGATCGCTGCGCGCTGCTTTTCGCCACCAGAGAGGATCGGCGGCAACGCTCTCATGCGGTCGCCGAGCCCCACCCATTGCAGCAATTCGACGATCTCAGCCCGGTAGTCGGCCTCCTCCTTGCCGAGCACGCGCAGCGGCAGGGCGACGTTCTCGTAGGTGGTCATATGATCGAGGAGCCGGAAGTCCTGAAACACGATCCCGATCCGGCGCCGCAAGTTGGCGCGGCCGTCCTTGCTCAGCGTCGCGGTGTCATGATCGAACATGCTAATGAGGCCGCGCGTCGGCCGCAGCGACAGCAGCATCAGGCGCAATAGCGAAGTCTTGCCGGCGCCGGAAGGGCCAGTGAGGAATTGGAACGAATGCCCGTCAATCCCGAAGTTGAGGTCGCGGAGCACCTCGGGACCGAGGCCATAGCGCAAGCCGACATTTTCGAACCGGATCACGCCGTCCTCCGCAAGCCTCCGGGGTCATAATGACGGTCCGCGGCTGATTCGCGGCTTTCTCAGGATTTCATACCACGGCACCCGGCGGTTGCGGGGTCGGCATGGTTTCCAATTCGTTAACAAATCGAATGCTAGCGTGGCCGGGAAGGTGACGCTCCGCTGATTCGCCAATGCTGATTGTCTGCCCCGCCTGCGCAACTTCCTACGACGTAGAGCTGGCGAGCCTGTCCCCGAACGGGCGCCAGGTGCGCTGCGTGCGCTGCCGTACGGTTTGGCACGCCGAGCTCAGCAAGGCCGACAAGCTTCTCGCCGCCGCCGCGGCCATCGCGCCCGACCATGGCGTCGGGGAGGCCGTTCTGCGACTCGTCGCTGAGCATGCCGCCGAAATGGCTGGCGAAGGGGCGCTCCCGGATCGCGCGTCCCTTGCGGCGGAGGCCCACGAACACCAGTCAGCGCCGGCCGCAGCCGGGGACGACGGATCTTCCGGCGGGGCAAACAAGTCCGCCGACGTGGAGGCACCGCCAATCGCGCCGGTCGATCTCGATGAAGGTCGATCGCCCAGCGACATTGGCGCCGATCTCGCGATCGAGCACGCGCCGGCCGAGGATATCGAAACCGTCGCGGCACGGCGGCAGCGGCGCAGCACGTCGCGTCGATCGCTGCGTTGGCCGCTGTCGTGGCTCCAGACCGGCACGCTGGCGCTGGCCCTGCTCGATATCATTGTTGTCGGCTGGCGAAGCGACATGGTCCGCATGCTGCCGCAAACCGCTTCGTTCTATGCCCTGCTCAAACTGCCGGTAAACCTGCGCGGCCTCACTTTCGAAGATGTGGCTACGACCACGGAGCAGCATGAGGGCGTGCCGATCCTCGTGGTCGAAGGCAACATCTTCAACGGCGCCCGCAAGACCGAGGACGTGCCGCGCCTCAAATTCGTCGTGCGCAACGCGGCGCGGCAGGAAATCTATTCCTGGACCGCCGTTCCCTCGCGGGCCTCGCTGCCGCCGGGCGAGGCCGTCGCCTTCCGCACCCGGCTT
>JBEKSB010000261.1:0-5248 GCA_049517455.1 Xanthobacteraceae bacterium
CCCTACGTCTGGGGAATATCTCCTGTTGGCCCTTAGCGACGTTTATCGCGATGCAAAATTATGACCGCTTTTGGGGGAAGAGCGGAAGTCATCAGAGACACTCGACTGCCGTTAAAAACACGCGAGCTTCATTCGGTAGTGCGGATATGTCGGTGGGGTATTTCATCGTTCGACGGCGTAGATGTGCCACTCGCCAGGAACGCCCTTGAGCGATTGGCTTCCGCGATCGCCGAAGCGCAATCCGGAGCCAGCTACCAAGTCCTTCACGGTGCTTGACACCAACACCTCGCTCGCGCCGGCGAGCGAGGCGACGCGCGCGCCGATGTGAACGGCAATACCGCCGACATCGTCATCGATCATTTCGCACTCGCCGGTGTGCAGCCCGGCACGGACTTCGATGCCAAGCGGCCGGATTTCGTCGGCAATGGCGCAGGCACAACGGACGCCGCGCGCTGGACCGTCGAAGGTGGCAAGAATGCCGTCCCCGGTAGTTTTGACCTCATGGCCACGAAAGCGTGCGAGATTGCGCCGGATCGTGGCGTGATGACTGTCGAGCAGATCGCGCCAGCGGCGGTCGCCAAGCACGACAGCCTTCTCAGTCGAGGCGACGATATCGGTAAACAGAACCGTTGCGAGTACCCGATCGACCGTGACCGGCGCCCGCTCGCCGGTCAGGAACTCCTCGATCGCATCGGCCATCTCGTCGGCGTTGTTGCCCACGAAAGGTAGGTGATCGGTGCCTGGAAGCTCGAGATAACGTGCGCCCGGAATGTGCTCGGCCAGAAAACGTCCCCTCTCCACGGAGACGGCTTGGTCTCCGGTTCGGTGGATGACGAGGGTGGGCACCCGGATCGTCGGGAGGATATCACTAACATCGATCTGGCCATTCATGCGCACAAGGGCGGTCGCGGCGGCCGGGCTCGCGCCAAGCCGTTCGAACCGGCCCCACCAGCGTTGGAAGGCTGGATCATTCGCGCGCGTGGGCGCGAATTGGGGCAAGCTGCCGCCGGTACCCCAGGCCTGATCGATGTAGGCGAGAAGCGCAGCGATCCGCTCCTCACTGGTGCGAGCAAAGCTGCCACAGAGCACTAGCGCGCGGCACCGCGCGGGGTAGGTCGCAGCGAAAAGCGCCGACAGCGGACCGCCTTCCGATATGCCGAGGACACAGGCGTGCTCCATACCGACGGCATCCATAACCGCCCGCAGGTCGTCCATGCGCTGATCCAGGCCGGGAAGGTCGTCGACCCGATCCGACATGCCGGTCCCGCGCTTGTCGAACACCACCACCCGTGCGTAGCTTCCCATTCGAAGCATCCAGCGAGCCAAGTCTGGTTCGTCCCAGGAACTCTCAATGTTCGACACAAAACCTGGAACGACAGCCAGATTGATCGGTCCTTCACCAAACACTTGGTAAGCGATGCTGACATCGCCGCTCTTGGCGTAATGTGTGACCGGCTGCATGGATGGCCCCGCGCGGTTTACCGGGATTTACCCGGCTGAAGTCCAAAAATTGGCCTGAACATAGCAAAAGTTTGGATTATCGGGAACGGCGATGTCTGTTGTTGGCCCTTAACGACGGATTGCGGTTTGTCGGCAGACGGTCGCTTTCGGGGCGAAGCGGACAAGTACAAACATCGGCCTTGGTCGTTTCGGTCGAGAATGACCCTGAACAGACATTCGTCGCCAAAAGTGCCAGCCGCGTAACGTCTAACGTGGCAAACCGACTACTTGCCGCGCCCCGGGGCGACCGCCATCAACGGAAACGCGACAGCGCGTCCGCCCATCCCTTCTGGAGTTCGGCGAAGGCCCTCTGGGTCGCGGTCTGCATGTCCTTCCAGGCTGTCTCGTTAGCGGCCTGCACCTGCTTGACCAGCTTGCTGGCATCCGCGGCCTTCTCCTCCATCTGGGCGACCGCTTTCTTGTACTCGGCCTGGGCCTTGGCGCCCGCATGTTCGAGTTGCTCCTGATAGTCTTTGATCTGCGCCTTCCAAACGTCGGATTGTGCCTTCACCTGCTCGGCAAAATTCTGCTTTCGCGACATGACAGTCCTCCTTCTTCTCACGCGATCTCGGGGACGGGCCCGCACAGCTCACCGATAAGAACGTCGATTTTCATTGAGCGCTTTCTAGCGAGAAACTTTTGAAACATACAACGAACTAGAATGCGCTATCATAATCAAATGAGCCCAATTGCCTCAGACTCGACCCTCGGGCCCTGGTAGCCGCGACCAATCAAGGCCGAGCTCTTCACAAGCCTGACGCACCACTCGAGCATCGAGGATCTGGTGCGAGCCTCCAAGGGGAACCTCTGCCTTTCGACCTTCTCGATGCACCGTGACGATGACCTCGCCCTCGCCCCGCTTTTCATGCTCGTGTCGGTCAAAGCGGCAGCCGTGCTCGGCTAACCATTTCCGAAATGTGGCACTTTCCATTGCTTTGTTCCCATGTATCAAGATCTTGATTGCGTCGAGCCTCTACGGCTCAGCTTCACTCGAAACTTAGCAATTATGCGAAAATTCTCGGAGGCTTCCGGTGATCTGGGTCAAACAACTGAATGACCACTTGTGGTCCGTTCGCCGTGGCGCAGCAATTCGTCTGCAATTGGGGGTAACCCGGACTCGTCAGAACGATCTAAGCGGTGGCAACCGACAGCAGATGAATAGCACAACCGACAACCATCCGCGCCGTCAGTTTTCGTTCCGCTTACGACGGATGGGGCGATCGAACAATACCCAAGGTCCGCTCATCTGACTCCATCAAAACCTACGCCACCCCTTTGATCTGGGTCAATGCGCCTACACAGTGGTTATGGTTTTAACAGTCGCGCCGATGGCGACGCGGCGACACGATGGCGACACCAGGTCGCCCCGTCCGTCCGCATGGATTTGCTTCGATCACCTCTCATTCGAGGACAGAATGTTTCACCATCGCTCATCTGCATTCGCGCGCAACATCTCCATCATTGAGAACCGCTTACGCGCTCTCGAGAACGAGCTGGAACGAACCGGCCGAACAGCCGGCCGGCGTGCCTCAGCCAGAATGTCTGCGGCCGGCGATCAAATCGGTGACGCCATCGCCTCGGCCATCAGTGAAATCGTCGATCGCTTTCGCAACGGCCGGCGCTTGGCCGGCGACGAGGCCGTACGTGTCGGAAACCAAGCCGTCAAGATTGGCGCCAAAATCGGCGACGACGCCCTGCACCGGATTGCCAGCGAGGTGGAGCACCGCCCGCTGGTCACTCTTGGGGTCGCCATAGGCGTAGGAATTTTAATCGGGATTGTGCTTGACGCCGGCGTTAGACGCGAGAAGGCCGCGCACGCCAACACAAGATCGTAGAGAATCAACCTGCTGATTGGGAGCATCCCTATGGACGAAAATCGGTTGAGTGGAACCGCCAAAAAACTCGGCGAAAAAGTAGAAGAAGGACTTGGGCGCGTTACCGGCGACGTCAAGACACAGGCCGAAGGCCAAATGAAGCAAGCCAAGGGCAGTACTCAAGACTTGTATGGCCAAGCCATCGATTCCACAGGTGGCACTATCGAATCGGCCCAGAAGACTACCGCCTCTGCCGAAGATACAATACGCGACTTCATCGAAAATAGACCCTATACGACTGCTGCCATCGCATTGGGTCTCGGTTGGCTTATTGGGAGGTCGCACCGCCCCTTCTAGTCTTCAGCCTCGGTCGGGTGCAAATCTGATCGGAGAACTATAGCCCGCATGAGTCGGAAGAGCGGTTCGGTGTAGCCGACGGAAAAATACAAACTGGAGAATAATCAATGAAGCCTCTCATGGCACTGATTATTGGCGGCCTTGCCGTTGCGTTATGCGTCGTCGGATATCTTTATTATCAGAGGACGACTAACGATATCACAATTCAAGTGCCCAAAGTCACGCTGCAGAAATAGTTCGCGTCAGCCCCCCCCAATTACGGAGATAATGCGATGTCGGTCGGAACCATCCTGCTCATCATTTTGGTAATCATATTACTCGGGGGCTTCAGCGGGTTCGGGGGCGGCCCGTTTTACGGGACCGGCTACTACGGTGGTGGCGGGCTCGGCCTCATTCTCATTATCGTGCTGATCTTGGTTTTGCTCGGGAAGCTTTGAACCGCAAAGGCCCAACTAACAAGGCCCAGCTACCAAGACCCAAGTCCTTCGCCTTGTCGAGCTTGCCGCTGGAAGTTTTTTCTATCGCATTTCCCTGTTCGGGTGACGAACATGGAACTTTATCAATTGGAGCGGACCTTGGGTTTTGCTCGGTCGCCGAGCAGACGATCAAACTCCTTCTTGGAAACGCCGTAGCACTCGCACGAGCGGCGGATCAGGCCGCGGCGATCGACGATCGTGACATTGCCGCGTTTGTAGCGGATGAGGCCGGCCCGTTGCAGGGCACCCGCCGCAGCCGTAACGCCGGTCCGCTGCACCCCCAGCATCATGGCCAGGAACTCTTGCGTGAGCAGAAACTCATCCGAGTGCATGCGGTCGTGTGTCATCAGCAGCCAGCGGCAACATCGCTGCTGTATGGAATGAAATTGATTGCACGCAGCGGACTGCGCGACCTGGTTGAAGAAGGCGTGAGCATAATGAAGCATCACGGTTCGCATCGAAGCGCTTCGCGCCAGTTCCTTTTTGAATAGCGTTGCCTTCATTCTCAGGCCAGCACCGGGAACCTGGATGTAAACGCTGGTGGGCGCCCTGTCGTCGCCCAGCACGAGGGGCAAACCCACCACGCCTTCGTTGCCGATCGTTCCGACCTCGGACGCCTGGCCGTTCGCCATGGTGTTCACCAGGGAGCCGACCCCAGTCTCGATAAAATAGACAAATCTTATTGGCTTGTGAGCACGGTAGAGGGACTGCCTGTACTCCAGCGGAATACGGTGAAGATGCGGGCGAAGCCGCTCGTAATCCCTAGGAGGCAGCAAACCGAGCAACCGGTTGGCATGCGGGACCGCAGCCTTGCGGCTAGCCACCACCTCGCTGCCCCTCTTGGTCATACTCGACCCGATTCTTGGTCGCCGTTGACGGGTGATCGTCCTTCGGGAGCGTCGCTTCTGCGCCTCAGTTCCAACTTGATCTTAGCCACTTCTTCGGCCAGAAATTTCACAATCCGTGATCGCTCGGCAGCGTCCGTCGATTCGCTGGCGAGCTTGCTATATCGCTCAATATTTTCTCGGGTAACGAACCTGTCCATTTCAGCCTCCAAGGCCGTCGGACACTTGAACACGTTGCGCCTTTTGGATGGGCGCG
>JBEKSB010000262.1:0-5553 GCA_049517455.1 Xanthobacteraceae bacterium
CTTCTTCGGCGGCGGCACACCCTCGCTGATGCAGCCGGCGACAGTCGCAGCCGTGCTGGATGCGATCGGGCGACATTGGAACGTTGCGCCCGATGCCGAGATCACGCTCGAAGCCAATCCGACCAGCGTCGAAGCCACGCGCTTCCGTGGTTATCGCACGGCCGGCGTCAACCGTGTGTCGCTCGGCGTACAGGCGCTCGACGATCAAGTGCTCGCCGAACTCGGTCGATTGCATTCGGCGCGCGAGGCGCTCGACGCTGTCGGTATTGCCCGTAGCGTTTTCGGGCGCTACTCGTTCGACCTTATCTACGCCCGGCCGCGGCAGACGCCGCAGGACTGGTCGTATGAGCTGACGCGCGCGCTCGCCGAGGCCGGCGAACATCTGTCGCTCTACCAGCTGACGATCGAGCCGGACACGCCGTTCGCGGCTCTCCACACCGCCGGCAGGCTCAAAGTCCCTAACGACGACATCTCGCGAGCCCTCTACGACACCACGCAAGAGGTCTGCGCCGCGCACGGACTACCGGCCTATGAGATTTCCAATCATGCGCGGCCCGGCGGCGAATGCCGCACGCCACCGCAACAGAGAAGCGTCCGGAAGCATGGCTCGCCCGCGTCGAGAAGGAGGGGCACGGGCTGGTCACCGACGACGTGCTCATCCGCGAGGAAATGGCCGATGAGTTCCTGCTGATGGGGCTGCGGCTTGCGGAAGGGATCGATCCCGCGCGCTACGCCGCGTTGGCCGGCCGTTCGCTCGACGCGGACCGCATCGCGGCATTGTGCGAAAACGGTCTGGTGGAAACGACCGCGGCCGGTCGGCTGCGCGTCAGCATGCCCGGCTTCCCAGTGCTTGACGCGGTCGTCGCCGATCTGGCGGCCTGAAAAACCTTAGATGCCCGAGGCGCCGAAGCTGCGCGGCGCCGGCGAGATCGTCTGGGCTCCCGACGGCGTGACGCGTAGCACCGCAAGGCCGCGCTCGTTGGTCCCATCGGCGCGGAAGCGAAACAGCCCATCGATGCCGGAAAAGCCCGAGGGGTTGGTCAAAACCTCCGGCGAGAATCGCTGCGCGCCTTGCGTTTTCGCCAACGCGGCGATGAGCGCCACCGCATCGTAGGCGAGAGTCGCAGTCCGTACCGGCTGCTGTTTGAAGCGAGCGGCGTAACGGCCAGAGAAGTTGCGATAGCCGGCGCCATCGGGCGCCGCGTACCAGCCGCCATCCAGCGCGGGCATGGAAAAAATACGGGGATCGTCCCAGAGCCCGGTACCGAGAAGTTGGATCTTCTTGGTATTGACGCCACCGGCGACGAGTGCCTGCACGACGTCCGGCACGGCGTCGCCGCCATCGGGAATGAAGATGGCGTCGGCGCGAGCGGCCACCTGAGCGACGTTCCTGACCGGCCCCGCCATGCCCACCTTGTCATGCGGATAATGCTCGATCGCGACGATTTGACCGCTGCGACGCGTGACATCCTGCCTGAACGCAGCTTCAACCACCGTGCCATACGGGTTGTCCGGAATAAGCGCCGCGTAGGAACGCTTTCCGGTGGAGCCGGCATACTGCACGATCCGGGCGACATCGGATTCCGGCAGGAAGCTGAGGAGGTAAACGCCACGCGTGGCGACATTGGCATCGGTCGAAAAGGCGATCACCGGAATATTGCGCGAGCGCGCCACCTGACCGACGATGCTCACCGATTGCGCGAATAACGGGCCGAGGATGATTTCGGCTCCTTCGTTGAGCGCCTGCTCCGCGGCCAGCCGCGCTCCGTCAGCGGAACCGCCGTCATCTTTTACCAGCAGCTGAATGTTCGGGGAATTGAATTCCGCAAGCGCCATTTCCGCGGCGTTGCGCATGGCTTGGCCGGCAATGCCGGCATTGCCGGCCGCCGACAACGGCAGAATGAGAGCAACCCTGATCTGGCCAGTTCCAAGCGTCGTCTCGGGCACCGGCGGACCGCTCGGCGGCTGCGGCGTCGAGGAGAGAGAGGAGAGATAATTAGAAGCGCCCGAACAACCCGCCAGCAGCGCTCCCGCCCCGGCCGTCAGGCCCGCGAGCGCGAGGCGCCGTGTTGGCATAGCGGCCGACCCCTCAACCGGCAACTCCGCGGACACAGCGGTTCTCCTCACGGCGGCCTTAAGCGCCGGGACAATAGGGTAGCACCAATCTGTCATTCTGGCGGCGAATGGTTAACCAAATGAAAAGGATAAGGAATCCGCCTCGGACATGACGACGAAGCAGAGCGACGCTAGGGTGCCGCCAATGAGCACCGTGAATGCAACGCCGCCCGAACGAGAGGATCGCCCCCAACGGCGCTATCTCCTAGGCAGCCATCCCGTTGACGTCGGCAGGATCGCGCCCGGGCTGCATGTCGTAGCGACCCCTATTGGCAATCTCGGCGACATCACGTTACGCGCGCTCGCCACCTTGGCAGGCGCCGACCTGATCGCCTGCGAGGATACCCGGGTCACCCGCAAGTTGCTCGACCGCTACGCCATCGCCACCCCGCTCACACCCTATCACGACCACAATGCCGCGGCGGCGCGGCCGAAGCTATTGCGCCGGCTCGCCGAAGGCGCCACCGTCGCGCTTGTGTCGGATGCCGGCACCCCGCTCGTGTCCGATCCCGGCTTCAAACTTGTCCGCGCTGCCCAAGAGGCTGGACACGCGGTCACCACGCTTCCCGGGGCCTCGGCGGCCCTCGCCGCGCTGACCGTCGCGGGCTTGCCGACCGACCAATTCTTCTTCGCCGGCTTCCTGCCGCCGAAACAGGCGGCGCGGCGCGCCCGCATCGCCGAACTCGCTCGCATCCCGGCGACCCTCGTGTTGTTCGAGACGGGACCACGGATCGCCGCCACGCTGGCCGACCTTGCCGCAGAGTTCGGCAATCGCGAGACGGCTGTGTGCCGTGAGCTCACGAAGATCCACGAGGAAATCCGGCGCGGCGAGCTCGCAACACTAGCGCAAAGTTATGCCGGGAGCGAGGTCCGAGGCGAAATCGTCCTCGTCATCGCGCCGCCGATCGCGCCGGCGCGGCCGAGCGCAGACGACATGGACACGCTGCTGCGGCAAGCCCTTGCCCGAGTCTCGCTCAAGGATGCCGTAGGCGAAGTGGCGGTTGCAACCGGCGTTCCGCGCCGGGAGCTTTATCAGCGCGCGCTGGTGCTGGCGAAAGAGGAAAGCCGGGAGACGAACCATGGCGCGCCGCGCTGAGCCGATTAAGCGCCCTGTCCGACCGCGGCGCGAGCGCGTCGCCGCGTTTCAGCTTGGCCTATCCGCCGAAAGCCGCGCCGCAATGTTTCTCATCGCCAAAGGCTACAGGATCGCGGCGCGGCGCTGGAAAACACCCTTTGGCGAGATCGATATCGTCGCGCGGCGCCGCCGAGTTCTCGTTTTTGTCGAGGTCAAGGCGCGCAAGCGCGCCGACGATGCGGCGGAAGCGGTGACGGAACGCGCCAAGCGCCGGATCATTGCCGCGGCCGAGCTTTGGCTCGCTCATCATGCCGATGATGCGCAGCGCGACATCCGCTTCGATGTCATGCTCGTAACACCGGGCAGGATCCCCGAGCACATCGCCAACGCCTTCGATGCAAGCCGTTGATACCGCGCGAAGCGCCATAGCGGGCGCCGTCAAAATTGCGTAGACGTTGGCGGCCTCAACAATTCTGGCCCGATTGACTCATGCGCTTGAACGTCGCCGTGCAAATGGACCCGATCGAACGGATCAACGTTCGCGGCGATTCGACGTTTGCGTTGCTCTTGGAAGCGCAACGCCGTGCTTACCCCCTCGCCTATTACACACCCGACCGGCTGGTGCTCGCCGGCGACAAACTATCGGCCTCGGTTCGGCCACTTGTCGTCCGCGATACCCCCGGCGACCATTTCACGCTCGGCGAGCCGCGGCATGCCGATCTTTCCTCATTTGACGTCGTGCTGCTCCGGCAGGATCCGCCTTTCGATCTGGCCTACATCTCGACAACCCACATGCTCGAACGCATCCACCCCAAGACGCTTGTGGTCAACGACCCCGCCCACGTGCGCAACGCGCCGGAGAAGATTTTCGTTACCGAATTTCCGGATTTGATGCCGCCGACGCTGGTCACCCGCGATCTCGAAGCGATCAAAGCGTTTCGCGCCGAGCAAGGCGACATCGTCATGAAGCCGCTTTACGGCAAGGGCGGCGAGGCGGTGTTTCGGCTAGAGCGCGAGGATCTCAATTTCGGCTCGCTCTACGATCTTTTCGCTACGATGTTCCGCGAGCCGTGGGTGGTGCAGAAGTTCCTGCCGACGGTGAAGGACGGCGACAAGCGGATCATCCTGGTCGACGGCGAGTTCGCCGGCGCGGTCAATCGCGTTCCGGCTCCAGATGATCTCCGTTCCAACATGGTGCGCGGCGGCGTGCCCAAGGCGACCGACCTCACCGCGCGCGAGCGCGAAATCTGCGCCCGTCTCGGCCCGCCGCTGCGTGAGCGCGGCCTTCTCTTCGTCGGTATCGATGTGATCGACGGCTTCCTCACCGAGATCAACGTCACGTCCCCCACCGGTATCCGCGCGATCAAGAATCTCGGCGGCCCCGACGTCGCGGCGCTGATCTGGGACAAGATCGAAGAGAAGCGCGCGGTCCGCTAGATTGAGCATGATCTTTTCGGCAAACCGATTTCCAGTTTTCCGGATCATGCTCTAACGCGGCAGGCTTGCTCCGGAACCGCTTTCGGCCTTCAACCGTGCCAGCGCGGCGCGGATCGGCGCAAACGGACCGTATTTGTGCTGCTCGGCGCTGAAGCCGTCGAGATAGGGACCGTAGGGAGTATCGACCGGCTTTTGCGCGAGGTCGGGAAAATCCTTTTCGAGTCCCTGCTTGTGCGGCCGTGGCTGCGATACGATAAAGGCCGCGACGTCGGACGCATCGTTCGTCGAGAGCAGCGGATTCAGATAATCCACGCCTTGCGGCATGTTGGAATGGACGAAATTGGCTGCCGTGATGAGACGGTTCATGCCGGCGCCATCGTTGAACGAATCCGGACCCCACAGCGGCGGCACGATATAGCCGAGATCGGTCGTCGGCAGACTGCGGCGGATGCCAGATCCATCGGTGTTGTGGCAACCCTGGCACTGCGCAACATAAACTGCGCGACCGCGCGCCGGATCGGCAGCGCGGTCGAGCTCGGGAATTTTTCCAGCGCCGAGTCCTGGGATTCGTTGTCCCGCCGGCACGCCGGTCGACAGAAACTTGACGTAAGCAACCATGGCCTGCATTTCCGGCACATCGGCGGCCATGGCGCGGCCGTTCATGCTGCGCGTCATGCAGGAGTTCACGCGTTCCACGATCGTGATCTCGGCGCCCGACCGCGCACTGTATTTTGGGAATTCTTCATAGAGGCCAAAGATCGGCAGGCCGAATTTTTTCGTTCCCGCTTCGAGGTGGCAATTGCCGCAAGCAAGATTGTTGCCGGCATAGCGCTTTGCCGGATCGCTGACTTCCGGCCCGATATGGGCGTAGGTCGCAGTGATGAGATCGCGGCCACGCCGTACAAGACGGCCGTGATCATCATCAG
>JBEKSB010000263.1:0-5165 GCA_049517455.1 Xanthobacteraceae bacterium
TGATTGGGCAGGTGCACAATATCGGTCTCGTCTACTTGCCATGGGCCGCGACTATGATTCCGTTCGTGCTCATGGTGATCGTGCTGGTCTGGCGTCCGACCGGCATCGCGGGGAGCCACGTGTGAGGCCAATCGACGCCATGTCCTTGCGCACGGTGATGGTCGGGCCTGCGCTGGCGCGCCCGGTCGTTGCGGCGGCGGTCGCGGTCGCCACGATCCTGATCGCGGCGCTAGTCGCGATGATGGTTCAATCGGAGCTGGTGATGACGCTGCTCACGCAGGCCGTCATCACCGCGATTCTTGCGACTGGGGTCGGATTTCTAATCCGCCAGAACGGCGTCGCCAGCTTCGGCCATGGCGCCTTTTACGGGATCGCCTGCTACACGATCGTGCTTACTTTGCGCTACGGCATCGCCGGTCCGGGGCTTGCAATCATTCTGGCCTTGATCATCCCCACCGTCGTCGCCTTCCTGCTCGGCCTCGTCATCGTGCGCATTCCCGGCATCGCCTTCTCGATGCTGACCCTCGCGGTGGGGCAGGCCTTCTTCGAGTTCGCGATGAAGGCGCGCCAGGTGACCGGTGGCGAAGACGGCCTGTCTATCAATCTGCCCGCCCGGATTTTCTGCATGCCGACGGCCTGGTTCCAAAGCCCGCATAGCATGTTCGTGATCAGCTGGGCTGTTCTCGCCCTGATCGTGCTCGGCCTTTGGTTCGTGGCCGAGAGCCCGTTCGGCCGGCTGACGGCGGCGATCCGGGAAAACGAGGAGCGCGCCCGTTTCATCGGCTACGAGACCACGCTGCCGCGGGTCCTGATTCTGGCGCTGTCGGCGTTCGTCGTCTCCGTCGCCGGCGTCCTGTTTACACTCTACAACATCTTCGTTTCCCCGGATGTCCTGCACTGGAGCCTGTCCGGCTCCGCACTGATCATGGCGATCATCGGCGGCCCGCAGGTGACCTGGGGTCCTACCCTCGGCGCCATCGTCTATTTCTTTGCTAAGGATTTAGTCGGCGATCTCACCGAGCACTGGCAGGGCATCATCGGCCTTATCCTCATCGCCGTCACGCTCGTGCTGCCAGCCGGGTTGGGCGGCGCGTTGGCGAAGCTGTGGCCGAGGAGCACCGCTAGTGGCTGATGCTCGCGCGCTAGAAGGCATCGACATCACGCGATCGTTCGGAGGCTTCTTCGCGCTGAAAGGTGTCAGCATCAGCGTCCCTGCCGGCGAGATCCGCGGCGTCATCGGCCCGAATGGCGCCGGCAAATCGACCTTAATGGATATCCTCTCCGGCCGCGCCGACCGCTGGACCGGAAACGTGCGCATGTTTGGTGAGGACATCAGCGCATCGTCCGTTCAGCAGCGCCGCCGCGCTGGACTTGCCCGTTCTTTTCAACGCACGAACATCTTCCCGCAACTCACGGTCATCGATCAGCTCACGATCGCCGCACGCATGGCTGAGATCGCCAACGTCGAGGAGATCATGGCGGAGCTGACGCTGACGGCGCTCGCGCACAAGCGCGCGGCGGAAATCTCCTACGGTGACCAGCGCCGCCTCGATCTCGCGCTGGCTCTGATAGGTCGGCCGAAGATCCTGCTGCTGGATGAGCCTGCCGCCGGATTGTCGATCAAGGAATCGCTCGACCTTGCGCACACCCTCAAAGATCTCGCCGCACGCTGGGGTGTCACCGTACTGCTCGTCGAGCACGACATGGATGTTGTGTTCTCAATCTGCCATCGCATCACGGTGCTGCATCTCGGCGCCGTCCTCGCCGAAGGCACGCCGGAAGAGATCCGCAATGTGCCGGACGTGGTCACTGCCTATCTCGGAAGCACGACATGAGCGAGTTGCTCGGCTTCAGCGGCGTCGAATCCGGCTACGGCAACGCGCGGATTCTGCACAAGGTCGACGTGTCGATCGGCACAGGCGAGCGAGTCGCGATCCTCGGCCGCAACGGCGTTGGCAAAACGACCATGGTCAACACCTTCCTCGGCGCCGCCCGCCTGACCGATGGCGAAGTGCGGCTCGCCGGCCGGCGCCCGTCCACGATTCGGAGTTTCACCGCGGCGCGGCTCGGTATTGCCGTCGTGCCACAGGGCCGACGGATCGTTCCGACGCTGACGGTCCGCGAGAATCTCGTGCTCGGCGCCGCCAGCGGACGTCTGCAGCCTTGGACGATAGAAAGGGTGTTCGATCTTTTTCCTATCCTGCGCGAGCGCACCAATTCGCTTGGAACGACGCTGTCGGGCGGGCAACAGCAGATGCTAGCGATCGGCCGCGCACTGATGTCGAACCCGTCGCTGCTCGTACTCGACGAGCCGAGCGAGGGACTCGCGCCGGTCATCATCGACGAGCTTGCCGGGGTGCTTCGCCGGCTCGCAGGCACCGGCACAGCGCTGCTGCTCATCGAACAGCATTTCGGCCTCGTTCATCGCGTTGCCGAGCGCTACTACGTGCTCGCCAAAGGCACGATCGTGGAAAGCGGAAGTCTTGCCGGCATCTCGATGGAAAGCCTCAAGAAACATGTCGCCGTTTAAATGCCAGCAGCTAAGAAGGAGGAAGTGCCTATGCGAAAGATAAACTGGATTGTTGTTGGGCTTCTCGGGACAGCCGCTCTGCTCGGCCCGCAGGTGAATTCTGCGCTCGGTCAGGAGGCGCTCAAGATCGGCGTGCCCACGGCGCTCACTGGCACGTACGCTGGTCTCGGCAACGAAGCCAGGCGCGCCATCGAGTTTGCCTCCGAGGAGGCGAATGCGAAAGGCGGCGTGGACGGCCGCAAGGTCGAAATCAAGGTCCTCGACACCGAAGCGAAGCCCGAAGTCGCACGCCAGCAGGCCGAGAAGCTCGCCGCAGAGGGCTACAAGATTCTAACCGGAACGATCGCGTCCGGCGAAGCGCTGGCGATGGCCCCCCTGCTTGCCCGGTGGGACGCGCTCTACGTTTCGACGATCAACAAAAGCGACAAGCTCACCGGCGATTCCTGCGTGCCGCGCTTGTTCCGCGTGAACAAGCAGGACGCCCAGGACGCGGCGGTGGTTCGGCCGTGGCTGGCGACGCGTAAGGAGGTCAAATGGGCGGTGCTGGCCGGGGATATCGCCTGGGGCCACGATTCCGGTCGCAGCTTCGTCAACGCCGCCAAGGTGAACAACAAGGAAATCGTCGCCGAGATCTATTCCCCGTTCGGCTCGAACGACTACGCTCCCTTCATCCAGCAGATCAAATCGTCCGGCGCCGAAGGTCTCTGGGTGGCGCTAGCGGGCCGCGACGCCATCAACTTCGCCACGCAGGCAAAGGACTTCGGCGTTCTCGACAAGGTGTTCGTTGGCAGCGTGAGTTTCGTGACCGACGGCAATGTCAAGACCCTGGGACCGATCGCCAAGGGCATCTGGGGCATCATCAACTACAGCTCAACGCTCGACACGCCGGGTAACAAGGCTTTCGTCGCGGCCTGGAAGAAAGCGTACAACGGCGACGAGCCGACAAATTTTCAGGGCGAGACCTATATGGGCATGCAGGTCATCTTTCAGGCGGTCGAGCGGGCCAAGAGCGTCAAGCCGGTCGACATCGCGAAAGTCATGAGCGGCGGGACCTTCGACACCATTCTCGGCCGGTTCCCCATTCGCGCGGAGGACCATCAGATGGTCGGGCCGAATTTTTTCGGCTATATCGGCGAACAAGGGGGCAAGCTCCGACCGATCATCACTACGACCATTCCGGCTGACGTTGCCACGCCGCCGCCGACCGGCACTTGCAATATGGGCAGCCTGTAAGCGTTGCCGCTGGCGGCCGCGACCGGCGGCCGCCAGCAAGCGGCATAGAAACGAAGGTCAATCGTGCGACCGAAAGACCAAAGTCAAGGCGATGCTTCTGGACGCGGCGACGTCAGCGGTCAGCTGAGGCAGCCATGAGCCTGACGGTCAAGAGCAAGGTCGAGGTTCCCGAGCTGATCGAGTTGCGGCGCGGCCAGATCATTGTGGCCGCGATCGACTTGTTCGGTGAGCGCGGTTATCACGACACCGCCATTCGTGACATTGCCAAGCGCGCCAACATCAGCATTGGCACGATCTATCAGTACGTCACCGACAAGGAGGACGTGCTGTTTCTGGCGCTGGTCGAGGTGCTTGACAGCTATCTGCGCCGCATTCCCGCCGCGTTGGAGGGCCTGACGGAGCCGCTCCAACGGTTCCGCTCGGCGGTTGCCGCCTATTGCGCCGTCAACGACGAGAATACCGCCGCGACCGTGCTCGCCTATCGCGAGACGGCTTCGCTGCGAAAAGTGCGACGCAATCTGATCAAGCAAAAGGAGATCGAGACGAACAACCTGATCGCCGCATGCATTGAGGACTGCATTGCGGCCGGCCTCTTCGCAAAGGTCGATATCGAGTTGTTCACCTACCAGATTGTCCTGTTCTCCCATGCCTGGGCGCTGAAAGCCTGGCGGTTTCGCAAGCTGATGTCGCTGCAGGACTATGTCGAGCGTGGGCTTACGCTGATGCTCAACCCGGTTCTCACCCCGCGCGGCAAGCGCAAATTCGCGCAGATCGACGCGAGCCCCAGCAAGTGAAGGCGTGAAGCCGATCCTATTGGAGCGATGGCTGCGAGCCATTCGAGATTGCGGCCGCAGCGCCCAGGCGCCGGCTGGCGCGCTCAATTGCCTTTGAAGACCGGCTTCTTCTTGGCGACGAACGCCTCGTAGGCGCGCTCGTAATCCTTCGTCTGCATGCAGATCGCCTGCGCCTGCGCCTCTGCTTCGATCGCCTCGTCGATCCCCATGTTCCATTCCTGGTGAATGCATTTCTTCGTCATGGCGTTGGCGAAAGTCGGTCCATCGGCGAGCGAACGCGCCAAGACCTTAGCATCCGCCAGCACGGACTCCGGTTCGCTCAGCTTGTTGTAGAAGCCCCACTGCACCGCCTCGTTGCCGTCCATGGCACGCCCCATATAGAGCAGCTCGGCGGCGCGGCCGGCGCCGATGATCCGGGGCAGCATGTTGCGGGCGCCCATGTCGGCGCCGGCGAGGCCGACGCGCACGAACAGAAAGGCGACCTTGCTGCGCGCAGTTCCGTGGCGCAGGTCGGAGGCCATGGCGAGGATGGCGCCCGCGCCAGCGCAGATGCCGTCGAAGGCTGCGACGATCGGTTGCGGGCAGGCGCGCATGGCCTTGACGAGGTC
>JBEKSB010000264.1:0-5417 GCA_049517455.1 Xanthobacteraceae bacterium
ATCTTGGCGTGCGCAGCCCGTTCGATCCCGATGATCCTTGTCAACGGCCGGGTGTCGGAGCGTTCGTTCCGCCGCTGGCGGCTCATGCCGAGGGTGATCGGGACGCTACTCCATCGCCTCGATCTTTGCCTCGCGCAGTCGAGCGGCGACGCGCAGCGCTACGGGGCGCTCGGCGCGCCGCGCGTAAGCAACATCGGCAATCTCAAGCTCGACGTGCCCGCGCCGCCCGTCGATCAGTCCGCTTTACACAAGCTGAATGCGATCATCGGAATGCGCGACGTGATCGCGGCGGCGTCCACGCATGCCGGTGAGGAAACCACGATCATCGCCGCTCATCGGCGGCTGCGCGCAAAATGTCCCACCCTGCTGACGATCATCGCACCACGCCATCCCGACCGCGGCGCGGGGATCGCCGATGCGGCAAAGGTGGCCGGCCTGTCCGTCGCGCTTCGCTCGCGCGGCGATCTGCCGAAACCCGATGTCGACATCTTCATCGCCGACACACTTGGCGAACTCGGTCTGATCTACCGGCTCGCGCCGATCGTGTTCATGGGTGGTTCGCTTGCAAGCCATGGCGGGCAGAATCCGATCGAGGCTATCAGGCTCGGCGCGGCGGTCGTCCACGGTCCGCACGTCTGGAATTTCGCAGAAATCTACACCGCACTGGATGCGGCCCATGGCGCCGAACTCATCGCGGATGAGGAAGCATTGATTGCCTGTCTCGCCGGCTGGGTTGCACATCCGGCGGCACGCAAGGCGGTGGCCGATGCCGCGCTTGTGACGGTGGACAAGCTCGGCGGTGCACTCGAACGCACGTTCGCCGCGCTCGAGCCCTACCTGATGCAGCTTCAGCTCGAACGGCGGACGTCCTAGAAAGTAGCCATGATCTTTTCCGGAAACCGGTTTCCACCCCGGATCAAGTCAGGGGCAAGCTTGTTCGGGATCATGCGCTGATGCGAGAGCCCACCTTTTGGTGGCGGCCCGGCGGCGGCAGCCTGCTCAGCCCGCTCGCGGGCATCTATGGCGCGGTGGCGGCGTTCCGCATGGGTTGGGAGGGTCGCAGCGCCGGCGTGCCGGTGATCTGCCTCGGCAATCCCACCGTCGGTGGCGCCGGCAAGACGCCGGCAGCGCTCGTAGTGGGACGGCTCCTTCTCGCCGCGCACGAACGCCCGTTCTTCTTGAGCCGCGGTTACGGCGGAAGCCTTCCCGGCCCCGTGCGCGTCGATGCCGCGGTCCATTCTGCCGCCGCCGTCGGAGACGAACCGCTCCTGCTGACGCGCCTAGCGCCGACCATCGTCGCCCGCGATCGCGTGGCAGGCGCCGAAGCCGCGCGACGCGGCGGCGCGACCGTGATCGTGATGGACGACGGCTTCCAAAACCCAGATCTCATCAAGGATCTGGCGATCTTGCTGGTCGATGGCCGCCGCGGCGTCGGCAATGGCCGTGTCATTCCAGCGGGTCCTTTGCGGGCGCCGCTTGAAACGCAGCTGGTACATGCGCAGGCACTCGTCGTCGTTGGGCCGCCTGAGGGTGCCAAAGCAGTTGCCGAACGCGCACGCCAACACGGTGTCGCGATCTTCCACGCGCGTCTCGAACCCAACCAAGCCATCATCGCCGCACTAGGCGGGCGCAAGGTTCTAGCCTTCGCCGGCATCGGCAATCCGGAAAAGTTCTTTGTGACGCTTGCTGAAGCCGGTATCGCGGTCGCCGAGCGCGCAATCTTCGCCGATCACCATCGCTACACCGCGGCAGAGGCACAGGTACTGATCGCGCACGCCGCCGCCGCGAGTCTCGTGCTGCTCACCACGGAGAAAGATCACGCGCGGCTTTCCGGCGACCCGCACCTCGCCGCGCTTGCCGCTCGCGCCAGCGCGTTGCCGGTGCGGCTCGCGATCGAGGAAGCGGATGCGTTCCGCGATATGATTCTCAACGTGGTGAAGCGGCGGTAGCGCGGCGACAACAACGGATGAGGCTTCGGTGTCTGTGTTAGGCCTTCCGCGCATAGGCTGCGGCATGCCGCTGCAGTACAGCCTCCGGCGAGGCGTAGGCTTCCTGCAGATCGACGCTCCAATATCTGAGTTCTTCGAGCGGAATCGCCACACCGGTCACGGCGCAGCGTACGAAAGCCCCCGGCCGCACCACGCGAAAATCGCCATCGAGATATTTCACCTCGGCCTCGCCGGGCATCGGGCTTGGGCGATCGGTGCGATTGAGCAAATGGTCCTCCGTCGCGGACGGGCCTAAAAGCTCCGAACGGCCCTCACATTCGGCAACATAATCGTTCCGCCGCCAGAAAACCATGCGCCGCGCCGATTTGCTTCGACGCGGCGCGAATAGCTCCGTCAGCAGCCAAGCTTCAATTAGCAGCGGTGCCAGCGGCACCAGTGATGCCAATGATGATGGCAGCGGCCCCAGCGGCACCACACGTGCGTAATATTGCCTGAAGCGGCCTCACTGGCGACCCCCGACGGAAGCGGTGCGGCCGGCGCCGCTTGCGAAACTCCAGATACGGATGCAAGAGCCAAAGCGACGATCGCAACTGCAAAAATCATTCGAACCATGCTGTCCTCCTTGAGGGCGAACGAATGTCCGCCAAGAACACAATACGAAAACATGATGGCAGTTCCACGGCATCGAAACTTTTTACACCATATGAACAAACAGTCAGCTTCCATCTCAGCAAAATTTTCACGACATGAACAAACAGTCAGATTAACAATGTCGAGAATGCGCGGCGTGATCGCTTGACGCGCCGACCAGTCCGCTTCAACAAACACGACCTCAGCCGCAGCAACTAGAAGAGACTTCCTTGTCCGGGGTCGCCGTCGCGTCGGCGTCGCCGCCGGGCCGGCTCGGGGCGCGGCGTGGTCGATGCTTGTACCACTTCGGCGCGCGCGCCGACGCGGCCGTCGGAAAACTCGATGTCGATTGGCATACCGGTCGCAACCGACGCGGCGGTACGCAGCGGCCGACCCGCTCGATCGCGCACCAGCGCAAAACCCCGCGCCAATACGCCACGATAAGAGAACGCAGCGAGCAATTGCGCGTCGCGTTCGCACCGCGCCCAGCGCGCGTCCAGGAGGTTGTCGATGGCACGCTCGGCGCGCTCGGCCAATGCGCCGACGCGCTCGCCTTCACGCGCGATTCTCAGGCGATGCGCCGAGACATTGGCGGCGGCGCTCGCCCGCAGCCGAAGCGCGATGCCGGCATAGCGTTCGCGGCGGCGCTCCACATGCGTGCGTAACAGATGAGCGCTGAGCCTGCCGCCAATGCGCGAGAAGCTGACGCGATGGATATGGGCGTTGGCGCGCAACGCGCGGGCTAAAGCCGTGGCGGCATGGTCGAGCCGCTGACGCGGCAGCGCCAGCACCTCGTCGGCATCCGGAAGCGCGCGGACCGCCGAGCGTACAGCGGCGCGCCGCGCCTCTTGGTTGCGCATCCAGCCGGCAAGCGCGCGCCGCTCCAAGCTTTGGACGTCGACCGTGAGTTCGGCGCGTACCGGCACCGCCATTTCGGCGGCCGCGGTCGGCGTCGGCGCCCGCCGGTCGGCGGCAAAATCGATCAGGGTCACATCGGTCTCGTGGCCGACCGCGGAAATCAGCGGAATGAGACTCTCGGCCGCCGCGCGCACCACGATCTCTTCGTTGAACGACCATAGGTCCTCCAGCGAACCGCCGCCGCGCGCAACGATGAGAAGATCGGGACGCGGCATCGGCCCTCGTTCCGGCAGCGCATTGAATCCGGCAATGGCGGCGGCGACTTCCGCGGCCGACCCCTCGCCCTGAACCTTGACCGGCCACACCAGCACGCGACGCGGGAAACGGTCGGCGAGGCGATGCAGGATGTCGCGAATGACGGCGCCGCTTGGCGAGGTGATGACGCCGATCACCGCCGGCAAATACGGTAATAGCTGCTTGCGCGATTCATCGAACAATCCCTCGGCGGTCAGTCGTCGCTTGCGCTCTTCAAGTAGCGCCATCAGCGCGCCGAGGCCGGCGGGCTCCAGTGTCTCGACGATGATCTGGTATTGCGAGCGGCCGGGGTAAGTGGTCAGCCGCCCGCTGATCACCACCTCGAGACCGGCTTCGAGCTTGAGCTTGATGCGCGGAGCGGCGCTGCGCCAGATCACGCCGGCAATGCAGGCGCGTTCATCCTTGAGGTCGAAATAGACGTGGCCATTGGTATGATAGCTCACCTTGCCAAGTTCGCCGCGCACGCGCACGTAGCCGTACGAATCCTCGATGGTGCGCTTGAGCGCCGCCGAGAGCTCAGAAACCGTCAATTCCGGCAGATTGAGACGTGGTTCGTTCATCGTCATGACTGGTCGGCTGACCGGATGGCTGTTAGTGCCGTGAATCACCAAAGGTCAAGACCCCTGGACAAGTGCGCCCATGATCTTGCACCGCTGCTCGTCCATGCTACAGGGGCGATGACAACACGCTCGAACCCATGAACATTCTGCTCCTTGGCTCCGGCGGACGCGAGCATGCGCTGGCCTGGAAGATGGCGGCAAGCCCGCTCACGGATCGGCTCATCTGTGCGCCGGGCAATGCCGGGATCGCACGCGAAGCAGAATGCGTTGCGCTGGATATCGCCGACCATGCGGCGGTGATCGCTTTTTGCCGTGACAACGCCGTCGATTTTGTCGTGGTCGGCCCGGAGGGGCCGCTCTGCGCCGGTGTGGTGGACGATTTGGAAGCCGCCGGCATCAGGGCCTTTGGGCCAAGCCGCGCCGCCGCGCGCCTCGAAGGCTCCAAAAGCTTCACCAAGGATTTATGCCGTTCCGCCGGCATACCAACCGCGGCCTATGAGCGTTTCCGCGCGGCAGACCAGGCGAAGGCGTATGCCCGCGCCTGCGGCGCACCAATCGTCGTCAAAGCCGACGGACTTGCCGCCGGTAAGGGCGTCGTCGTCGCCGACAGCCTTGCCGAAGCCGAAGCCGCCATCGACATGATTCTCGACGGCAGCCTGGGTGAGGCCGGGGCCGAACTTGTCATCGAGGAATTTCTCGAAGGCGAAGAGGCATCGTTTTTCGCGCTCTGCGACGGCGAGACCGCAATCGCGCTGGCGTCGGCCCAGGATCACAAGCGCGCTTTCGACGGCGACAAGGGCCCGAATACCGGCGGCATGGGCGCTTACTCGCCGGCTCCGGACGAGATCGTGCGGCCGACCCTGCGCGCGATGAAGACGATGGGCGTTCCCTATAAAGGCGTGCTTTTTGCCGGGTTGATGATCACCGCCGAGGGACCGAAGCTCATCGAGTACAACGTTCGCTTCGGCGACCCGGAATGCCAAGTGCTGATGCTGCGCCTGATGTCGGATCTTGTACCGGCCTTGCTCGCCAGCCGCGACGGCGTACTCAAATCGCTCGATCTGCGCTGGCATCCCGAGGCCGCGCTTACCGTGGTGATGGCCGC
>JBEKSB010000265.1:0-5142 GCA_049517455.1 Xanthobacteraceae bacterium
ACGAGGCCCAGAGTTGGGTTCACAAGAAATCGGAAGGATGGTTGCGGAACAGGACGGCTGCGTTGCGCGGCGTCTGATCACGATCTGGTCCCGTGAACACATTTAGCAAAGGTAGGTCGTTTGTCGGGCACCTACCTCGCCCGAAACGGCGACTTCCGATGATGGCACGAAGCGTCAGGAACACTCTGACCGCGCCGACCAGCCAATGCTGCCAGTCGTGAGCGCGATGACAGCGACGCGATCTACCTTCTTCTGGTGGTTTTTTACGAATCCAGCGTGATTTTCAAAGGCCTCGATATTTTCCCAGCCGTTGAATGCTGAGGCATCAATAAGCAGTCCGATCTTCCCATACCGGCTGATAATAGATCGACCTGCGGCGCAATTTGGTGGAAGTCGTCAGCCTTCAATTTCTCTGGCGCCGTAATCCTCAATACGTTGTCTGGAAAAATTTCTGTTTTGATCATGTGAAACCTCCTTCAGTGTAAGCAGGACGCACTTCGCGCAGATAAAGACGTACTGCAACTACATGAGAAAATGAAAGAACTTGGTGCTTCGTGAAGGTCGTCGCCCTGAGCATTCACGACCCATTGCACTCGACCGATCAAGGCGGCGTCGATGTGGCGAATGAGTGTGGGAAACTCCATGAGACCGGAATGACACATTCGCTCTTTACGGTGGATCGCATTGATCTTTGCATAGATATGCGGGAGACCAATTGTGAATCTCGAATAGGAGTGAAGGAAATGGCGACCCGTGAAATCGTCCTTTGTGAAGCCGTGCGGACCCCGATCGGAACTTATGACGGGAGCCTGAAAACGGTATCGGCGCCGGACCTGGGCAAAATTGCCATCAGGGCGGTGCTGGACCGCTCGAAACTCGACCCGGCAAAGGTCGGAACGGTGGTGATGGGCAATGTGATCCAGGCCGGCAACAAGATGAATCCGGCGCGGCAGTCCGCCGTCAATAGCGGGATACCGGTCGATGTTCCCGCCATGACGGTCAACCGCGTATGCGGCTCCGGTGCACAAGGGATCGCCTCTGCCGCCGGCCGGTGGGGCTACCGCATGGGCGACGCGCAACTCTACGATAGCATGTTGCGCGATGGCCTCAACGATGCGTTTTCCGGCGAGCATTCGGGGTGGCACACGGAAGATTTGGTAAAATCTCGCCAAATCACCCGCGAACAACAGGATTGCTGGGCACTGCGGTCGCAACAGCGTTTTTCAGCAGCGCAGGCGGCTGGTAAATTCAAGAACGAGATCGCGCCGGTCGAGATTCACGGCCACAAGGGCGTGAAGGTCTTCGACAAGGACGAACACAATCGGCCAGACACCACGATGGAGAGCCTCGCCAAGCTCCGTCCAGCTTTCCGCAAGGACGGGACGATTACCGCCGGCAACGCACCCGGTTTGAACAGCGGCGCTTCAGCGATGATCGTCGCCGAACGCGGATGGGCTGAGAAGCAGGGCCTCGAGCCGATGGCCCGCCTCGTCTCCTACGGCATCGGCGCAGTCGAACCGGGAATGTTCGGGCTCGGGCCCGTTCCCGCCGTTCGCCAGGCACTCGCGCGCGCCGGCTGGAAGATCAGCGACATTCAGCGCATCGAGATCAACGAGGCCTTTGCCGCGATCGCCATCGCGGTGACGCGAGAGCTGGGCTTATCCGAGGACATTGTGAACGTCGAAGGGGGCGCCATCGCTCACGGTCATCCGATCGGCGCAACCGGCGCGGTGCTGACCACGCGGCTCCTCTATTCGATGCAACGTGATGGCATCAAGCGCGGCGTCGTCACGCTTTGCATCGGCGGCGGCCAAGGCATCGCGCTGACGCTGGAGGCGTTGCATTGAGCCCAGCAACGCTGGTCGACGGAAAAAGATGCTGACGAAAACGGAAGTTCCGAAGCCAAGGAGAACAACATGAAGGCGCTCGTCTATCACGGACCGGGAAAGAAGGCTCTCGAAGATCGCCCGATGCCGGAGATCGCCGCGCCGACGGATGCCGTTGTCAAGATCGTCAAGACGACGATCTGCGGCACCGACCTGCACATCCTCAAGGGAGACGTGCCGACTTGTGCGCCCGGCCGCATCTTGGGTCACGAAGGCATCGGCGTGGTCGACAAAATAGGGACGGCAGTCACCGCGTTTCATGTCGGCGATCGAGTGATCGTGTCGTGCATCTCGTCCTGCGGAAAATGCGATTATTGCCGCCGCGGCATGTACTCGCATTGCGTCAATGGCGGCTGGATTCTCGGCAACAAGATTGACGGCACCCAGGCAGAATTTGTGTGCATTCCCTTCGCCGATACCAGTCTCTATCACATTCCCGCAGGCGCGGACGAAGATGCGCTCGTCATGCTGAGTGACATCCTGCCCACCGGCTTCGAATGCGGCGTGCTCAACGGCAAGGTTCAGCCGGGCTCGACCATCGCCATTGTCGGTGCCGGCCCCATCGGGCTCGCAGCGCTGCTGACCGCGCACTTCTATTCGCCGGCGGAAATCATCATGGTCGATCTCGACGACAACCGCCTGCAAATGTCCTCTCGCTTCGGCGCGACGGCGATCATCAACAACAAGGACGGCAAAGGGGTCGAAAAGATCATGGAGATGACCGGCGGCCGTGGCGTCGATACAGCCATCGAAGCGGTCGGCATGCCCGCGAGCTTCATCACCTGCCAGGATATCGTGGCGCCCGGCGGCATCATCGCCAATATCGGCGTGCACGGGGTCAAGGCGGATCTGCATCTGGAGCGACTTTGGGATCGCAACATCGCGATTACGACCAGGCTCGTTGACACCGTCACCACGCCCATGCTGCTCAAGACCGTGCAGTCGCACAGGATCGATCCCAAGCAGCTGATTACGCATCATTTTAAGCTCGACAAGATTATGGATGCCTACGACACGTTCGGAGCGGCAGCCAAGACAAACGCGCTCAAGGTTCTCATCGAGGCGTAAGCGTTGCGAAGATGAAAGGGCTGCGGCCCTAGCCGGCAACGCCGGCTATCACACTCCGGGGTGAATTCGCCTCTTTTTGACTGGAGATCGTGGATGATGAAGGGCCGTCACCACCAAGAACTCATAGAAAAGACACGCGGGCTGGCACCGATCCGCACGGCCGTCGTCCACCCGGTCGACACGGTTTCGCTGCTTGGCGCGATCGAAGCCGCCAAGGAAAAACTCATCATCCCCGTACTGGTCGGGCCTGAGGCAAAAATCCGAGCCGCAGCGGAACAGGCCAAGCTCGACCTTTCCGCCTATGAGCTCGCGCCGACGGAGCATAGCCACGCAGCGGCGGCCCAAGCGGTCGCGCTCGCGCGCGATCACAAGGTCGAGGCGCTGATGAAGGGCAGCCTCCACACCGACGAATTCATGGGTGCGATCGTCCACGAGGAAAAGCTGCGGACCGCTCGGCGCATGAGCCACGTATTCGTGATCGACGCTCCGGACTATCCTCGGCCGCTCTTCGTCACCGACGCCGCCATCAACATCTACCCAACGCTCGAAGACAAGGTCGACATCGTCCAGAACGCCATCGATCTCGCGCACGCGCTTGGCTTGGAGCACCCCAAAGTCGCGATCCTCTCCGCGGTCGAGATCGTGACGTCAAAAATCAAGTCCACGATCGACGCGGCGGCCTTGTGCAAGATGGCCGATCGCGGCCAGATCACCGGCGGTATCCTCGACGGGCCACTCGCCTTCGACAATGCCGTCTCAGAGGAAGCTTGCAAGACCAAGGGCATCGTCTCGCCGGTTGCCGGCCGGGCGGATATTTTCGTCGTGCCCGATATCGAAGCCGGCAACATGCTGGCGAAGCAGCTCGAATATCTGGCCGAAGCGCAGATTGCCGGCATCGTGCTTGGGGCCCGCGTGCCGATCATCCTGACAAGCCGCGCCGACAAGACGCTCGCTCGGCTCGGTTCATGCGCGATCGCGCTGCTGCTGGCGCGCCACAAGACGGAGGTGAAGTCTTGACGGACGCCATCCTCGTCCTCAATGCCGGCTCATCGAGCATCAAGTTCTCGCTGTTCCCGGGCGAGCAACGGCCGACGCGCCAAGACCTCTTCTGTGAGGGCGAATGCGCGGGCCTGGGGCACCGGGTGCATTTCACCGCCAAAGACGGCGCGGGAGCGCCGCTCCTCGATGAGTATCTCAATCAGGGCGCAACCCACGAAGATGCGATTGCAGCACTGCTGCACTGGATCGGAGATCGCTTCCCGCAGCACCGTCTGATCGCGGCGGGGCATCGCGTCGTGCATGGCGGCGCACTCTATAAGGGACCGGTACTCATCGACGCTGAGGTCATCGCCGAACTGACCCGGCTCGTTCCGCTCGCCCCTCTCCATCAGCCGCATCACCTCGCCGCCATTGCGGCGCTTTCAAAACTCCACCCGACCTTGCCGCAGGTCGCCTGCTTCGACACCTCCTTCCACCACACCCAACCAGAGGTCGCCGCCGCCTTTGCTCTGCCGCGCCGCCTGACCAACGATGGAGTTCGGCGCTACGGGTTCCACGGTCTGTCCTACGAATACATCGCAAGCGTCCTGTCCGAGATCGTCGGCTCGCCAGCCGCCGAGGGACGCGTGGTGGTTGCCCATCTCGGTAGCGGCGCCAGCATGTGCGCCATGAAGCAGCGCAAGAGCGTCGCCACCACGATGGGATTCACGGCGCTCGATGGGCTGGTCATGAGCCGGCGCTGCGGCAGTCTCGACCCTGGCGTCGTGCTCTATTTGATGGAGGAGAAAGGCATGACGGCTGCTGCCATTAGCGACCTCTTGTACCAGTCGTCAGGCCTGCTCGGCGTTTCAGGCTTCAGCGACGACATGAAGACTTTGTTGGCGAGCGATAAGGCGCATGCAGCCGAGGCTGTCAACCTGTTCGTCTACCGCATCTGTCGCGAGCTGGGATCGTTGGCCGCCGCTTTGGGCGGGTTTGATGCCCTCGTTTTCACCGCGGGCATCGGCGAGCACGCTCCTGAAATTCGCCGTCGGGTCTGCGAGACGGCGGGCTGGCTCGGGCTGGAAATCGACGCGGCGGCAAATGCCGCAGGCCGCCCGCGGATTACAAAAGGCGACAGCAAAACATCCGCCTGGATGATCCGGACGGACGAAGATCTGATGATCGCGCGCCACACTTGGCGCCTCGT
>JBEKSB010000266.1:0-6571 GCA_049517455.1 Xanthobacteraceae bacterium
GATGCCAACGCCCGCGCCAATGCCGCTTTCGCCCGGACAGGTTTCGGCGGAGCCGAAGAAGATCCACACCGTTACCATCCGGGCCGATCAGGCCGGTGGCGCCGAGACGTCAGCTGTTGCGCGCAGTTCCGCACGCCAGGCGTCGGCGGCACCAAAGCCGAGCACGATACCGAGCGCGCCGCCCGCCGGTGCGAACGCGCCGCTTTCGATCGTCCCCGGCAGTCAGGCTGAAGCGGCTGCACCAGCACGCCCCCGTGTGGCGGCCACCCATGCGGCCGCCGCACCACCGACGGCCCTGGCGAGTGCCGGTCCGGCTGCGGGGGTTACGGCGCCTGCGTCATCCGGCAGCGGCTATTCGGTGCAGGTCACGTCGCAACGCAGCGAGGCTGAGGCCCAGGCCGCGTTCCGCGCGCTTCGGGCCAAGTTTCCCGCCCAGCTATCCGGCCGCGAGCCGATCATTCGCCGCGCCGATCTCGGCGACAAGGGCACATATTACCGCGCTCTCGTCGGTCCTTTTGCCTCGGCGGAACAGGCTGCTGGAATATGCAGCGGCATGAAGGCCGCCGGCGGCAATTGCATCGTCCAGAGAAATTAACGGCCACGCGCTTGACCCTGGCGCGGCGCGCGGGCTAAGCGGCCGCGATGCGCGCTTTCATTACCGGCCTGGCCGGCCCCGTCCTCACGGCCGACGAACGCGCATTCCTCCGCGAGGCGCAGCCGTGGGGTTTTATCCTTTTTCGGCGCAACATCGTGGATCCCGAGCCGTTACGCGGATTGATCGATGAGGTGCGGACCACGCTCGGGCGATCCGCCCCTGTGCTGATCGACCAGGAGGGTGGCCGCGTCCAACGACTTGGTCCGCCGCATTGGCCGCTCTATCCGCCCGGCGCCGCCTATGGGGCGCTTTACGACCGCGATCGGGACATCGGCCTGTCCGCGGCGCGTCTCGGCGCTCGCCTGATCGCGGCCGATCTTGCAGCTTTGGGCATCGATGTCGATTGCCTGCCGATCGCGGACGTCCCCGTTGCGGGCGCCGACCCGGTAGTCGGGGACCGCGCCTATGGAACCGAGCCGGCGAAGGTGGCGGCGATTGCCGGCGCAGTAGCACAAGGGTTAGCCGATGGCGGCGTGCTGCCGGTCCTCAAGCATATCCCCGGCCATGGCCGGGCGACCGCCGACAGCCATGCCAAGCTGCCGGTGGTCAATACGGACCGGGCAACCCTCGATGCGACTGATTTCGCCGCTTTTCGCCCGCTCGCCGCGCTGCCGTTGGGGATGACCGCGCATGTTGTGTTTACCGCTATCGACCCCATCGCGCCGGCCACTATTTCGGCAACTATAGTGCGTGAGGTGATTCGTGATTCGATTGGTTTCAAAGGCTTATTGATGAGCGACGACATTTCGATGGGCGCCCTGTCGGGCTCGGTCGGTGAGCGCAGCCGCTCAGCGATCGCGGCGGGCTGTGACGTCGTACTTCACTGCAACGGCGAGATGCCGGAGATGCTCGCGGTCGCCGCCGAGGCGCCGCGGCTCGCCGGGGAAGCCGCGCGCCGCGCCACGGCTGCGCTGGCGACGAAGAAGCCGGCGGCGCCGATCGATCTTACCGCGAGCCGCGCCGAGTTCCTCAGGTTGATGGCCGGTGTCTGGCAGCCGGCGCAGGGGTATGCATGATCGTTGAGGAAATGCAGTTCGAAGCCGAACTCTCTGAGCGGGCCACGGACGAGCCTGCGCTCGTGATCGACGTCGAAGGATTTGAGGGACCGCTTGACCTGCTGCTGACGCTCGCCCGCCAGCAGAAGGTTGACCTCGCCAAAATCTCCATCTTGGCGCTCGCCGACCAGTACCTCGCTTTCATCGAAGAGGCGCGCAAGCTGCGGCTTGAACTCGCCGCCGATTACCTGGTGATGGCGGCGTGGCTGGCCTATCTCAAGTCGCGCTTGCTGCTGCCGGAGCAACATGAGCCCGACGGCATCAGCGCCGAGGACATGGCGACCGCGCTCGCGCAACGTCTGCGGCGGCTCGAGGCGATCAGGCAAGTGGCTGAGCAATTGCTCAATCGGCCGCAGCTCGGCCGTGAGGTTTTTGCTCGTGGCCTGCCGGAGCCGATTGCGGAGATCAAGAAGCCGGAATGGTCGGCGACGCTCTACGATCTGCTTTCGGCCTATGCCGTGCAGCGGCAGAAGCAGGCACGAGCATACGTACGCCTGCCGAAACGTACTGTCTGGTCGCTTGCCGAGGCGCGCGAGGCAATCGAGCGACTGATCGGCGTGGCTACGGAATGGTGCGTGCTGGACGAATATCTCATTGCCTACATGGTCGAGCCGTCGCACGTCGCAACGGTTCGTGCGTCGAGTTTCGCCGCCACGCTCGAATTGGTGCGCGAAGGCCGCCTTGAGGTGCATCAGCAGGCGGCGTTTGCGCCGCTTTACGTTCGGAAGCGGCAAGATAATCCAGAAAGCGGTGTTGCGGTGGAAACTGGGAATGGATGAGGGGGACGCCGGGATGATCTCAAATGTGGCGGAGATTCGTGTGATCGTCGACAACAATGATGCGGAGGAGCGCGCCGAGGAGTTGCGCATACTCGAAGCTTTGTTGTTTGCCGCGGAGGAGCCGCTCGACGAGAAAGCTTTGGGCGGACGGCTGCCGGCCGGCGTCGACGTGCGTGCGCTGCTCCTGCAACTGCAAAAGGAATACGCGCCGCGCGGCGTCAATCTCGTGCGGGTCGGCGGCAAATGGTCGCTGCGGACGGCGGGCGATCTCGCCTGGCTTTTGACCCGCGAGATGGTGGTCACCAAGAAACTCTCGCGCGCCGCGATCGAGACGCTCGCCATCGTTGCCTATCACCAGCCGGTCACGCGCGCCGAGATCGAGGAAATTCGCGGCGTCACCACCTCGAAGGGCACGCTCGACGTTCTGCTGGAGACCGGCTGGATCCGGCTGCGCGGCCGGCGCAAGGCGCCGGGTCGGCCGGTGACGTACGGCACCACCGAGGCGTTTATGTCGCATTTCGGCCTCGATGCGCTGACCGACCTGCCCGGCGTCGACGAGCTCAAGGGCGCCGGTCTCATCGACAAATCGCTGCCGGCCGGCTTCATCGTCCCGGTACCTTCCGACGATCCGGCGCTGCGGGACGACGAAGACCCGCTGGAACCCGGCGATCTCGACTTCGGACTGGCGCCGCCGCCCGAGCGAACCGAGGAATAGGCTCCCAGGCGCCTCATTTTGGCGCGACGGCTGCCTGCGGCGGGCAGCCCATCGGGTTATGCTTGTTTTTGCCGCCTCCGACGCCTAGTTTCAGGCTGAATTCGCGACCCTATAGCTTGGGCGCGGGCGCTGCTGCGCACGGAGGATTTCATGGGCTCTCTGAGCATTTGGCACTGGCTGATCGTCGGCGCCGTCCTGCTGTTGGTCTTCGGCGGGCGCGGCAAGATCTCTGACATGATGGGCGACGTCGCCAAGGGCATTAAGGCCTTCAAGCGAGGCATGTCCGATGAGGAGGCCGCCGAAGCCGCGAAGCCGGACGCGCCGGTGAAGACCCTCGACCATCAGCCGGCCGGCGAGGTCAAGAGCAAGGTCGGGAGCACGCTGTCCTGACGTTCGCTGCGGCTAGTCCCGCCGGACATTCGGTCGGCGGTTGACGCGGAATGAGCGGTTGAGCCGGCCGGGTAGTTTCCATGTTCGACATCTCTTGGACCGAGTTCCTGCTCATCGGCGTCGTGGCGCTGATCGTGATCGGGCCCAAGGAATTGCCGGCGGTCTTGCGCACGCTCGGACAGTACACGCGCAAAGTGCGCAGCATGGCTGCCGACTTCCAGAATCAGTTTCAGGAAGCGATGCGCGAAGCGGAAATGGCCGACCTCAAGAAACAGGTCGACGACATCGCGACCGGCATCAAGCAATACGACCCGCTTAAGGACGTCCGCGCAGACGTCGAAGCCGCCGGAAAAGACATCCAGTCGTCGCTGGAGCAAAAGCCGGAGGTAACCACGTCCGCGACTGAGCCTACGCAGACGGAGCCTACCCAATTGGCAGCGCCCGCGGCCGCCGAGATCGGCCAGCAGGATGCCGCCGCCACGGCCACGGGCCCGGTCGCGCCCGAGGCCGTCGAACAGGCGGCAGTTCCTGCCGCGGAGCCAAACCCCTATTCCCGCGAAGCCGCCGTCGTTGCCGCCGCGATAGCGCCGGTGGTGCCGGAATCGGTCGAGAACGCCGCTAAGCCCGACACGACGGGGCACGGCGAATGAGCGGCGACGACGAAGAGAAGGCGATCGAAGCCACCAAAGCGCCGTTGATGGATCACCTGATCGAGTTGCGCGGGCGGCTCATCAAAGCCGTCGCCGCTTTCGCGCTTGCCGCCGTCGTCTGTTTCTTCTTCGCCAAGCAAATCTACAATGTTCTCACCTGGCCTTACGTCTGGGTGGCCGGGCCGGAAAATTCGCGGTTCATCTACACCGGCCTGCTCGAATATTTCATCGTTCAGCTCAAGCTCGCGATGTTCGGCGGGGTGTTCATCGCCTTCCCGGTGATCGCCACGCAGATCTACATGTTCGTCGCGCCGGGACTTTACCGGAAGGAACGGCAGGCGTTCCTGCCCTATCTCGTCGCCACCCCGATCTTCTTTTTGCTGGGGTCGATGGTTGTCTATTTCATGGTCTGGCCAATGCTCGCCCGCTTTTCGCTCGGCATGCAGCAACTGGGCGGTCCCGGCCAGGCGAGCATCGAGCTGCTGCCGAAGGTCGAAGATTACCTTTCGCTGATGATGAAGCTCATTCTCGCCTTCGGCATCGCCTTCCAGCTTCCGGTGATTTTGACGCTGCTCGGACGTGTCGGCATCATCACTTCCGACCAGCTCAAATCGAAGCGGCGCTACTTTATCGTCATCGCCTTCGTGATCGCGGCGATCCTTACGCCGCCCGATGTCCTGAGCCAGATGTCGCTTGCGCTGCCGCTGGTCGCCCTCTACGAGGGCTCGGTCTGGTCGGTGCGCTGGGTGGAGAAGAAGGCGGCGGCAGAACGCGCCGCTGCTGCCGCGGGCGCGTCGGCCAAGCCCGCGGAGTGATTGGCGCGTATTATCTCGTCCCGGCCATCCACGTCTTGGCCTGTGTAGATGAAGACGTAGATGCCCGGCACAAGGCCGGGCATGACGGTACAGATATAAAATTATGCACGACATCCGCTTCATCCGCGACAATCCCGACGCCTTCGACCGCGCGCTGGCGCGGCGCGGGCTTGAGCCGCAGGCGAAGCGCCTGATCAAGCTCGACGAGCGGCGCCGGGTAGCAATACAAAATATCCAGGCTTTGCTGACGCGACGCACGACGGCTTCGAAGGAGATCGGGTCAGCGAAGAAAAGGAGCGAGGAGGCGGCGGCTGCGAAGCTAGTGGCTGAGGTCGCGCAACTGAAGAACGCAATTCCTGCTCTGGAGACAGTGGCTAAGGAAGCGTCAGAACAACTCGAAGCTGAGCTCGCGCAGATTCCTAACCTCCCGCTCGCCGAAGTTCCGGGTGGCGCGAGCGCGGCAGACAACGTCGAGCACCATCACTTTGGAGCGAAACGCAACTACGCGTTCACGCCCAAGCAGCATTTCGAACTCGGCGAAGCGCTCGGCCAGATGGATTTCGAGACTGCGGCAAAGCTTTCTGGTGCGCGCTTCGTGGTGTTGAAGAAAGGCTTGGCACGGCTCGAACGGGCGCTGGGGCAATTCATGCTTGATGTGCACACGAGCGATCACGGCTACACCGAAGTCGCACCGCCGCTTTTGGTGCGCGATGATGCAATGTTTGGCACGGCGCAATTGCCGAAGTTTCGCGAAGACCAGTTTCGAACAGCGACCGTTTTCACCGATAGAATTATCCAACTTGAAGCCGAAATAAGTCACGCAGACTGGTTCTTAGAGCGTCGGCGGCAGGAGCGAATGGAACATGCGCGCCTCTATGAGCAGGATTCCAAGTTCAAGGAGGCAGCTGAAAGGGACGTACGTAACGCAGAGAAGCGTTGCGACGAATGCCTGGCGGAGATTGCGGCTATTCGAAAGAACAATCCGTCGGCATCAAGAAGCCTTTGGCTCATCCCCACCGCCGAAGTACCGCTCACAAACCTCGTCCGCGAATCCATAGTCGACGAAGCGCAATTGCCACTGCGGTACACCGCCTGCACGCCGTGCTTCCGCGCCGAAGCCGGCGCCGCCGGAAAAGATACGCGCGGCATGATCCGGCAGCATCAGTTCACCAAGGTCGAGCTGGTCTCCATCACCACGCCCGAGCAGTCGAAGGACGAGCATGAGCGCATGCTGTCCTGCGCCGAGGAGATTTTGCGCCGGCTCGATCTGCATTATCGCGTAGTGACATTGTGCACCGGCGACATGGGCTTTGCGTCGCAAAAGACTTATGACATCGAGGTATGGCTGCCGGGCCAGAATATGTATCGCGAGATTTCGTCGTGCTCGGTGTGCGGCGAATTCCAGGCGCGGCGCATGAATGCGCGCTATCGGACCAAGGAGGGCCGCAATGTGCGCCACGTGCATACGCTCAACGGCTCCGGCGTCGCCGTCGGCCGCGCGTTGATCGCCGT
>JBEKSB010000267.1:0-5020 GCA_049517455.1 Xanthobacteraceae bacterium
AGGAGCCAGGAGTCGAGCGACTGCGGGGTCGTCACCTCATAGAGAAAGCCGCTGGGGAGAAACCAAATCTCGCGCGAAGCACCCATGACTGAGTTGGTGCTCAAGAACATTGTCGCCGGAGCGGCGTCGATGGTGATGTTCTGCGGGTCGTTCATCACGCCGAGGGCTCGTCCATGAGAAAAGTCGCCTAGGTAACCTTGGGCTCATCATAGGGAGTGATAAAAATATCGAAGCCTTGCTGGGTTGCCTGGTCTTCAAACAGCACGACCATCGTGCCGGCGGCGCCCGGCTGTTCGGTCACCGAAAGATCGTCGGGATAATAAAGGGAGAAATGATAGGTGACGTTTTGGTATGCTTTTGTGTTTGGAGGAGGCGCGACTGAAGGTATACTAGTGTGATTACTTGGCTGGTCTATGCGGCGATACGTGGGTTTGTGTGCTATGGACCTGTTCAAGCCGTGGATATCCTCAGCGGCCAACTATGAGCAGTTTAGAAGGCTCATCCCGGATCACACGGACTTCCCCGACACCTATGATGAATGGCTCCGCCTCGCGAACGAACAAGTCACACACATGATCAAGCAGGGCTACGTCGTCACAAAGGTGACAATCGATCCGGCTGAGTTCACCCAGTATTGCCACAGAACGGGTTCCGACTACGATCCCTTCTCTCTTGATGACCTCGCAAATTTCAAGGGAAGCACGGGGAACCCGAACCCGTCAGGCCGAGTCATATAGCGCTGTGGGTGGTCCGTTCACGATCGACCAGCGGTCGGACCTCTGATTGCATTTGAACGCTTGTAACGTCCAAAAAGAAAGCCCCGCGCACGTGAGTGGCGGGGCTAAGTTTCGGGCGGAGGCATTGCTGCCGAGCCTAAACGTTCAAAGAGCTGTTATTTGTTGCGGCGCGGGGGCGCCGCTTGGTCGGCTTGGCGGGCGGCTCCTCGGTCTGAGCCTGCGCTTCCCTAGCTAATCGAAGCGCTTTCAAGCGTTCGGTCTTTTCGCGAGTGGCGCGAGCTTGAGCTTCATATTCGGTCATCGCCTTTCGACCATCCCGCGCGCGCTCTTCCCGCTTGAAACTTTTTTCTGCCCGCTGTCGGGCCTGATCTGAAGTCATAGTGAATATCTCTCGTGCGACAATCACGCTACAAAAACACTCCGCCCTTTGCGGCGTTGATCGATGTTGCTCTGGGGTGGGGGAGTGATTTATATATAGGCACTAATCGCACGAAAAAAGCCCCGCGCGCATGAGTGGCGGGGCGGCTTCAGCACACGCGGGTCAACAGGATGCGTCGCCTCAATGAGCGCGCGCACTACCCCTCTCCGTTCGCACCGAAAGCTAGTCTTTGAAGAGAAGGGGTTCCGTGTAGCGACCCTCAACACTCCTCTGTGAGGCAGGTCGAGCGTCCTCCTTCAGTTCAAACAGGGTTAGTTGCGGCTTTCGCGCCGCTTGGATTTGCTCGCGCTGCAGCCGGCGGATTTCCTTCTAGTCGCACTGCCTGCCGTCGCGGCGGAACAAGCGCCGGCACGGCGATCGGCCACAGGAACGGCGCAACATTTGGCGTAACGAGAAGCTGCAACGACGTGAGCGCGGCAATCCGGAAGCCGGGACCGGAACAAGGGCCGCGAAGACCGCCGGGCTCGGAATTCTGCCGGTCGCGCCGGCAACCAGGAGAAGAACGACCAGGAGAATCCAGATCAATATCAGCTCGGCGGCGCCGAAAAATTGCGCGAGCCCGTTGCCCGGCGCATCGCTGCCGTTGAGATCGCTGATGGTCGCCAGCGCCACGACCCACGGCAAAAGAATGGCGAGGCCTAGCCCAAACCCGGTGCCAACGAGGCCGCGCGAAGTCCCCGCGGTATTCGACGGCATCGCTTGTGATCCCCGCCTGCGACCGGTGTATGAGGGCCGGTCCCTCTAGGGAGTTGGCCGATCGCGGCGAGAATACGCCAATTTCATTGAGGCCACAGGGCGCGGCGCGCCGCGGCTGAATCTCCTGCAAGCATGCGGGAGCGCTATCTCGCAGCAGCGGCGGTGGCCGGCACCTCATCGGTCACCACCTTGAAGCCGGCGAGCGTGCAAGGGCCGAAGGAGGTGACGATGGCGACGTCGGTGGCGTCGCGACCGCGCGCCATCAGGATGCGGCCGATGCGCGGGGTGTTGTGACGGGCGTCGAAGGTGTACCAGCGGCCGCCAAGATAGACCTCGAACCAGGCGCTGAAATCCATCGGCTCAGGATCGGGCGGCACGCCGATGTCGCCGAGGTAGCCGGTGCAATAGCGCGCCGGAACGTTCATGCAGCGGCAGAGCGTGATCGCAAGATGGGCAAAGTCGCGGCAAACGCCGCGCCGCTCGCTATGCGCATCCCAGGCCGTTTTGGTCGGGCTCGCGTGCGCGTAGCCGAATGTGATGCGATTGTGGACGTAATCGCAGATCGCCTGAACCAGCGGCCAACCCTTTGCGACTTTGCCGAACTCGGACCACGCGATCTGGATGAAGCGATCGGTTTCGCAATAACGGCTGCCGAGCAGATAAACCAAAGTCTCAACCGGGAGCATTTCCAGGGAATGCTGCTCTGCACCGGGAGCCACGTCATCGGGCGCCCCGCTGTCCTGGATCAGAAAATCCGCGGACAGCGTGAGCCGGCCCCTGGGTGCGTGGATCACGTGGCAGGTATTGCCGAAACCGTCACGATACCAGTTGGCGGAAATGAAAGGATCAAGCCGCATCCGATCCGGAGTCAGCAAATCGGGAATGCGCGAAGGATGGACGCTCAGCGTCAGGATCATGGGCGTCGGCTGCGAACATTCGTAGGAAATTTCGTAGCCGGCGCGAATCTTCATGAAACAACTCCTCGGCCCGCGTCAGAGGATTCTTGCTCAACCCGTACTAAGAATGCGGCGGCATAAAGGTTCCGTCTTTCGCTGCTGCTTTGACCTTTACCGCGACTTGCATGGCCAGATGATCCGATGCGCCGCCGTACCACGTACCCTGCAGCGGAATCGCCTCGCGCGGATGGTGCGCGACCGCGACGCGAATAAGGTTCTGGCTTCCGACAACACCACGAGACGGATCGAAGTCGACCCAGCCCAGACCGGGAACGTGAACCTGGACCCAAGCGTGGGTGTTGCCGCCGGTCACCTGATCTTCGTCACCGTCCTCGTCGTTGGCCAGATGCAAATAACCGGAAACAAACCGCGCCGCTATTCCGCGCGAACGCAACACAGCGATCATCAGCACTGCGAGATCTCGACAACTGCCGCTGCCGAGATCGATGGTATGGACCGGATCCTGGACCCCCTTCTCATGGCGCGCCGCGTGCTTGAATGTTCGTCGCATGGTCTGTGTCATGTCGACGAGCAGATCGTGGGTATCGGCCGAGCCGTCTTTGCGAAAGAACCGCTCGCTCCATCGCGCAAGCTCGGGCCGCGGCAACAGCGGTAGGATAAAGCGCTTCAGCGTGCGCCATTCTTTCGCGGGGTAGGTGAAGGGATAAACACGGGCATAATCCTCGATATCGCCCCTATGAAAGCCGGCTGGCGCGTGGTCGAGACGAATGCTGCTCTCAAAGCGAAGCTCGGCTGCCCGATCGGCAAACGTCGCGGTCGCCACGTGATTGCCGAAGCGATCCCGCGCCCAGGCCAACTCGCGCGGCTTCGGCGTGATCTCGATCTTGGATTGGAGTACCTTCTGATCCTCGTCGTCGCGTGGACGCAGCATGAGCCGGTGCTCGCCGAAGGCGACCGGCTGATGGTAGCGGTAGGTCGTGACGTGTCTGACCTTGAGAATCGGCATTGCCGTCCCATCATAACGGATACGCCCATAACATGCATTTCTCGGGCCAAATATCGGACCTGCTTGTTCAGGAGCCTGAGAGCCGATGAGCGAGGCGCCGAAGCCCCTGCTGGCCGCCGACGAGCCGGCGCCAGTCACCTTTTACAACCCCGGCGGGGCCTCGCCTTTGCTGCTGGTCGCCGATCACGCCGGCAACAGAATGCCGCGTGTGCTGGGACGGCTCGGCATCGCTGAAGCCGAATGCGAGCGGCATATCGCCTGGGACGTCGGCATTGCCGGTCTCGGCCGACTTCTGGCGGATGCGCTCGGCGCGACGCTGATCCAACAAAACTATTCGCGCCTGGTTATCGACTGCAACCGGCCGCCGGGTTCGGCGGCGTCGATCCCGGAAATCAGCGAACTTACTCGGATTCCCGGGAACGTCGGGCTGAGCGAAGCCCAAAAAGTCGCGCGCGCCCGCGAGATCTTTTGGCCCTATCACGGGCGCATCGAAGCTGAGCTCGAGCGCCGCCGGCAATCCGGCCGCCGAGGAGCGCTGATTGCACTGCACAGCTTTACGCCCGTCTTCAAAGGCGAGGCGCGGTCGTGGCACGCCGCGCTTCTGTACAACCGCGACCGACGTCTCGCCCGAAGCCTCCTGGCGCTGCTCAAAGAGGAACAAGGCCTGATCGTCGGCGACAACGAACCATATTTCGTGAGCGACGCGACCGACTACACCATCCCGGTGCATGGCGAACGCCGTGGCCTGCCGCACGCTTTGATCGAGATCCGCCAGGACCTGATCGCGGAGGAGAACGGACAGCGGCGATGGGCCGACCTTCTCGCCCGCCTGTTGCCGCAGGCATACCGGGAATTGTCAACGGCGATAGACTGAATCCAAACGCCACTCGCCGCGCGGCCGTGCGGTGATTTTCAGAAGAATGGCGACATCAAACGCCGAATGACTTGTTCAGCGCTGGGAGGGCCGCGCCTGCGGACGTTTGTGGGCGCAACCTCCAGCGACTCGAGCTTGCTCGTCCGCTGCGGGCCGATCGCTTCGAACCTCGCCTTCTGCTCATCGGACAGCGTTCCATAGAAGTCGTTGAGCGCTGAACTCACCATCCTGACCGCTTGGAGCATGGTGTCGAGTCGTTTGCCGACCGCGGCGAGCCGCGCTGGCGGTGTGAGCGGATCGTCGGTCAGGCACGAGGCCTTGAGCAAATCCGCCGCCTGGTTGGTGGCTTTC
>JBEKSB010000268.1:0-5010 GCA_049517455.1 Xanthobacteraceae bacterium
GTCGGCTCGTTCGGCGACTGTCCGCGCTGCCTCGCCGTCTGCCCGGTCGGCAACGACTATCATGCGCATCTTGCCGACTTTCAGAAGGCCATCCCGGAAAAAACCCCCGAGAAGGTCGCGCTCGGCAAGCTTTATCGCGAGAATCGCGTGCAGGGCCTCGAAGTCGCCGGCCTCAACGATTGGAACAGGCGCTGGGTCGGGCCGGAGGGCTACAAGGGCATGGTGGCGCGGCAGCTGCAGGAATTCAAAAAAGCACAGCAACAACGCACCGAAGCGGCGTTAGCGACCGCCGATGAGAACGGCCCGGAGTAAAGATGGTCTCGGCCTTCAAACAGCCGCTCACCGCGGCGGAGATCAAGGCGAAGGCCCGTGCGCTGGGCGCCGATCTGGTCGGCATCGCCGACGGCGCAACGCTCGAGCGCAACCCGCCCGACCCGCGCCATCCGCGGCGGCCTTCCGATATCAGCGATCTCGACGGCGGCCGCGTCATCGTGCTGGCAAAGCGTGTGAGCCGCGGCGCGGCCCGCATCGCCGCCTGGAACGATCGTCACAAGTATTACAACGACGAATTGGCGCTGTCGCGACTCGAGGAGGCCTCGCTTGAGCTGGTGTATTGGCTCGAAGACAACGGCTATCCCGCGATCATCGTGCCGCCGACACACGTCGACCCGTGGAATTATGACGGCGATCCGAACCGGCACATGACGACGCTGCTGTCGCTGCCGCATGCCGCGGTCGAGGCGGGGCTCGGTACGCTCGGACTCAATCTGCAATTGCTCACGCCGGAATTCGGGCCGCGGGTGTTGCTCACCGCCGTTCTGTGTTCAGTCGATGTTGAGTGCGACAACAAGATGGAGACTGCGCTCTGTCTCGGGCCGAGCTGCGGGCGCTGCCTCAAGACGTGTCCGGCCGACGCTGTCGGTCATTGGACACGCGACTGGCCGGCCTGCGACCGCTTCCGTTCTCCGCACGGCTTCGCCCAGCTCAGTGAGCACGTCACGCGCATTATCGCGGAGCCGGATGCGTCACGGCAAAAAGAGTTAGTTCGCTCCGAAGACAGCTTCAATCTCTGGCAGAGTATTCTGCGCGGCGCCGGTGTCATCACCGGTTGCCGCCGTTGCGCCGATGTTTGTCCAGTTGGCGCCGACTATGCGGCCATGTTGAGCGATGCGCTCGACAGGATTCCAGAAGATACGCCGGAAAAGGAGGCCCGCGTCGCCGCCATGGATGCGCAGGAAAAAACCGGGCGATTGCCGGACACCTATGCCGAGCAGCGGCGCTGGATCGGCACCTTGCCGGCCCGTGGATCCTGACGTCGTGACACCGCTTGTTGATCTGCCCACAACACGCGCGGAGATCGAGCGCATTCAATCCGAGCGCAAGAAGCGGGCGGTCACGCAAGCGCTCCGGGCGCCCTTCTACAGGGGCCGGCTCGAACATGTGAACTTGGATCGGCTCGACGATCCCGACGAGTGGCGCAAGATTCCGATTTTGGACAAGGAGACACTCCGCAAGCTCGAAGATCGGGAGTTCTACGAGCAGTTCTGTGTCACGCCCGAAGATGGCATCGCGGAGTATTGGCGGTCCGGCGGGGCCACGGGGACGCCGTTATTCTACCCGCGCAGCTACGCGGATATTGCCGCTGCGATGGTCGGGTTCGCGCGAATTTATGATTGCACGAACTGCCGGCGCGGCGGACGGGCGCATGTGTCGTTTCCGCTTGGCATTCATCCGGTCGGCCAGATGCTCGCGCGCGCCGCATCGACCCGCGGCATTGCCGTCAACTGGGCCGGCTCCGGGACCACCACGTCGTCGGCGATGCAGCTCGAATTGATCGATCGGCTGCGGCCGACGATCTGGATGGGCATGAGCAGCTACGGCCTGCATCTCGCCAATCTGGCGGAAGCGCGCGGGCTTGATCTCGCCGCGCGGTCGATCGAGACAATGCTGTGCTCGGCCGAGCCCCTGTCGGACGCCAAGCGCGAAAAGCTCTCGCGACAATGGGGCGCGCAGGTGCGCGACACTTTCGGCATGACCGAAGCCGGCATGATGGGGGCCGAGGACAGGGCGGGACGCGGGTTCCGCATTTGGACCGACATGTTTCTCATCGAGGTGCTCGATCCAGAAACGCACGTGCCGGTCGAAGAGGGCAAAGTCGGTTCCCTGGTCGTCACGCCGTTATGGACCAACAACGTCACGCCCTTTCTGCGCTGGAGTTCCGGCGATCTCGTGACGTGGCAGCGCGGCGACGACGATTCGGGCCCGTTCTCGGTATTTCCCCTCGTCAAACACGCTCACCGCACCAGCGGCTTCTTCAAGATCCGTGGCATCAACGTCAATCATTCTGAGTTCGAGGATTTCATCTTCCGCAACGCCGACATCAGCGACTTCAAGGCCGAACTGGTCACCGACCGCGACCTCGAGATTATGGTGGTGTCGGTCGAAGTGCGGCGCGGCGTCGATCCGGCGGCTGCGGTCGAGGGACTGAAATCGGCGGTGCGGGATCAGTTCGGGCTGACCCCGCAGATAGTCACGGTCGAGACCGGCAGCTTGGCCAGGGAATTTGAAGCAAGCGTCAAGATGCCCCGGTTCGCCGATCGGCGGCATTAGCAGCGAGCGCAGGAGCGGAAACGCTTGCCGCCCGACCAGTGAGGCCCGTGTACTCATAAAATAGCCGCCGCGGTCGTTTTGTGTCCGCTCTTCTCTCAACAGCAGATATTTCAATGCGATCCGAGCGAGTCAGCTTCGGGCTACGAGCGGACATGCCGCACCCTGTCGTCCAGGGCGCGGATTGAGCACAACAACCTGCACTGCACTTAGGAACCAGTAAAATAGCGCGCGATCAACACCCTGCTCGGCAAGTCTTGAGCCGCTCGACACAGTAGTCAAACGACTCGCCGCGGTATTGGCAATATTTGAACCGTTGGTCGCAGCGCGTGGTGCAATAATCATCGGCAACTCTAATGTGCGTAGACGGCGACGATCTGCGGTCAGAAAAGCAGGCACTGTAGGTCACAGAACAGGACGGCGACGAGGTATAGCCAATTCGTATTAAATCTTGCGCCCGTGATAGAGAAGCATCAGCGATGGTTGCGCAACCTATCCCAGTGGCCAGCAGAAAGGCGCAGGACGTTTTCATAGGTCTAGCTCGCTACTTCTTGCGCGGATCGTTGGCCGCGTTGCCGTACTTGATAGCTGCCGGCCCGACAACTGAACTAGCACAACCGCTTCCTCGTTCTTCGTCCAGACAAAATGCGATTGATTGGCGCGGACGATGGGGAGCGAAACGCGAGGCCATCTCGCAAACCCAATGCTGTCACCGGGAAAGGGAATGCCTATCTCACTGCGTAACAAGAAGTTCGGGTCGAAATTCGAAGTGCATCGTATCGAAGTGATACCACTTACCGCCCCAAATGAAGCCGTGTTTTTCGAAGATCGCGACGATCTCTTCGGGCATGCGGTTGCGATAAAGCAAGGGGCCGCCATGCGATCGCCAGTACCAATAATCCGAGAAGGCGGTATTGAGATCGATCGCGATACCGTAGCTGTGCGGGCTCGGCTGGCCGGTGTCCGCCACGGCCCGGCAATTGTAAGTGCCAGCAATCGGGTATGCGGCGCGTTTGATCTTTTCAGGCAGCGCGTCGATCTCAGCCGCCACGGCGCGCAAGTGCTCGTCGACGCCGTTCACGGACGTGATGCGGATTGAATTGCCCCAAGTCTTGTTGGCCAAAGTCTTGGGAAGCCAGGCGAGGGAAACAAGGTGCGGCGACACCTCACCCTTATGGCAGTCGCCATACATCTTCGTGAAGAAGGCTGTATTGCGGAACCGGCCCGGATCAGCGTCAACGGCAGGTGGCTTTTCGAGTGGGCCGCGCGGATACGGGATGCGAAACTGATCGATGATGGAAGCGTGCCGCAGGCGCTCCGGGAACGTCTTGCCATCGGCGCCGTCGGAAACCGGCATGACTGTTCCATCGCGCCAACGCAGCACTCTTTCGTCATGGCCGGCGAGCGTGGTCGGGTAAGCAGCGACCAGGTTGTCAAGCGCCGAGCGAGCCTGATCATCCTGCGCGAGAAGAGAAGTCCCGCCCGCGAGCATTGCGAGCGCAACGACCAAGCAAACCTTCGTCACGATCCTGTCACGCGGTTGAGATCGTCCGGTCAAGCGCGAGACGGCCAGTGCCGCTCGCGGAACCACGTACGGTAGTCCGTCATCTTCGCGCGCTGCGCCTGCGGCGCATGCCGCTTACACGTCGACGCTTCGTCGCTCTTGTCCGGCGCGCCCCACCGCAGCTCGACGCAGTCGTTCAAGTTGTACCCCATCTCGAAATCAGCCGCGCGGTCGACCACGTCTTTGAGCGTGAGCGTCCACGCGGAGCCATCGCTGCGCGTATACGTAAACTTGCGCGCCGAAAGCTCCGACGCCAGCACGCTCTGCAATTCGGCCTTCACGTCCGCGACGCTCTTGCCATTCGGCATTGCGTACCGTTCGGGCTGCCGCGCGACGCGATCCGGGTAGCCGCGCACCACATCAATTGCGATCAACAAACGAAAATCGCGCGCCGGCGTCGCGAAATCCTCCCACGCGCCGGTCGTCGCGAAGATCGAGGGGCCGTCCGGCATGCTCGCGTCGCCATGCCCGCTGTTCTGGAACTTCCGCCCGTTCTCGACCGACGTCACGCGCGTCTTCACTTGCTCGTCGAGCGAGTCAATCGCCCCCTTCATCGCGCGCAAAGGATCGAGCGGCGCCGGCGACATCACGTCATCCATTCGATCGTAGAAGGCTTCGACCCCAAGCTGCGACTGTTCGAGCGAAAAATCGCCGTACTGCGGATCTTTTGCGATCTCGGCATTAGTCAGCCGCCGCAGGGTGCCGTTCGCCTCGCGAACGATCGGCCGGAATCGCTTGAATCCGGGGCTGCCGAGCGCAGGTTCGTGCGCAAACAAGAAAGTGCCGCGCCAAAACCGCTTGCGCGCGACCGTCCCGTCGGGCTCTCCGTCGACGGCGAG
>JBEKSB010000269.1:0-4949 GCA_049517455.1 Xanthobacteraceae bacterium
CGGAAATCGAGGCGACGCTCAATTATCTCGTCAACGACGGCGTGAAAATCTTCACCGAAGCCGGTGGAGCGGGAGCGCTCGACGTGCGGGGCGGAACGATCGACCCGCGCCGAGTCGTCATCCACAACGGGCGTCCGCGCGCGAAAGGCTTCGTTTTCGAACGCGAGGGTTTCCGTTTCGTAGGCCATGACACCAAGGTCGCGGACTTCTTCGACGAAGACGAAGTACGGCGCGTCTACTACCCGGAGATGGAAGCGCTGGTGAAGGCCGAAAGCGGTGCTTCGCGCGTCGTCATTTTCGATCATACGCTGCGCACGGCGGACGATGCCTTGCGCGAGCAACTCAAGATTCGCGAAGTCGTGCCGCGCGTGCACAACGACTATACGGAATGGTCCGGTCCGCAACGCGTGCGCGATCTGCTGCCGGACGAGGCGGACGAACTCCTTCGCCGCCGCTTCGCCATTGTCCAAGTGTGGCGTCCGATCCGCCGCCCGGTCGAGAGCTTTCCGCTCGCGATCTGCGACGCGCGCACGGTCTCACCTGACGACCTGGTGATTTCGGAGCGGCGCTATCCGAACCGTGTCGGTCAGACTTACGCGATCACCTACAACCCGAACCACAAATGGTTCTGGTTTCCGCACATGCGGCGCGAAGAAGCGATCGTGTTCAAGGTTTTCGATTCACTGAAGGACGGCCGCGCCCGCTGGGGAGCGCATACGGCCTTTGACGATCCGACCTCGCCGCCCAACGCGCGCCCGCGCGAAAGCATCGAGATCCGCACGCTGGCATTTTTCTGAACGGACGCTATTCCTTCGCCCGCTCGACGTAGCTGCCGTCGGCGGTCATCACCACGATCTTGGTGCCGGTGGTGACGAAAGGCGGCACCATCGTCCGCACGCCGTTCGAGAGAACCGCGGGCTTGTAGGACGAGGCCGCCGTCTGGCTTTTGATGGACGGCTCGGTTTCCACCACTTCCAGGACTGTCTTGGCCGGCAGCTCGATCGAAACCGGGACGCCTTCGTGCAGACTGATCGTCACTTCCATTTCCGGCTGCAGATAGGCAACCTGGTCGCCGATGATGTCGGCCGGCAGCGCGACCTGGTCGTAGCTCTCCATGTTCATGAAATGGAAGCCGTCGCTATCCTGGTACATGTATTGGTGCTTGCGATCCTCGACGAAGGCGCGTTCGACCTGGTCGGTGGTCTTGAACCGCAACGCCACCTTCACGCCGTCGCTAATCCGGCGTACGTCCATCTGGGTCACCGGCGTGCCCTTGCCGGGGTGAATGTTCTCGACCGAGACGATGGCGGCAAGCTTGCCGTCAATCTCGACGATATTACCTTTTCGCAGTGAGCTGGCGATGACTTTCACGGCTTCCTCAACGCTGGTGCCTCTCAGTTGGGGCGCAACATACCGATCCTGACACCGTTCGCCAGACATTTCCTCGCTTGTTCTCCTCTTGGCCGGGATATGCCGGAAACCCCACCTCCATCCTCGCCTTTCTGGGCTCCCCACGTTCACGCCGACCGTCGGCCGGCGCTCCTGGTGCGCAACCGGATCGTGGCGGCTCTCCGCGCATGGTTCGCCGCGCGCGACTTCATCGAGGTCGAGACCGGGGCCTTGCAGATTTCCCCGGGAAACGAGACCCACTTGCACGCCTTCGCCACGACGCTTGCGGCCCCAGACGGCACATCGTTCCCGCTTTACCTGCGCACTTCCCCGGAATTCGCCTGCAAGAAGCTTCTGGCAGCCGGCGAGCGCCGCATTGTTGAATTCGCCAAGGTGTTCCGCAACCGCGAGCGCGGCGCGCTGCACCACCCGGAATTCACGCTCATCGAATGGTATCGTGCCGGCGAGCCCTACGAGACGTTGATGGCCGACTGCGCGGCCATCCTGGCGCAAGCCGCGGAAGTCGCCGGGACGAAGCATCTCAACTTTCGCGGCCGCCGGGCGGATGCGTTCGCCGAACCGGAACGGCTTACCGTGGCGGCAGCCTTTACCCGTTTCGCCGGCATCGATCTGTTGGCGACGCTGCCGGGCGGCGAGCCGGATCGCGAAGGCTTTGCCCGCGCCGCCGGCGCCGCCGGCATCCGCATCGGCGATGACGATAACTGGGGCGATATTTTCACCCGCGTGCTGGTGGAAAAAATCGAAGGCAATCTCGGCATCGGCCGCGCCACCATTCTCGATCAATACCCCGCGGTGCAGGCGGCGTTGGCGCGGCCGGCGCATGATCGGCGCGTTGCCGAGCGCTTCGAGCTTTATGCGTGTGGGGTGGAACTCGCCAACGGCTTTGGCGAACTCACCGACCCGATCGAACAGCGCCGGCGGCTCGAACGGGAAATGGCGGAGAAAGAACGTATCTATGGCGAGCGCTACTCGATCGACGAGGATTTCCTTGCCGCATTGGCGGTGATGCCGCAGGCTTGCGGCATCGCGCTCGGCCTCGATCGCCTTGTGATGCTGGCGACGGGAGCCTCGCGCATCGATCAAGTTTTATGGAATCCGCTCCCATGACATCGCCAGCAACCAGCCTGCACGGCCTCGACGAGCTTTGCGACAACGCTCTGGCGCCGCGCGAGCGGCTCGGCGCGCTTGCCGAGGTCGCCGCGCGTTATGCCGTCGCCATCACTCCGGCTATGGCCGACCTGATCGACCGCGACGATCCGCACGATCCGATCGCGCGGCAATTCGTTCCCGACGCGCGCGAACTCGAGCGGCGGCCCGAAGAGAGCAGCGATCCGATCGGCGACGACATCTTCAGCCCCGTCGAAGGCGTGGTGCATCGCTATCCGGATCGTGTCCTGCTCAAAGTCGTCAATGCCTGCGCGGTGTATTGCCGGTTCTGCTTCCGGCGCGAGATGGTGGGGCCGGCGCGGGGCGGGTTGTCGCCGGCCGCGCTCGCGGCGGCGCTCGACTACATCGGCCGCCATCCGCAAATCTGGGAAGTCATCCTCAGCGGCGGCGATCCGCTCGTGCTGTCCGCGCGCCGGCTCATGGATGCGGTCACGAGGCTAGCGGCCATCGCCCACGTCAAGGTGATACGCGTGCATACACGGGTGCCGGTCGTTGCGCCGGAGCGGATCGATGCCGCGCTCATCCGCGCGCTGCGTACCGACAAGGCGACGTTCGTTGTGCTGCACATCAATCATCCGCGCGAGCTGACCAAAGAAGCCCGCGCGGCTTGCGCGCGCTTTGTCGATGCCGGCATACCGCTACTGTCGCAATCGGTGCTGTTGCGCGGGGTCAATGACGATGTCGAGACGCTCGGCGCGCTGATGCGGACGCTGATCGAGTGCCGCATCAAGCCCTATTACCTGCACCAGGCGGATCTCGCGCCCGGCACGGCGCATTTGCGCACCACTATCGCCGAAGGCCAGACTCTGATGCGCGGCCTGCGCGGCCGCTACTCGGGCCTGTGCCAGCCGACCTACGTGCTCGATATTCCCGATGGGCACGGCAAATCGCCGATCGGTCCAAACTATCTGAGCGAGGACGGCACAGCGATCGAAGATTTTAACGGACGGCGGCACGTCTATCCGCCGCATTGCTGATCATTCTAAATTTGCGCGAAAACGCGGCGCGCTAGGCGGCGGCTTTTTCCGGTACGGGAAAGAAAACCGCCGTCTCGAATCCGTAGCCGCACGCGTCGCACGACCAAGTGTGGCGTATGCAACGCTCATTGAGATATTCGGACCAATCGGGTGCGAGCAGCCACGCGCTGCATTGCGGGCAGATATTCCTGTCGTATGTAACCAGGCGTGACCGTGCCGTTGTGTCGGTGTGCAGTGCCATGATTCGCCTCCTGCCGACCGCCTCCCCGAGCGGGACCGTAGACGGGCTGTGTGGCGCCTGCGTGACCTAACTGCGTCGGGGAGCGGACAAAGGCAGGAGTGTTCCGCGGCGAGGAACATTCAGTAGTCATTTAAGTTTAGGCAATTGAGAGCTAAGTTTACGCAATTGAGAGCGGCGGCGTGCGCTTGGACGGAAGGACATCGTGATGCACTCAAAGCCGATCGTGTTGATCGCATTGCCGGCGCTGTTGCTGTACGCGACCACAGCGGCCGCGCAAATCCCGCCTCCGGTTCCGCCGCAGGTGCCGAATCCGAACCCGAGCAGTTCCCTCGTCCTGCCGGCGCCGCACGAAGTTCCGGTCTCCCCGGTGACGCCCGGTACGTTGCCCGGAGCAACAGCGCCAGGCGTGGGAGACGCCGCCGGAATTTATGCGACCCAGCCGATGGGGGTATTTCATCGCCATCATCGGCGCCGGCATTATTCCAGATAGCTAACGTCGAGCGGCATGTGGAGAATAATTAACTTGCCGGCCATCGGCCCTTAAGCCGCGCGCGCTTAGCCTTGGTGCCGTTCTGGAGTCTTCTCGGCTTTAACCAAGGATGAGGAGGTGCCATGAAAACTTTGATCACCACGGCAATCGTCGCTGCGTCGCTCGCGCTCACTGGAACCGCCACGATAGCGGCTACGGCCCAACCCCATAAAACTGTCCAGATCCACAAACCCGTGAGGGCCGTGCACGTTGCCCACGCGCGCCCAGCCGCGCATTACGCCGCGCGCTATCGCGGGCCGCGAAATCAACTCGGGTTTGATGTCGGGCAGTTCATCCAGGGCATGCTCGGCGGCGGTCCGGTGCCATACGCCAATCTGATGCGCGATGTCGCGCGGGCGCACGGGTCCTCGGGCTCGTCCTATTCGCCGAGCTATGACAATTCACCCGCGATCGACGTTGGCTCGGCGGCTCGCGATTCACAGGCGGCGGCCGACGCGGAAAATCAAGCCATCCAGCAGATGAACGATACGAACGCCCTGAATGCTTCCATGGCGGCCGCGGAACAGCAAAACGATGCAGCAAATGCCGCGACGCTGCAGACCGAGATCAACGCCGGCATGTGATGTTCGCGACAAGGGCGCTGGCTTTCGGCCAGCGCCCTTTT
>JBEKSB010000270.1:0-4927 GCA_049517455.1 Xanthobacteraceae bacterium
CCCTGATACACGACCGCTATCTCGCGGTTGCCGTCGGTAACGTCGAAGCGGATTTTCAGATCGTTGCTGTGCACGAGGCTTCCGGTCTTCACCAATCCGCCGAGCCGGATTCGGGTGCCGGGTGCGATGTGTCTCTCCGCCACGTCACTCGGCGAATTGAAGAACACGATGGAATCGCGGAACGCATTGAGCATGAGCGCCACGGCGACGGCGAGCACGGCGAGCCCACCGCCGATCAGGACGAGTCGCCGGCGCTTGCGGGTCATGGCTGCACTTTCCCTGGCATGATCTTCCGTCAGCCCTCGAGCCCGAGGCCTTTGACCAGATCGTCGATGCGCTTGATGTCGTCGGGACGGTCGCCAAGCGCTCGTTTGGCATCACCGGCGGCGTTCTTCGCCTTGTCGCGGTCGCCGAGCACGACGTAGGCGCGCACCAGGCGCAGCCAGCCTTCCACGTCAGCGCCATCGTCGTGCAGCCGGTCCGCGAGACGCGTGACCATGCCGCGGATCATGTCGCGGCGCTGGTCATCGCTCATATTCGATGCGTTGGCCATGTCGTCGGCGGTTGGTCCGGGTGCGGCACCCGGCGCCTCAGTCGTGCGCGCCAATGCCGCACGCACGAATTCGACCCACGGCGCGCCAGCCGGCGCGTCGGCCAAAAGCGAGCGCCAGATGTCGGCAGCCTCCTCGTTTTTGCCGTCCTGCTCGGCGGCGAGACCAAGGAAATAGCGGGCCTTGGCTTCATGCGGGTCGCGGGCCAAGGCGCGCTCGAATGTAGCCTTGGCGTCCGCCGTCACCACGCCGTTCGCGGCGGCGGTCTCGGCCTCGCCAAGGTCGGCTTCGCGGTTCGCGGTTTCACCGTTGAGCATCAGCGATTTCTTTCGCGCCACGACCGCGTCGTCGAAGCGGCCGAGCCGCATATAAACCGGAGCAACGATTTCCCACCCAGCGCCATCATTGGGGTCGCGCGCAAGATGCGCTTCGACTTGGCTGACCAAGCTTGCGATCGATTCACTGCCTTGAGGAGTGTTGACTCGGGCGAAAGCGGACTCGCCCGGGACGTTCGGCGAGCCGAGCGCAATATAAAGGCTCGGCGGGCCGAACGGCAGAATGACCAAGACCGCGAGCGCGGCACCGCGGCGCCGCCGCAGATTGAGTGGCGCGGCCGCCGCGAAGGCAGCCGGGGACTGCGCGTTCGCCGCGGACAGGAGCCTGCGCGAAACCTCCAGCCGCGCGGCCTCCGCCTCCGCCTCGCCGATAAGCCCGGCGGTGCGGTCACGGTCGATTTCCTGCAGTTGATCCTTATAGACGAGAAGATCGCTGCCGCCGCCGGCCGCACGCGGGACGCGCCCAAGCGGCCACATCACAGCGAAGATTGCCGCTGCGGTCATCAACGCGAAAATGAACCACAAAATCATGGCGCTATTTCAATCCGCGGGACCGAGGGAGCCCCCAGCAGGTACGGCACGCCGTCGCGCCGGGCAGTTACATCATCACGGCGTCATTGCGGCGGCAATGGGAGCAGTGGCGCGGCAATTGCGCACTGGGACGCGATAGCCTGCCCAACGTCGCCGGCATGCCCACGCCGGATTAAGCCCGAACCGACAACTTGCGCTCGGCGGTCGCGGCTTGGACCGCGATTTCGGCGGCCTTGGCCAAGAGGCCGGCATAATCCGTCCCGAAGACGACCCTGCAGAAGCGGATCGCGGCGTCGACCTGCGACTGCCGGAACGGCCGGTCGGCATCGCTGGCATGGCGCAGCGCGTCGAGCAGAACCTTGGTGCCGCTCTCAAGGTAGTGTTGCAGCTCCGAATAGCTGCGCATGGTCACTTCGTTGACCGCCAGCTCGTTGGCATATGTGCGACAGGCGCCGACGAATTCAACGAGCATCTCGGCTTCGCTAACGTCGGTCGCATCGAGCAGCGAGCCCGCCGCGATGTCCTTGGCCGGCCGCGGCCGCAACAGGCGACGCACGCGACCCGGCGTCGACTCGATTTCGGCTTTCAGCACGTTGGAGACTTCGGTGCGGATGGCCGTGAGCTGGCGGCTCCACTGCGAATCGCCGGAGAGGTCGATTTCCGAGCGCAAGCCGCGCGCCGCGTCGTGGATGTTCTTGAGCAGCGAGGTGACCGGCCGTCGCGCTTTGAGTTCCGCGCGCAGGTCGTTCACCGAGCATTCGACTTCGCCGATGACAAGCGTCACCGCGACCGCATAAGGTGTTTCGGCGATGCGGGCGGTGTCGTCGCTGTCCGCCGCGCGGGTCGCGATGCGGATAAGTTGCCAGGGCGACGCGAGCCGGCCCATGACCAGGACGAACCCATAAAGCAAGATGTCCGATTTGCCGGCGGGCGCGGCTGCAGCCGTCTTCTGCGTCGTCGCGGCATCGAGAAGCGATTTAACCGGATCGATCTGTTCGCGTTCGAACGCGCGGATCTGGTTCGGCAGCCGCCGCCCCAAGTCAGCCAAAACATCACGGCTGGCCAAGATGCCCGCGAGCGTTCCAGTATCCTCGAACGCGCGCGGCGTGCCGACCTGCACGGCGAGGCGCCGGCGCGCCTTGTCGTCGCCGCTGACCACTGCCATCGCCTCTCGAATGCGCAGGATCGCCCGGTCATGCAGGGCGCGCGTCAACTGCTCGGCCTTGATCCGATCATCGTCCAACAAGGCGCGGTTGATGTCCTCGCTCAGCGCTTTGGCCTCGGCGGGCATCAGATCGCGACCTACCCAGTCCCAGATCGGCTCGAGCGACACGCGCGCGACGCGTCCGAGGCGCTTGTGATCGGCGCTATCGTCAATGAGGAACGGCTCGACCGGTGCGAAGAACAGCCTGGCGGCATCGCCGATACGTGGCACTGGCTGTCCGGCGACCCGGATCGCGCAGCGTAATTCCTGGAGGATGAGTTCGCTCCCGGCGGCCTCATCGCCGCGCAGCACGCTGCGTTCGAGTTCGGCAACCAGCATAGCGCGAGCGTCCGGCTTCAGCGTCCGGAGATATTCGCGCAGCCGTTCGACGGCTGGCCCGTCGCTCGTCATGGACAGACCACTTTTGGGCACACCGCTTTGGGTACACTCCCCCACCGGAGGGTACCGCTTAGTTTTAGTCGCCGGGCGCTTAAGAAGGGGTTACGCAAAACGCCGGGATTTCAGGGGCATAAGGCCTCTTTGAAGCCACCGGCCACTATCTCAGCCTGCCCAAAACGCCGCCCGATCAGCTGACGGTCGTCCAGGTCCCGTCGGGATTGCGGCAAGCGGTGCCACGCTGGGTCTGCGGGCGCCCGTCAATGTAGACCGTGTGGGTATACTCCCGGCAGGAGGTGCCGTTCATCTGGTAGGCCGGGCCCGGCACCACATTGCCATAACGTCCGGAATCCGGGTTGCGCCAGGCGACGGGAGCGCCCGAAGGGCCGGCCTCGAGTGCTTGCATCTGCGCCGCATACGCGCGCCGTTTGTCCTCGTCATCGAGTGCGGCGCCGATGCGGTTGCCGAGGAAACCGCCAAGCGCCGCTCCGATCAGGGTCCCGGCGACCCGATTGCCGGCGCTGCCGCCGATGGCGTTGCCAAGCAGTCCGCCGGCGACTGCCCCAATAGCAGTCCCGCCGACCTCCTTCGGTCCGGTATCGGACGAGCATGCGGCGACGCTCAAACCGGCCAAAGTCAATGCAACAAACCTGATCGTCGCCGCCATCGTCGCCCCAACGCACGCCCGGGCTGGGCAACGTTGCCCGGCTCCCGCTCTGCGCCATCCACGGCCGACGATTAGGGCGAAACTCTGTCCGCCACGTCAGCGGTAACCTCCCCGCTGTCGGCGGGGATCCTTCTTTTACTCGCGGATTATCGGGAAGCTTTGGGTCGCGACTCAGCGCCAAGATAGACCTCGCCGACCAGCGATGAATTCACCCAGGCGATTTGTTTTTTCTCGGTGGCGGTGGCGACCTCGATCCGCACGCGGGTCAGCATCTGATTCACTTCCACGCCGGACTCGCCGATGTGCTTGAGCAAGGCTGTCGTGAACGGGCTGTGCGCTCCGGTTCCGTCAGCCGCGGTGTTGCCCGGCGCGGTAGCAAAGGCGATGCGACCGGTGGACGCCAGACATCGTGGACCGCGCTCGGCCTGACGGTCGACGTGACGCTATTCCCGGCCGAGCCCAACGCGCCGCCGGTGACCGCGATTCCGCCCAAGGGCGAACGCGACGTCACCAAGGGCATGTTGAGCCAGCTTTCGCCCGATGACGCCTACCAGGTGGATCGAAGAGGATTCGCTCCACGTCTACCAATGGTTCGTGGAGCTGTTTCCGAAGTACCAATATGCCGCGCAGATCTGGGACGTCATCGCGCAGCGCCGCGATGAATTGCTGTGGAGCCGTGCGGTCGCCGCCAACACGCAGCAAGGCTATTGGAATTATCTCGAACGATACCCGAACGGCATCCACTCCGCCGAAGCGCAGCAGGCGCTCGACTCTTTGAATGCGGCGCGCTTGCCGCCGCCGGATTACCAACCTCAACCTGTGATGCTGCCGCCCGACTATTACGATGAGGGACTAGGCATCGGCGAAATTTTTCCGGATGGCTTCCAGGTGCCGCCGCCGGTGTTCGACGATACGCCGCCGGAATTCGTCCCGCCGCCGCCGGTGCTGCCGCCATTCGCTCCACCGCCGCACCCGCCGAAGATAGTTCTCGTCACCCCGCCGCCGACTGTAGTGAAGCCGCCGGCGTTCACCCCGAAGCACAGAACTCCCACGACACCTACGACTCCCACCACTCCGTCCAATAAAGTGCCGTCCTCGGTGAATCATCACAGCGGCGTGCGGCCGCCATCGGTCACGCCGGTGTCGACAAAGAAGCCGCCCGAATTCACCGGGCCGCATAAGCCGGAGACTCCGAAGACGCCAAAGATTCCGCCGCCCGGGCCGCATCATCCGGTGACGACAC
>JBEKSB010000271.1:0-4907 GCA_049517455.1 Xanthobacteraceae bacterium
AGGAAGGTCGAGCCGGGCAGGAACACATGCGCGTAGTTGGCGGTCTCGTTCAGGAACAGATCCTGCACCACGACGCACTCCATCGCCGCGAGGCCCGCCGCGACGTGATGCGTATCCGGGTCCGATTGGAGGATGTCCTCGCCTTGGATGTAGAGAGCCTTGAATGAGCCGTCGACCGCGGCGTCCAACATATTCGGGATGCGCAGGCCTGGCTCTTCGTCGATCGGCCTGCCCCACAGCGCCTCGAACATGGCGCGGGTGGCGTCGTCGGAGATGTGGCGATAGCCGGACAGCTCGTGCGGGAACGATCCCATATCGCACGAGCCCTGCACGTTGTTCTGCCCGCGCAGCGGATTAACGCCGACGCCGGGACGGCCGATGTTGCCGGTCGCCATGGCGAGGTTGGCGATCGCCATGACCGCGGTCGAGCCCTGGCTGTGCTCGGTGACGCCGAGTCCGTAATAGATCGCGCCGTTGCCGCCGGTGGCGTAGAGCCGCGCGGCGTTGCGAATGGTCTCAGCGGGTACGTTGGAAATCTTCGCCACCTCTTCCGGACTGTTGCGCGGTTCGGAAACGAACGCTGCCCAATCGCTGAACTCGTTCCAGTCGCAACGCTCGCGCACGAATTTCTCGTTCACGAGGCCTTCGGTCACGATGACGTTCGCCATGGCCGTGAGTATGGCAACGTTGGTGCCGGGACGCAGCGGTAGATGATAAGTGGCCTTAACATGCGGCATTCGCACGAGGTCGATGCGACGCGGGTCGATGACGATCAGCTTGGCGCCTTGGCGCATGCGCTTCTTCATGCGCGAGGCGAAGACCGGATGGCCGTCGGTCGGGTTGGCGCCGAGAACGACGATCACGTCGGAATGCTCGACCGAATCAAAATCCTGGGTGCCCGCCGAAGTGCCGAATGTGGTTTTCAGTCCGTAACCGGTCGGCGAATGGCAAACGCGCGCGCAGGTATCGACGTTGTTGTTGCCGAAGGCGGCGCGCACCAGCTTCTGCACCAAAAAGGTTTCCTCATTGGTGCAGCGCGAGGAGGTGATGCCGCCGACCGAACCGCGCCCGTATTTTCCCTGGATGCGCTTGAACTCGGAGGCGACACGGCCGATCGCTTCTTCCCACGACACTTCGCGCCACGGCTCGCTGATCTTGTCGCGCATCATCGGCTTGAGGACGCGCTCCTTGTGGTTGGCGTAGCCCCAGGCGAAGCGTCCCTTGACGCAGGAATGGCCGCGGTTCGCCTTGCCGTTCTTGTACGGCACCATGCGGATCAATTCGTCGCCGCGCATTTCCGCCTTGAAGGCGCAGCCGACGCCGCAGTAGGCGCAGGTCGTGATCGCCGACCATTCCGGCTTGCCCTTTTCGATGACTTTCTTCTCGATCAGCGAGCCGGTGGGGCAGGCCTGCACGCATGCGCCGCAGGAAACGCATTCGGATTCGATGAACTTCTCGTCCATTCCGGCGGCAATGATGGAGTCGAAGCCGCGGCCCGAGACCGTCAGGGCGAAGGTTCCTTGCACCTCCTCGCAGGCACGCACACAGCGCGAGCACACGATGCACTTGGCGGGATCGAAGGTGAAATACGGATTGGACTCGTCGATACCGGGATTGCGGTGGCGCGCGCCATCGAAGCCGTAGCGCACCTCTTCAAGTCCGACCGCCGCCGCGGTGTCGAGCAGGTCGACGCCGGGATGCTTGGCGCGATCGAGCGAATCGACCGGATGATCCGAAACGTAGAGCTCCATGACGCCTTTGCGAAGGCGGTCGAGGCGCTCGCTCCTGGTGCGCACCACGATGCCTTCGGCGACCGGCGTGGTGCAGGATGCGGGCGTGCCGCCCCGGCCTTCGATTTCAACCAGGCAGAGCCGGCAGGAGCCGAAGGCGTCGAGCATGTCGGTGGCGCACAGTTTCGGGATCTCGATTCCGGTCTGCATCGCTGCGCGCATGATCGAAGTGCCCTCCGGCACTGAGACCTGTTTGCCGTCGATTGACAGTGAAACCGTCTTCTCCGACATGGAGCGGGGGGTGCCGTAGTCGATCTCTTGCACGAGCGATTGTTGGACGAGCGACATGGCGCGTCTCCTATTTAGCAGCCTGCAGGCGCGGTGGCGCGCCGAAATCTTCGGGAAAGTGGTTGAGCGCGCTCATCACCGGATACGGCGTGAAGCCGCCGAGCGCGCAGAGTGAGCCGAACTTCATCGTGTTACAGAGATCTTCCAGTACGGCGATGTTGGCGGCGCGGTGGTCGTTTTTAATGATGCGATCGACCACCTCGACGCCGCGCGCCGCGCCGATGCGGCACGGCGTGCACTTGCCGCAGGACTCTATCGCGCAAAACTCCATGGCGAAACGCGCCTGTTTCGCCATGTCGACGGTATCGTCGAACACCACGATGCCGCCGTGGCCAATCAGGCCGTCGCGCGCGGCGAAAGCTTCGTAGTCGAACGGCGTATCAAACAGCGCACGCGGAAAATAGGCGCCGAGCGGGCCGCCGACCTGCACCGCCCGTACCGGACGGCCGCTGCGCGTGCCGCCACCGATGTCGTCGACGAGTTCGCCGAGCGTGATACCGAACGCCGTCTCGTAAAGGCCGCCATGCTTGACGTTGCCGGCGAGCTGGATCGGCATCGTGCCCCGCGAGCGGCCCATGCCGAAGTCACGATAGAAGGCGGCGCCCTTGTCCAGGATGATCGGTACAGAGGCCAACGACAGCACGTTGTTGATCACCGTCGGGCGGCCGAACAGACCCTTATGCGCCGGCAGTGGCGGCTTGGCGCGCACTTGACCGCGCTTACCCTCCAGGCTGTCGAGCAACGACGTTTCCTCGCCGCAGACATAAGCGCCGGCGCCGACACGGACTTCCATGTCGAAGGCAAAAGATGAACCCGCGACGCGATTGCCGAGGAGCCCGCCGCGCCGCGCCGCCGCGATCGCCGCTTCCATCGCCGCGACGGCGTGCGGATATTCGGAGCGGATGTAGACGTAGCCCTTGGTCGCGCCTGTGGCGATGCCGGCGATTGCCATCCCTTCGATCAGCACGAAGGGGTCGCCTTCCATGATCATGCGGTCGGCGAAGGTGCCGCTGTCGCCCTCGTCGGCATTGCAGACGATGTACTTTTGCGTCGACTGAGTCTGCGCCACCGTGCGCCATTTGATGCCGGTCGGAAATCCGGCGCCGCCGCGGCCGCGCAGGCCCGATTGCACCACTTCCTCGACGTTCGCCTCCGCCCCGAGCGAGAGCGCCCGTTCGAGGCCTTTGCAGCCGCCATGGGCGCGGTAATCTTCGAGCGAGCGCGGATCGACGATGCCGCAACGGGCAAAGGTGAGCCGCGTTTGCCGCTTCAGCCAGGGAATGTCCTCGGTCGGGCCAAGCCGCAGCGCATGTGCGCCGTCGGCGAGGATGGCGGCGAGGAGGCCTTCGGAGTCGCTCGGTGCGACAGGTCCGTAGGCGACGCGGCCCACTGGCGTTGCCACCTCGACCATCGGCTCGAGCCAATAGAGCCCGCGAGAGCCGTTGCGGACGAGATCGACCGTGACGTTGTGCCGCGCGGCCGCCGCGTGGAGCGCGCTCGCGACCTCCTCGGCGCCAACCGCCAGCGCTGCGGCATCGACGGGGATGTAGATCCGCAACGTCATTGCTGCGCCTCCGTCAGCAAGGCATCGAGCCGCCTTTCATCGAGTCGGCCGACCAAGCGCCCATCCAGCATGGCAGACGGAGCGGTCGCGCACAGGCCGAGGCAATAGACCGCCTCGAGCGTGACACCGCCGTCCCGGGCCGTCGTTCCCATCACTACCCCAAGCCGGGCCTCGGCATGTGCGGCCAGCGGATCGCCACCGGCGGCTTGGCAAGCCTCGGCGCGACACAGCTTGAGCACATGCCGGCCAGCCGGGGCGCGGCGGAAGTCGTGATAGAAGGTGATGACGCCGTGCACCTCGGCCCGGGTGATATTCAAGGCCTCGGCGATCAAGGGCTCGGCAGCCTCATCGATATAGCCGAATTCCTCCTGCAGGGCATGAAGGATCGGCAGAAGAGGACCCTCGCGATTCAAGCAATCCCGAATGCGCTCCAGAGCGACATCTTTATTCCAAGGAGCCTGACCTTGTGTCATGGACATCGGGGGTGCTGTTCATCGTATGCGGCACTCCGCATATCATGTACGCAGGTATGTATTTTACAGTAATTACAAAAGGCTGTCGCACAAAAAGGAATTTCGTTGCAGCGATTTTCTGCATTGCAGCAGCGGCGCCTCGGATCCTAGCCTTTCACGGGCTATGGGCATCGGCCCATGGATCGGGGGCGGGTCGTAGGTAAGGCCATGAGCGATCTCGCCTCGATCAGGGAAATAGCCCATCAATTAACCTATCCCAATTCGCGGCCGCGGGACGCCGCGACCCTCATTCTGGTCGATCACACCGGAAACGAGCCGAAAGTCTTGCTCGGAAAGCGGCATCTGGCTCACGCTTTCATGCCAGGTCATTTCGTCTTTCCAGGCGGACGGATCGAAGCCGCCGATCGCGACGCGCCGGCAGCGGCAGGCCTGCACCCGAGCGTCGAGGCTCGTCTGATGCGCGGCGTCGCCGCTCGGTCCAGCGCCGAGGATGCACGTGCATTCGCACTCGCTGCGATCCGCGAAACCTTTGAGGAAACCGGTATCGTCATCGGACGGAAACAAGCCGGCGCTTTGCCCGCGGCGAATGGTCCCTGGGCGGATTTTCTCGCGACCGGCTTTATTCCCGATTTGTCGGGTTTGCGCTTCCTAGCCCGGGCGATCACGCCGCCGCGCGCCAGGCGCCGGTTCGACGCCCGTTTCCTTGCCGTCGACGCAAGCGCAATTGCCCATCAGGTTGCCAACGTCATCCATCCAGAGGCGGAGCTGACCGAAGTTGTGTGGGTCGGCTTT
>JBEKSB010000272.1:0-4879 GCA_049517455.1 Xanthobacteraceae bacterium
ATATGCGCTACACATGGACCCGCATGTTGTCGCGGCGCATGTCAATCGTGGCAATGCGCTGCTGAAGCTCGGGCGGATGCAGGAAGCGCTCGCAAGCTATGCCGAGGCGCTCGCCATGGAGCCAGAGAACGCGGAAGCCAATTTCAACGCAGCAATCACGCGGCTGTGTGTGGGTGATTTCCGCGAAGGCTGGAAGCAATACGAATATCGATGGGAGAAAAAGGATTTCGCAAAGCCGCGGCACGAATTTTCGCAGCGATTATGGCGAGGCAAGGAAGACCTGCGCGGCAAAACAGTGTTCCTGCAAGCCGAGCAGGGTCTTGGCGATACCATCAACTTCATGCGCTACGCGCCACTTGTCGCTTCGCTCGGCGCCAAAGTGATCCTCGGCGTTCAGGCTCCGCTCAAGTCAATCGCGTGGACCGTTCCCGGTGTTTCACTGGTGTTGAGCGACGGCGAGGCGCTACCCGACTTCGATTTGTATTGTCCGCTTCTAAGCTTGCCCTTGGCGTTCGAGACCGAGATTACGACGGTGCCGACCAACATTCCCTATGTCCTTCCGCATAAAGATCGGCTGGCCAAGTGGCGGGAAAGACTGCCGGCGAACGGTCGTCTGCGCGTCGGAATATGCTGGGCCGGAAGTAATGCGCACCTGAACGACCGTAATCGCTCGATGTCGCTGGAGCGTTTCGCCAAAATCCTGTCCGTGCCCGGGTTGGAGTTCATCAGCATTCAGAAAGAGGTCACCGAAGTGCAGGCGGCGATGCTGCGCGAGCATGGCGTCGTTCAACTCGGCCACGAGTTCAGCGACTTCGCAGACACAGCCGCGGTCGTTGCGATGCTCGATCTCGTTATTTCGGTCGATACTTCAATTGTGCATCTCGCCGGCGCGATGGGCAAGGCCGTCGCCGTGCTGATACCGTTCTCGCCGGATTTCAGATGGCTGCTCGATCGTACTGACAGCCCCTGGTACCCAACCATGCGCCTTTTCCGGCAAACCGCGATCGGCGATTGGGATGGGCCGCTTGCACGGCTGCGGGAAGAGCTTGCCGTCGCCGCCCGCCGCCGGGTCATGCCGCGCTGAGCGCGGAAGCGATCGTCATCGCGAGGGGCGAAGCGACGAAGCAATCCAGAATCGCACGACACTGGATTGCTTCGCTGCGCGCGCAATGACGAAGCGGACTATAGCACGCGGCTGATGGCCAGCGGCTGACCCTGCTTCCGATTGGGCGCCACGGTGCGCCCCGAAGCGCCGTAGACCTGCGGCGAAGCCTTGCGCGCGAGGTCGCCCGAGAGTCGGCGCACGATGCCCTCCGATACCGCGTGGGCGGTCGCCAAGACAATCATGTTCTTCTGCAGCACGGTGCGAAACGTCTCTTGCACGCCGCGCAGCACGGCGGCGCCTGCCGGCGCCGCTTGCAAGAGGAACTTCGCATTTGCTTTCAAACCTTCACCCGCGGTGAAAAGCTGACTTGCCAGCTCGCTTTTTGTCGGTCCGAGCGCAACTGCCTTGCGTACCTTGCCCGCATACACCAGCGCTGTCTCCTGCTCGACGACGCCGCGTAGCTTTTCGATCAGATCCGCCACCTGCGCGATGGCCTTTTCCGCCTCGGCGGTGGTTGTGTTTGGGTTCATGAGGGCTTCACTCCCTGCTGCTTGAGCAACGCGTCGTAGACGTGAGAGGCGATGCCGATGCCGCCGTTCTTGGCGAAGGTCTTGGCGTATTGATCGGTGAGCATCGAGCGCCACACCTTCAATGCGCCGCTGCCGCCGAACGGTCCCTCGCCATCCACCTTAGTGAACATCTGCTGGAACATCGTATTGAGAAACATCGCCTCGAATTGCTCCGAGGCGGCTTTCGCCTTGCCTTTGATCTTGAGCGCGGCTTGTGCCTGCGCGCTCTGGGCGACCCCGAGCGATCCGATGGATTGGCCAAGCTCGGCTGCGACTGCGGTCGTCATCACATCACCTCGATGTCTGCCTGGATGGCGCCCGCTGCCTTGATGGCCTGCAGGATGGAGATGAGATCGCGCGGCCCGATGCCGAGCGCGTTCAGTCCGTCGACGATCTGTTGCAGCGACACACCCTCATGGACCAAGGCCAGTTTTTTGCCATCCTCGACCACGCCGACATGGGTGCGCGGCACCACGACGGTGCGGCCTTTGGAGAAGGGCGCCGGCTGACTGACTTGCGGCGATTCCGAGATTGTCACCGTGAGATTGCCCTGCGCCACCGCTACCGTGGATACGCGCACGTCGCGGCCGATGACGATGACGCCGGAGCGCTCGTCGATAACGATCTTCGCCGCCTCGTCGGGCTCGACTTGCAATTGCTCGATCTCGGTGAGCATCGCCACCAGGTTCTGCGGGAATTTCTTCGGCAGCGTCAGCTGCACGGTCGAAGGATCGAGCGGCTCGGCCACCGGCGCGCCGATATAGTCGTTGACGGCGATGGCGATGCGCTTGGCTGTGGTGAAGTCGGCGTTGCGCAATGACAGACGCAACCGGCCAAGCGTCGCCAGCGAAAATTCGATCTCGCGTTCGATGATGGCGCCGTTGGGCAGGCGTCCGACCGTCGGCACGCCGCGGGTGACTTTGGCCGCTTCGCCCTCGACCTGAAAGCCGCCGATTGCGAGCGAGCCCTGGGCGACTGCATAGACGTTGCCGTCGGCTCCGAGGAGCGGCGTCACCAATAGGGTACCGCCGAGCAGGCTTTTGGCATCGCCGAGCGCCGAGGCGGTGACGTCCATGCGCGTCCCCTGCGTGGCGAAGGGCGGCAGATTGGCCGTGACCATGACGGCGGCGACGTTGCCGGTTCGGATCTGTTGGCCGCGGATGTTGACGCCAAGCCGCTCCAGCATGCCCTGGAGGGATTGCTTGGTGAACGGGCTATTGTTCAGCGTGTCGCCGGTGCCATTGAGGCCGACGACGAGGCCATACCCGATCAGCTGGTTCTGCCGGATACCCTCGATGCTGGCGAGGTCTTTAATGCGCGAGGTCGCGGTCGCCGTCGAAACGGCGCACGCCAGGACCGCCAGCGCGACAAGCGCCGGCCTAAGCGTCCTTTTCATCTCCTGCTCCCCAAGAGGTCGGACGGCAACCTCATTGCCAGTTGCGTGCCAAGCCGAGCCGATCCGCCAAGCCACTGAAATAAACTAGTAATTCTGCGTATGCCGCTGGCGTTGCCCAGCCGCGCGCATGCATCCCTTGCCGGTTCCGGCAATTGTTGCCGCCTCACGCCGGCATAATTTTACCGCCCATTAACCATAAGAGCCCACTTTCTCGCTTATGCGCGTCAATGGACCGAACGGAACGGCTCTTGCCTCGGCGCCGGCGGCTGCGCGGCGTCCGGCCGGTGGCACATTCACGCTTTCCGACGCGAACGCGCCGCAGGCCCAGAGCGCGGCAGTCGCCCTCCGCACGCTCGGGGGAATCGACGCGCTGATCGCGTTGCAGGGCATCGAAGATCCGGTTGAGCGCCGCCGCCGGGCGGTCAAGCATGGCCGGCGGGCGCTCGACGCGCTCGATGAGCTTAAGATCGGCCTACTTTCCGGCACCCTCGAACAGGGGACGCTGCTGCGGCTCAAGGCCGTCGCCGTTGACCTCAAGGATGGTTCCGGCGACGAAAAGCTCGATCAGGTCCTGAGCGAAATCGACCTGCGGGTCGCGGTGGAACTGGCCAAAGCCGGAATCAACTGACAGGCCTTGACCTTAGCCCGCCGGTAGCGGGCGCCATCATCGTTATTGTCACCGTCACAGACCCGCGGTATATGGGCGCGCCTCCGGGGAGGACGTGGCGCAAAGCGTGCGCGGAGTAGGGGACATGCAGTCCATGCAGTCGGTCAAAAGCAAGAACGGTCGACCCGACGATTCAATAAGTAAGAACGGCAAGAGCATCCGGCCCTTCGACAAGATCTACCGGCCGACGGACCGGGAACCGTTCATGAACGAGCGCCAGCGGGAGTATTTCCGCCTTAAGCTGCTCGACTGGCGGGAGGACATCCTCAAGGAGGCCAAAGAGACGCTGCAGCATCTCCAGGACGACAACCAGAACCATCCCGACCTCGCCGACCGCGCCTCATCTGAAACCGACCGGGCGATCGAACTGCGCGCCCGCGACCGCCAGCGCAAGCTCATTGCCAAGATCGATGCCGCGTTGCAGCGCATCGAGGATGGCACCTATGGCTATTGCGAGGAGACCGGCGAGCCGATCTCGCTCAAGCGCCTCGAAGCCCGCCCCATCGCCACACTCTCAATCGAGGCGCAGGAGCGCCACGAGCGCCGAGAGCGGGTCTACCGCGAAGAATAAGGCGCGAGTTTCCGCCTCCCTCTCTGATCCTTCCCCTCGAAATTGAGGGAAGGAAGCGGCCTCTTTCAGCACTTGTAAACTACGCGCGCCAGCCCGCGCCGACGTCTTGATTTGCGTCAAGCGACTCGGCTACGCCGCGCATACATTATAAGAGTATATTGGCGTATTGTATCCTGATTAGACCGATGAAACGACTGTGAAGCCGCGAGCGTTGATATGACGAACGACCCACGAGACCGTACGACACCCGAGATGGAAAAGACCAATTACGCCGAGGCTCGCAAGCATTTGGTGGAGCGAAGGAGCGCCCTGATCAAGTCGCTGGCTCTTTCGTACCAGGACGAACAAATGGAGGCGCATATCGGCCTCATCGTGCGCATTCAAAGCGTGATCGATGTGATCGACAGGGTGAGCAACGAGGAGCCGCGACCCCAATGATCGAGCGCCGCTTGCTTGCTCGCCACAAGACCTTCATCAAAGGACGAATCTATTTCAATAACCGGCTTTCCAGCATGGATTGCATCGTCCGCGACGTCACCAGCAACGGCGGCCGCCTTGAAGTGTCGGAAAG
>JBEKSB010000273.1:0-4860 GCA_049517455.1 Xanthobacteraceae bacterium
CTGACACCCGGCGAAAGTTGCGAGTTCGATATCAAGTTGGTTCCGACCGGTAGGTTGTTCAAGGCCGGCTCACGCATCGCGGTGAGGATTCGATGTGTCGATGATGAACCGAAGAACCCGTTCGAATTGGCGGGCTCGGGAAGCCTCGCGCGGGCAGCGGTCAGCCGGATCACCGTGTTTCACAACGAGGACCTCCCCTCGTATCTGCTGTTGCCGATCACGAAGGGCAACGTCCTGAATACCTTTTTGTCGGGAGGTGTTTACCCCGAATGAATGAGCGCGAGGTCCGCCGGCAATGGCGGAGGGCTCGCTCCATTGCTACCGTCTACACCCTCACGATTTGGCGGATACTTGTTTAACAGGTCATCAATGGTGCGGTGCTTGAAAGCTCGATATTTTGCTACGAGCAGATATAATTTCCAAAGCGACAGGCATCGATTTACTCTGGTTCCGCCCGGGTTACCCGGCACAGCAACGCCCGCAGCTGATACGTCCCCATGGCCGGATCATAGGGCGGCTGGTTGTCGGTAAGCAGGTTCACATTCGACCGCCACACGCCGTACTCGGGCGCGGGTTGCTCGGGAAACCACCAGCCGTGCTCCGCAGCGATCACCCGCGGATCGATCCCGGTGGTCAGGCGCGCTCGCTGCCGGATACGGCCGCGCTTCGTCTCGATCCACATCCAGTCGCCCTTCGCGATGCCGTAGCGTGCCGCCGTCTCCGGGTGGATTTCGGCAGTCGGATGGCGATGGGCCTTGCGCAGATTCTCGATCTGCCGGTGCTCCGAGTTAAAGAAGTACGGAATGCGAGCACCGGTGGTGAGCACCAGCGGATAATCTTCGGCAACTTCCGGGCGGCTGATCGGACTTTCCGGCGGTTCTTCATAAAAGGGCAGTGGTGCGTAGCCCATCTCCTCGAAACGCGTCGAGTAGAGCTCGATCTTTCCGGTCGGCGTCTTGAACCCGCCGTCCTCATATTTGCGATATTTGAAGGGGACCGTGACCGAGCCCAGCTCCTTCAGCTCCGCAAAGGTCATGTCGAGGCCGCCCCGCGCGAGCTGTGAATTCAGCACCTCCTCGACGGACTCCGTGCCGACCGGAAGCTTCATCCGCCGCGCCAGCGCGACGAAGATCTCTTCATCCGACATGCACTCGCCGATGCGCACCGCTCGCTGATTTGCCAGCACAACGTTGGCGGCCACGGTTGGCAGCCCGGCGATCTGATCGATCTCCGGCCACGACGCCGCCGGCAGGACGATGTCAGCGAGCTCCGCCGTGGGCGTCATGAAAAGGTCTGCGCAGACCATGAAGTCGAGCTTCATCAGCGATTCGTAGACCAGCGCGGAATTGGCATAGGTCGTCAGCGTGTTGTTGCCGAAGACAAGAAACGCCTTCACCGGATAGGGAATGCCTTCGCGCATCGCCTGCAGCAGGGTTGGAATGTGGGCCGATGGCAGATCGGCACCTTCGCCGCCGAGCAGCTTGAAACGATCCGCGCCGAGCCGCTTGGCGTTCGCTTCCGGGGTGAGATTTTCGATCAGGCTCGGGAATCGGCCGATGCCGTGCATACCGAACACCCAGCCGCCGGGTACGTCGACGTTGCCGGTCAGCGCCGGCAACATGGAGAGCGCGCGGACGGTCTGGATGCATTTAGGCGTGTGCTCGATCGCGCAGCCCCATTCCAGCATGGCCGGCTTGGTGCGCGCGAACAAGCGCGCCGCCGCCCGGACTTTCTCGGCGGCGACCCAGGTGATCGGTGCCGCCCATTCCGGCGTGAATGCACGCACGTGCTCGCGCAGCGCATCGAAGCCGTGGGTCCACCGCTTGACGAACGGCGCGTCATAAAGTTGCTCGCCGATGATGACGTTGAGGAAGGCGAGCGCCAGCGCATCGTCGGTTCCCGGGCGCAGCTGCAGCCACACGTCGGCGCGGCGCGCTAGCTCCGTCTCGCGCGGATCAACGACGATGATTTTAGGGTTGGTATCGAGCGCCTCACGCACGTTGAAGCGGGTCTCGCCGTCGGGGCCGGAATTGAGCGGATTGTGGCCCCAGAACAGCATACAGGCGGGCGGCGTTCCGCCGGTGAAATCGGAGACGGGAAAGTCGCCAAAGGTGAGAATGCAGGTGTTGACCCGTGGATGAAAGCATTGAGCGAAGCCCGGCTCGCACCAGTTCGGCGTGCCGAGCGCATGACCAAACCGCGACACCCAGCGGATGTGATGGCGGCCGGTGCCGGTGCCAAGAGCGATGGCTTCGGGCCCAAATTCCTTGCGGATCGCGAGTAAGCGTTCGGCGATCTCGTCGAGCGCTTCGTCCCAGGAGATGCGCGCCCACTGGCCCGAAGCGCGCGGGCCGACGCGACGTCGCGGATATTGCAGGCGATCCGGATGATTGACGAGGTCGACGGTGACCGTTCCGATCGGACACAGCCGGCCGTGGTTGAGCGGCGATTGAGGATCGCCCTCGACTTTAACGAGGACACCGTCGCGCACATGCAGCAACGTGCCGCAACCGCCGTGGCAAGAGCGGCAAACACTCTTAAGGATGATGACGGGCTGGTTGGCGCTGGCATCTTTCGCCAGATTTTGCTGGAGCGTCATAAAACGTGCCTCGCCACCAGGGCGCCGGAACAGCGCCGAACTCATGAAAGTATATCCGGCTTGCGATGCCCCAGTTATGCAGAATCCCAATTCCATGATAGCTTTTTACCATCACCCCGTCTTCATGGTGGCCGGATGAAGCTCAGTCAGCTTCGGAATTTTATCGCGACGGTCGAGGCTGGCACTGTCCGTCAGGCGGCCAGGAACCTAAATCTATCGCAATCCTCGGTCAGCAAAAGCATCCAGCAATTAGAGGACGAACTCGGCGCTGAAATGTTACATCGCGGCGCGCATGGGGTCACTCCGACCGCGGCGGGCAAAGCCCTGCTGGCCCACGCCAAGGTCATAGAAGCGGAGCTGCGTCACGCGCGCAACGATGTGCAAACAGTCCATGGCGCTCAGGTTGGCGAAATCCGAGTGAGCGCCTCGCCGACAGTTGCTATGGGGTTGCTACCCCGCGCGGTCGTCGCCTTCCAGCGCGCGCGCCCACGGGTGAGCTTTCGTATTTGGGAAGGTGTCTACCCGGACGTTCTGCCCGCGATCCGTACCGGCGATCTCGATTTCGCGATTTGTCTCGTGCCTACTCGGCCGCGCGACGAGACGCTGAGCTTCATGAACCTGGTCAAGGATCACCTGGTGCCCGCGGTTCGCGCCGACCATCCCTTGGCTGGCGCGCACAAGCTTCAGCTCGCGGACTTGCTCGATCTCGATTGGATCATGTACCGCGGCAGTCATACTGGCCTCGACGTCTTCGAGCAGACCTTTGCCTCCAACCGCCTCGCTCTGCCAAAGAGCACAATCGAATGCACCTCCTTCGCCTGCGCGCTCGCTCTTGTAGAGAATGGCGACTACGTCACGCTCGTACCCTCTCAGATCTTTTTCGGCGGTCGCACGTCGCCTTCGATTGCGCTTTTGCCACTCGACTCGCCGATGCAACCTTGGCAGGTCGCAGTCATCTCGCGCGCCAAACATGCATTGTCCGCGGTTTGCCTCGCCTTTCTTGCCGAAATCCAGCGCATGGCAGCCGGGATCGCTGTTCCCAAGGGCAGCGTCGGGCGGCCGCAGCGATAGTGCCCCATCGCCCAGCGATCGCTAAAATCTATCAACCTTCCGGCAATCTGCATCGGTTTATGATCATGCCCCGCGTATACTCGCGAGCCGAAGACGATGCGGTGAAGCGCACGAGCGCGGGCATGATGATTTCGCGGTTGAAATTTTCTGTCATCCTTTTGGTCTTGCCCGTAGTGCTCAAGTTCACGGCACGCAGGCACCCGGCCTTTGCCGCACGGCTCAAGCAGCGCAACCTGGTTGCGCAGATCAAGGCCCGCGACGAGGGGATCGGACGCTGGATTTCATTTCGCGACGGCGAGATCGGCTCCGGTCGGGGCATGCACCCGAAGCCGGACGTCACGCTTTCGTTCAAAAACGCCATGATCGGCGCCTCGCTGCTCACGCCGCCGATCAATTGGCTCGACCAGATCAACGCGCAGAAGGACTTCACGCTCGCGATCGACGGGCCGGAGGACCTCACCAATTGGCTGGCACAAACCTTAATGGCGATGCAGACCGCCGGCTGGAAATTCGGCACTCGTCTGCCCGACGGCACCATGCGCTATTGCAATATGGCGAACGGCGGCCCGCTTTTCGTCTACGTCAAGGACGGCAGGATTATCCGTACCACGCCGATCGACTTCGACGAAACCGATCCGCAGCCGTGGACGATTCATGCGCGCGGAATGAATCTCACGCCGCCGCGCAAGACGACGCTCGCTCCGCACGGGCAGAACAGCCGGTCGATCATTTATTCGCCCGACCGCTTGCTCTACCCGATGAAGCGCGTCGACTTCGATCCGAAGGGCAAGCGCAACGTGGAGAACCGCGGCAAGTCAGGCTACGTGCGGATTAGCTGGGACGAGGCGCTCGACATCGTTGCGAGCGAGATCAAACGCGTGAAGCACGATCATGGCATGGGCGCCATGACCGTTTCGCACGGCTCGCATCATTCCTGGGGCCATATCGGGTATTACCTCAGCGCATTATACCGCTTCAGCAATGCCGTCGGGCACACGCCTGTTCACCATAATCCGGACAGCTGGGAAGGCTGGTACTGGGGCGCCGCGCACCACTGGGGCTACACGTTGCGCGTCGGCCAGTGTGAAACTTACGGCACCGTCGAAGATCTGCTGCAAAATTGCGAGATGGTCGTGTTCTGGGCCGCCGATCCGGAAACCACCAGCGGCTCCTATGGCGCGCAGGAAGGC
>JBEKSB010000274.1:0-4841 GCA_049517455.1 Xanthobacteraceae bacterium
ATTTCCTGGCTGTAGGCGCGACGTTGAAATAAACATGTGGGGGGTCACGTCATCTCGTGATGAACTCACCGGTGACTTCGGGGACGGGCGTGAGGCTATATCGATTGGCGTTTGCGACTTGTGCCGCCGTTTGGTGGGAAAAGTAATCGCCTGCATTTTGGGACTTTTGCAACAAAATCGGCCAAACGCGGACTCACGCACCGCAACATGATCGAACTGTGAAGCAGCCAACAGGATCACCTTGATGCCTGCAGTCGATTCTCATTTGATATCTTTTTCCAAAATTTGACGACGCGGATTTAGCACCGTGCAAGCGTTAACAATCGATTTCGTACGCGGCCCTGATGACCTCCGCCTGTCGCATCCCAATGTTCAATGCGAGGGGTAGTACTGTGCCGCGCAGCTGTTCTCGGCGGAAAGATTTTGCGCGATGATCGAATTCCTCAAGGCCACCGATAACGGAACTCAGCTTTCTGTCTTTAGCGGCGTCGACGATCGCTTTCGGGCCATCTTTGATTCGGTCTACGACGGAATTTTCATTTCAGATCCGAAAACGAACCGGTTCATTGAGATCAATGAGCCTGGTTGCCGTATGCTCGGCTACGAGAGAGCCGAGCTCACGTCCGGCAATATCGGCACACTCTCAAGCGGCGTCCATCTTTATACGGCGGATCTCGCTTTGCAGTATGCCGACAGAGCGCGCTTATGAAACCACGCATCGCCTCCCTTGTCGCCGGTAGCCTTTTCGCGTTCGCGCTGTTTGGCGCCGCAACGGCGGGGCCGGTCGAGGACGGCAAGGCGGCCTACGCGCGCGGCGACTACGCGGCGGCGATGCGATTGCTGCGTTCGCCCGCCGTCAACGGCAGCGCCGATGCCCAAAGGGATACCGCGCTGATGTATGCGCAGGGTCAGGGTGTGCAGCAAGACTTCGCCCAGGCTTTGATCTGGTTCCGCAAAGCCGCCGGCCAAGGGGACGACCTTGCGCAATACTTTTTGGGAGTGATGTATCGCGACGGCAACGGCGTTCCGCAGGACGAACCACAGGCCTTAGCCTGGTATCGCAAGTCAGCGGACCAAGGGTTCGCTCTTGCGCAATTCGATATCGGTTCGATGTACCGCCACGGCGAAGGCGTTCCCAAGGACGCCGCGCAGGCGGCCGCTTGGTATCGCAAAGCCGCCGACCAGGGGTACGTGTTCGCGCAGAGCAATCTTGGCGTGATGTACGGCCAGGGCGATGGCGTACCGAAGGACGATGCCCAGGCTCTGATCTGGTTCCGCAAGGCCGCCAACCAGGGGGAAGCCGTCGCTCTATTCAACCTCGGCCTGGCTTACGATAAGGGCGACGGCGTGCCGAAGGACTCCGCACAAGCCGCGGTTTGGTATCGCAAAGCCGCCGACAAAGGCAACGTGTTTGCCCAGATCAATCTTGGGTCCATGTACACTAGGGGCGAAGGCGTGCCGAAGGACTATGTCCTGGCGTATATGTGGGCCGATCTGGCGGCATCGGGCGCACAAGACGACGAAACGCGCGAACTCGCAAACAAAAACCGCGACAATTTGGTCCAGGGGATGAGCCCCGAACAGATCGCCGCGGCGCGGCGCATGGCGCGCGGGTGGAAGCCCGCCAACTAGCCAAGCGCTACGACTTCTTCGTTGAGGAAGACGTCAAACGCGACAAAGCAACCTATGGGAAACTTAATGATCATGTCGAATCGAAGCGCGCGCCTCTGCCAACGCGCGGCGCCGTTCCGTCGAAGAGATGCGTCGCGCGCTGAATTCCTATCTCCCGCTGAAGATCACCCCAGCCCTCGGCGCCGCAATCGCCGGCCAGATTTTCGTTGTCACGGTGACTCGGGCGATCAGGCACCGAATTTATTCGGATTCTTCCCCATGGGTATAACGTCTTTTGCTCGAGCGCCTCCCCCGGGCAGTTCAACCGTACGGAAACAAGGCTCGCATGTTTACTATTGAGACGTCTTTTGTGGACACTATAGCCAATTCGCTTTCGGATCGGGTGATCCTTGCGATTTCGGCGCTCAGTTTCGGTCTCCTCGGCGGCCTGATTGCGTTCCTGGCCAATCGATTCTGGTTTCGCTACTGGCCGACGCACGGCGCCTACGACGACAAACTCGGCGAAGCCGCGCACACGAGCATGCTTGGTTTTTCCGCATTTGTTCTCGCGTTGCTGATCACAAATGGACTGTCGACCCTTTCGGAGACCGATAAGGCGGTGAGGGCGGAGGCGACCACCGTCTACCGGCTCGGCCAGGAACTGGACGCGCTGGGTCTTTCGGCCGGCGCGGCGAAGCAGGCGCTCGCATCCTACGCGCAGAATGTCGCCCGGGACGAGTGGCCGCGCCTGGCGACCCTACCCGTTTCTCTGTCGCCGCTTGTGCAAAAAAATCTTGACGATCTTTGGATCGCCGTTCGCGCGCTCCAGGAAAAGCAGGCGGAAACCGCCCCCGTGCGATCCGATTATCGCGCAGACCTGTCGAAGTATACGTCGCAGATTGAAAATTCCAGGTCGGGACGACTTTCGGCTGCCACCATTAACATCCCGGACGATTTCTGGATCATTCTCCTTCTCTTTATCGTCGCCGGCTCCGTTCTCAGCGGGCGTGAGGCCGCAAAGCGCTTTGGCATCCAAATCAACATGATGCACATGTCTGCGATCGGACTGGCGGTTGGCATGGTGATCGTTCTCGACAATCCCTTTCGCGGGGAAACCAGCATAGGCCCAGAGATCATCGGGCACGCATTGGCCCCCTGAGCCTGGCCGCAGCGGTCGCCGGACTGGACAAGGCCGAACGGACAAGGCCGAGTACGCAGGTCATGTCCAGGGAGCGCCATGTTCCGCACGCTCGGGCGAGCGCGACTCGAAATAGAGAATGGTTTGCAAGGCGGTGGAGCATGACCGGACAAAAAATATCGATCGCTGAGCTGAGGCCGACCCAGATGACGCTGGGGCTTGACGAAGTCGCGAGCCGCGCGGCGAAGATTGCTAAGATGGAGCCTGACGATCTCAAGGCTCTTCTCAAGAAAAAGCCCATTCCCTACGTTTTGGGTCCCGGAAAACAGATCTACATCGTCGACCATCACCATCTGGCGCGTGCGCTTTGGTCTCTGAAGATTCCGGAGGCGGTTCTTGGCCAGCGACTCGCCGACTGGTCCGACAAGGAGACCAAGGAATTCTGGCCCTTGATGGAGTCGCATCACTATTGCTGGCCCATCGACGCCGAAGGCAATCGCAGGCCCTATGCCGCCATTCCGACCTCGATAGCGGACCTCACCGACAATATCTGGCGGACGCTCGGGCGGCGCTTACGCGGCAAGGCGTTCGAAGACCTCGATACGCCATATCAGGAGTTCATGTGGGGCGATTACTTCCGCACCTTCATGACCAGGCGTCTGATCGAATTGGAATTCGATCTCGCCACTGAAGTGGCGGCGAAGCTCTCGCGCCTGCCCGAGGCCCAGGACCTGCCGGGCTACTGGGGCTGATACTAGCGGCGGGCGCCTTCAACGTGACGACAGGTCAACGTTTGCAAAGAGCAGACCGAAACAGAGCCCGCGCCGACTGTTTTGGCAGTGGATGGCGCCGGCAGGAAGGAAAGACGTCCATGACCATCTCGAATGTCGTGTCGAAGGCGTGGAGACGAAACCGGTTTCCTCTAAGGACGGGCCGTGCCGACGGTTCTCGCCCGATGGCGAGGGACATGTCGTCAGTTTGCAGGATCGTGACGTTAGCGGCGGCCGCGCTTTTCCTCGCGCTGCCCGCCATGGCGTCTGACAGCACGCTGCAATTGCAGAACCCGCCGCCTGTTGCAAAGGACGCGGCCGCGATGCCGCGGATCGCCAGTCCCTCGGACGATGCGGAGCGGCGGATCAACGCCGCGCTCAAGCGCCTTGACGCGAATCTCAGCAAGGCGATTCGGGCCTGCAGGGGACAAGACGGCGGCTCCGACGACTGGGTGCGAAAAGTCGAGCCGACAATGCGGGGGCCTCGCTACCTCAGTTACGTCATCAGGGATATGTCATTCTGCGGCGGCCCCTACCCGCCAATCGGGACGATGTCGATCGTCTACGATCTGGAAACGGGGACTCCTGTGGACTGGACGCGCCTTTTGCCGCCCTCGATGACCGGCAAGGTCGCCCTGACGGAGGGAATGGACGGCACAAGAATGGTAACGCTGGCCTCCCCTCGGCTATTTTCGCTGTATCTTTCCGGATATGATCGCGCGATCCGCATGCCCGGGAACGACATAGCGGCGGAAGACCTCGCCACTTGCAGGGAGGCGGTGCAGGATGAGGCCAACCCGCCCATGATGGTTTGGCTGGACGCCAAGTCAGGCGGCCTCGCAGTTCAATTTGATCTGATACACGCCGTGCAGTTCTGCGCTCTGCCAGTGGTGATTCCCGTCGAAGTCCTTCGCGCCAACGGGGTGAATGTGGCGCTGCTGGACGCGATCGCAGCGGCCCACGGCCAATGAGGCGGGAGACGCGCGGCGACGGCTGAGCAACCATCGCAAAAATCGATTTCCCTGCTTTGAGATCCCGCCGAGTCGTTCCTTGCCGCCCGTCGAATGCTGCTTGGGAACAAGACCGATCCAGGCTGCCAGGCTTCGCACGGACGAAAACACTTTCCAGTCACCGACCTCGGCGACCAGGGCGGTGTACGCGAGATGCGGACCGCTGCTGGCCTCCGGCCTATGTCGCTCATGGGTCTTGGTTGTGTAGAAACGCTCTGGCGGAAGTATTAAAGGCATCGCGACCTTGGCGATGCGGCGATGCGTGGTCCTTTTTGGATTTGGCTATGCGCTCATCGCCGTCATGAGCGGCTG
>JBEKSB010000275.1:0-4827 GCA_049517455.1 Xanthobacteraceae bacterium
CAGAAGCTGGTCGGCGAAGACGCCGTTCGGCTCGCGCTCGCCCATCCCGCGCGCGCGGTGAGGGCAGCCGGCGCCGGCTCGGTCAACTACGTGGCCGATTGGGTGATGGACGCGGTCAACGACATCGTCGGCAGTTTCGATCAGGACATCGTGGTCGAGACTTCGATCGATCCCGCGCTGCAGGCCGCGGCCGAGCGGGCGCTGACCGATACACTGGCGCAGAAGGGCGAAAAGCTCGGCGTCGGCGAAGGAGCGCTGGTCGCAATGACGCCGGACGGCATCGTGCGGGCGCTGGTCGGCGGCAAGAGTTACGCCGAAAGTCAGTTCGACCGCGCCATCGCCGCCAAGCGGCAGCCTGGCTCCGCGTTCAAGCCATTCGTCTATCTCACTGCGCTCGAACACGGGCTAACGCCGGATACCGTGCGCGAAGACGGCCCGATCACGGTGAAGGGGTGGAAGCCGGAAAACTACGAGCACGAATACATGGGTCCAGTGACGCTGACGCAGGCGCTCGCCAATTCGCTGAACACGGTGTCCGTGCGCCTGACGCTTGAATTCGGTCCCGCCGCCGTCATCCGCACCGCGTATCGGCTTGGTATCAGCTCGCCGCTCGAACCCAACGCCTCGATCGCGCTCGGCACGTCGGAAGTCTCACCGCTTGAACTCGTCTCCGCCTACGCGCCGTTCGCCAACGGCGGGTTTGCCATTTCGCCGCATGTCATCGAACGCGTTCGCTCCGCTGACGGCAAGACCCTCTATGCTCGCGCCACGCAGGCGCTCGGGCGCATCGTGGACACCCGCTACGTAGCCATGATGAACTCGATGCTGCACGAAACCCTTGTCAGCGGCACCGCGCGCCGGGCCGACTTTCCCGGCTGGCCGGCGGCCGGCAAGACCGGGACCAGCCAGGATTTCCGCGACGCCTGGTTCATCGGCTACACTTCCCAACTCGTCACCGGCGTCTGGCTCGGCAACGACGACAATTCCCCGACGCGCAAGGCGACCGGCGGTGGTCTGCCGGTCGAGGTCTGGAGCCATTTCATGAAGACCGCCCATCAGGGCGTCGCGCCTTCCGCCCTGCCGGGCCTCGCCGGCGCCGGATGGACGGCGGCGTCACAAGGCAACAACAGCGTAGGCGCTGCGGGCGGAGGCGCACGCCCGTCACAGCCCGATCAGGGCGGTCTCGACACCTGGCTGCTCGACAAGCTGTTCGGACGGCACTGACCGGCGCGTCTCGGCAAACATCGACCGTCAGTTAGCGAGTAGACGGGGAACGTTCGGCTGCCCGCGTTGCGATACAAGGTCAGGTGAGATGAAACTCGACGTTCACCTGGCCGGTACCGCTGGACGGAAAGTAGTCGCAGAGCTGCTCGGCCATTCCGTCGTAGCTCTCCCAGCCGAGAAGGCCAAACAGCATCGCGGTGTCGGCCATCAGCGCTTCACCGCTGCACTTGGTGGCATACTCCGGCAACACGGCGACAAATTCGCGATATCGCCGCGCGCCCCACAATTCGAGAACGCGAAGGTCCATCTGCCGATTAAACTCGCTCGATACGATATCCCATTGGCCTTCGCCAACCTCTCGATTACTGATCACCTTGTGGGATAGCGAGCCGCTCGCCAAAACCGCGACATTCGCGCTCGATCGGATAATCGCCCGGCGACAAGCTTCACCGAATTTGCGGTTCTCATCGATACTGGCGAAAAGCGGCGACGCCACGGGCAGAACTTTCAGCGCATCATCGGCATTCATGTATCGCATTGGAACGATACTTCCATATTCGAGCGCCAGGCTTTGGATCCGGTGTGCATGGACCTCAAGGCCGTTACTCGCCGCCTCATCCGCGATCAAATCGGCCAGCGCAGGATTCCCAGAATAATCGTAAGTGAGGTCCTGGATCATGTGCGGAGCTTCGTGGCTAGTGTAACCGCCCGCGTGCCGCTCATTAGCATTGATGTGAAAGCCAAAATTCGAGAGCCAATGGGTATCGAAGATAAGAAATGTATCAGCATGCCGGTCGCGCACCCGTTTGCCGATTTCCTTCAGCGACTCGATGGCAAGCGCGCGCCGGCCTTTGAGGGTGCCTTCACGTTCCGACAAAAGCAGCGAAGAAACGTGGGTGACTTTGGCGGCAAGCGCAATTTGGCCCACGGCGTTCCTGCGATGCTATGCGCGCACGATCAACGTCGGTCGATCCGGCGCCCATTACCACTCGCGCCGCGCCGTCCATGGCAGCGTGTTCAACGCCGTGAGCGTCTGGGCGTTTGGACAATAGTCCTTCCACGCCGGGTCGGCAGAATTGCGCATAAGCTCGCGTGCACAGCGATTGTGACAGTCGCACATTGAGCAAACGCGCTGCAGATCCTGGAACGTCGCACGCTCGATTCGCGCTACCTCGTCAACATCGAGGTCAAGTGCTGCCATTCGGCATAGCAAAAGGTCGGCTGATTCAGACCCCTTGCGCGTGAGATCCCGCAATTCGCCAGCGGACATGCCAACGTCATAAGCCATGCGCTCAACGGTCTCGTCGCCGCAATATTCGAATTCCCGGGTAGGGCTCCTTTTGCTCCAATCGCGGTACCACTGCCGAATGGCTTCGATCGGTGAGTGGTTTTTTGACTGCTCCAACATTTGACCCCCTCTTGCGGGGAAAACCGGGGCGGAAGGCTTAGCGAAAGGGGCGGCGCGTTACCCCCGTAACCGCGCCGCCACTCGCAATGAACGCCCAAGTGACAATCGTTGCGAGCGCAACTATTGTCCTGCAAGGCCATTGGTGCGCTTTGATCTAGATCAATCCGCTGGGGTCCATTTTGCAATTCAGATCGCATTTCCTGTGCGGGAATCTCTCGGCGGCACAATGCCATTGAATCCATTGAAATATCTGGACCGGCGGATACCGCGCTACACTAGCTATCCGACTGCCCCGCAATTCGGTTCCGACGTCGACGCCGGATCGTATGAACGTTGGCTCACGGATTTGAGCCCGAAAGCGCCGGTCTCGATTTACTTGCATGTGCCGTTTTGCGCGGAACTCTGCCTTTACTGCGGGTGCCACACTACAGTCGCCCGCCGCTATGCACCGATCGCAGCCTATGCCGAGCTGCTGGAACGTGAAATTGCCTTGGTTGGGAAGCGCTTGGCCAGACAGGCCGTGACCCAGATTCATTGGGGCGGAGGAACGCCGACCATGTTGCTTCCGCAGGATATGATGCGGGTGATGACGGCTTTGCGCGCGAATTTCACGATCACGCCCACGACCGAAATAGCGATCGAGATTGATCCACGGTCGCTGACGCGCGAGCACATTTCCGCAATGGCCGAAATAGGCGTCACGCGTGCAAGCCTCGGAGTTCAGGATTTCGAGGAACGCGTGCAACAGGCAATTCGACGTCTGCAAAGCTACGAACAGACCGCGCGCGCGGCCGACGGCCTGCGCGACGCCGGCATCGCGAGCATCAATCTCGATCTGATGTACGGGTTACCGCACCAAACCGTCGCAACGATCGCGACGACGGCGAAGCACGCGCTGGCCCTTGGTCCCGACCGGATCGCACTATTTGGTTATGCCCATGTGCCATGGATGAAACGCCACCAAAAACTCATTCCCGAAGACGCGTTGCCCGATAGTACCGCGCGCTTTGGGCAAAGCCGCACTGCGGCCGAGATTCTCGTTGGAGCGGGCTATCAGCAGATCGGTATCGATCATTTCGCACGAGGCGACGACCCGCTCGCTCGGCGTCAGCGCGAAGGACGACTTCACCGGAATTTCCAGGGCTATACGACCGACGAAACGCCGAACCTCATCGGTTTCGGCCCCTCGGCAATCGGCTCATTGCCTGATGGCTTCGTCCAGAACGCGCCGAGCATGGTCGTGTATCGCGACGCGATCATGGCGGGCCGTCCAGCTACAGCACGCGGGCGTGTGCTTTCGCCAGAGGATCGGCTACGCGCGTCCATCATCGAGCGCCTGATGTGCGACTTGCGCGTAGATGTGGCGGAAGTTTGTAAAACACACAATGCGCGCCCCGATCATTTCGCGACCGAGCTTTGCCAGCTCGACGAGCTCGTGAACGATGGCATCGTTGAGCGAACCGGCACCAAGATCCATGTGCCCGAGCAGGGCAGAGCCTTTGTGCGCGCGGTATGCGCAACCTTCGATGCATATTTATCAAAAAATGAAATGCGTTTCTCGCGGGCATCGTGAGCGTTTGACCAGCGCCGCCGTTGCCAACCGCGCTCACGCCGGACAATGCGGCCGTGAATCTTGGCGTCTATTTGCTAGCTTGCCATCTTCAGCTTTTCGCCACCCAGGTGGCGCGCTCCCCATTTGCGAATTTCAGCGATGACCGGGATGAAGCTCTGGCCCATCGGCGTGAGGCGATATTCCACCTTGGGCGGCACCACGCCGTAGTCCTTGCGAACGATCAGTCCGCTTTGAACGAGCGCCTTGAGCTCGCGGCTGAGAACGCGCGGGGCGATTTCTTGCGTTCCTTCGACGCCGCGAAGAAGACCGCTCTTGATCTCGCCGTAGCGCAGCGGCCCGTCTTTGATATCCCACAGAATTCGCAGCTTGTATTTGCCGCTGATCATCTTCTGAAAGGCGGCAACCGGGCAGCGATGGGCGCGTTTTCTCAAAACGACTGGCACGAGTTTGTTTCCTCTTCGGACGAAGCGCTTCGACGTTTAGCTTCAACGCCAGCTCGTAGTATCATTTTTGTCCATACTTGCAGAGACGCTTGTATAGGTCCTAAGCTGCCTCGTTCGCCGCGAGGGATCAATATGAAATATTTTCTCATCAAGTACCGCCTGCAAAATGCGCCGGCGGA
>JBEKSB010000276.1:0-4794 GCA_049517455.1 Xanthobacteraceae bacterium
CCCGCCGCGACGACACTTCCCTTCTCCATGATGGCGAAGCGACGGCCGGCGCGGCGCGCAAACTCAACGTTTTGCTCGACGAGGATAACGGTGAGGTGCTCGACGCGGTTAAGACGCAAAATCACCTCCTCGATTTCTTCGACGATTGAGGGTTGAATTCCCTCGGTCGGCTCGTCGAGCAACAGGATCTTCGGCTCGGCGGCGAGAGCACGCGCGATGGCGAGTTGTTGCTGTTGCCCTCCGGACAGCAGACCGCCCCGACGATCGAGATTTTCAATCAGATAGGGGAATAGCTCAGGCACAAGCTTCGGAATCGAGCGTCGCTCACCAGGCCGGGCGAAAGCGCCCAGCAAAATATTCTCGCGGACGGTGAAGTCGGGGATGATTTCACGACCCTGCGGAACATAGGCAAAGCCTGCCCGAGCGCGCCGAAACGTCGGCTCACCGACAATATCGGTCTGTCCAAACCTGATCTCGCCAGTCGCCCGATCCGTCAGGCCCATGATGGTCTTTAGCAGCGTCGTCTTCCCAGTGCCATTGCGGCCGAGAATCGTGGTGATCTCGCCCGGCCCGACATCGAGGTTCACGCCGTGCAGAATGTGACTGCGGCCGTAATAGCTGTCGACCTGGACGAGCTTGAGCATCATCTGATTGCCCTCGAGCCGAGATAGGCTTCGCGTACCTTCGGATTCTGTTCGATTTCGCTCACATTGCCTTCGGCCAGAACCTGGCCCAGATGCATGACGGTGATGCGCTCAGCGATCTCGCGGACAAAGGCCATGTCGTGCTCGACGACCAGGAGCGTGTGTTTGCCCTTGAGTGCGTTGATGATCTCCGATGTTTTGAGCGTTTCCGCCTGGGTCATTCCGGCGGTAGGCTCGTCAAGCAGCAGAACCTTAGCGTTCTGCACCATCAGCATTCCGAGTTCGAGCCATTGGATTTGACCATGGCTGAGATTGGCTGCCACCATCGACGCCTGCCCGGTCAGCCCGACGAGTTCGAGGACCTCATCGACGCGCTTCTCCTCTTCGCGCGAGAAGCCAAATCCAAGATTTGACAACACGCTGGTGTTACGACAGCTGACTACTTCGAGGTTACGCCTGACCGTCAGGTCCTTGAATACGCTCGGAATCTGGAATTTGCGTCCGACCCCGTAGAGCGCGATTTCATGTTCTTCCTTGTTGGTGATGTCGGCATCGTAAAGAAACACCCGGCCGGCCGTGCTTTTGGTTTTGCCAGATATCAGGTCCATGAGCGTCGTCTTGCCCGCGCCGTTGGCGCCAAGCAGCACACGCAATTCGCCCTCTTCCACAATCATCGAAACAGTGTTGACAGCTTTAAAGCCGTCAAAGTCGACCGAAAGACCATCAACCGTAAGCGCTGCGGGCATCGTCGTTTCCTATTCCGCGGGCTGGACGCCGTTCGCCTGCTGCGCGCCGGCGGCCTTGGCACGCGCGCCGCTGACACGGGCGACAAATCGATCGCAAAGGTCATGGGCAAACCCGGCGAGACCGCGCGGCAGATACAACACGACCAACACGAAGATCAGGCCAATGATTGCCTTCCAGGCTTCGGCAAAGCCTTTGGTCTCGCTGATCGTGGCCGTAAGGGTGTTGATCAAGATGGCGCCGATACAAGCGCCGAGTATCGACGCACGGCCGCCGACCGCCGCCCACACCACCATGCTGATCGAAAAGCTGAGATCCATGAATGTCGGCGACGCGAATTCGGCCGCGATGACGTAGAGCATACCGGCAAACGCCGCGATACCCGCCGACACCGTAAAAAAGAACGTCTGGAATCGCGGCACGTCGAAGCCGAGATACCGGGCCCGGTTTTGATCGTCGCGGATCGCCTGCAATATCAGGCCGGCGCGCGTTTCGATCAAAAGACGCGCAGCGATGAGCACAACTGCGAGCGAACCGGCGACGAGATAGTAGGTCTGAACCAGAAATGGATCGAACTCGAAATCGAACAGCTTGAACCAACCAAGATCGGTCAATCCGTTAAAACCGTTGGTGATAGGCTGGGCGTCGATGATGAGGAGCCGCACCAGAAGAACCAGTGCCAGCGTAATGATGGAGATGAAGACGCCCGCGATCCTCTTGCGAAACATGATGATGCCGATAATGGCGGCGATGCAGACCGGGAGCACGATTCCCATGGCCACGCCGAACCACTGATTTTCGAAGGGTATCCACAGGAACGAGGCTTTGTTGATGCAGCACAAATCGGTCTTCGAGCCGGGCTCGGCGTTCCACAGCATGAAGTCCGGCACCGGCTTGTCGGAGCCCTGTTGTAGGCTGGTCGGACTCGCCAGCTTCAACGACATTGCGATCATGTAGGCGCCGGCGCCAAAAAACAGACCCTGCCCCAGATTGAGAACGCCGGCGTAACCCCAAGACAACGCCACCGCAATGCCGAGCATTCCGTACACGAGATACTTGGCGATGCGATTGAGCCAAAATGGCTCCAGCACTAGCGGCGCCAGCATAATCGCCGCGATAAAGATCGCGTATGCGGCTATTACGATGTGACGCTTGGTCATCCGTTCAGCGTTCCTTAAATGAGAACAAGCCCTTTGGCTTGGCAACGATGATTAGGATCACCACGCCGAAGACGACGGCGCGAGCAACAATATCGTTGGTCACCGAGGCGACGACGCCGTTGATTTCTCCGAGCATGCCAGCGGACAGTACCGATCCCAACAGGCTGCCGACGCCGCCGGCGACGACGACCAGAAAGCCATCGACCACCATTGGCGTTCCCATGTCGGGAAACACGGTCTTGAATCCGGACATCATAACGCCGGCGACGCCGGCGAGGCCCGAACCGAACGCAAAAGTGAGCGCATTCATCCGCTCGACGTCGATACCGCATGCGGCGGCCATTTGCCGGTTTCGAATGATAGCGCGCACTTGAGTGCCGACGGACGTGCGATACAGGATGGCCCAGGTGATCAGCGTGAAGACCAACGTCACTAGGATGATGAAGGTACGATAGGCGTTGATCTCAATCCCACCGATCGAAATCGCACCTTGCAGCGCTTCCGGTATCGTGACGTTCTGAAGTCCGGCGCCGAGGCCGGCAATGTGAATTCCGAAGAACGACAGGCCGCCCTCAAGCCGCACGGCTTGCTGGATCAAAATGCCGATGCCCCAAGTGGCGAGCAGCGTGTCAAGAATGCGGCCGTAGAGGCGCCGAACGACAACCCGCTCGATCATCAGGCCGAGTAGCGCCGTAACCACGAAGGCCAGCGGAATGGCAATCAAGATGCCGGTATGCAGCCAAATGCCCGACATCACGGTGGTGTAAGCACCAACCATCACCAACTCGCCATGGGCCATGTTAATGACGCCCATGACGCCGTAGGTAATGGCGAGGCCAAGCGCCACAAGCAGCAGAATGGAGCCGACACTAAGACCGATGAATAGCGTGTCGATCATGACATCACCAAGCCATCACATCAGCAAGCAGCCGCCGAGCAGCTCGGCGGCCGCTTGCCTGGACCGAATCAGGTCTTCTTGAGCTTCGCGGTGTCCAGTCCTTTGGAGGTGCAGAACAGGTTGTCGTCGGTCTCGCCATACGCCACGTAGGGCAGCGGCTTAATCGGCGCTTTGTACTCGTCGATGATCTTGCCTTGGCCGTTCGATTGCCATTGCGCAATACGCGGTGTCAGCCACGTGTGCAGGTTCTCCGGCTCGATTTTGACGTGGCCGTTCGGCGCGTTAAACTCCTGGCCCTTCACTGCATCGCGAATAGCGGTTGGGGTTATGGCGCTCGCTTTCTCCACCGCCTGCTTCCACAGGAACACCTGGAAGTACGATGATTCCAGCGCGTGATGTGTGACCGCCTGAGGATCCTTCACAAACTTTCGGTAACGCTCGACGAAGGCCTTGTTGATATCGGTGTCGATGGCCTGGAAGTACGGGAACGACGTATAGCTCCCGACGGCGTATTCGGCACCCATGGCTTTGATCTCGATCTCCGAGGTCACCGTGGCACAGATCGGCAGCTTGTCGTGGGCCAGCCCCTGGTTTTTAAATTCGCGATAGAAGGCGACGACCGAGTCACCAACTACGTTCGACAGAACGACATCGCAACCCGAGCTCTTGATCTTGTTGACCATCGAGCCCCATTCCGAGTCGCCGAGCTCGAGGTACTCGTCGGCGATCCACTCGCCGCCGCTTTTCTCGATCAAGATCTTGGAGACCTTGGCCATCTCGCGCGGATAGATGTAGTTCGACCCGACGATGAAGAACTTCTTCTTGCCGAGCGTCTTGATGATCCACGGAATGAAATTGGAGAGCTGCTGATTGGGAACGGCGCCGGTGTAGACGACGTTCTTCGAGCACTCGAAACCTTCGTAGTAGGTCGGATAGAAATAGAGGTTGTTGCGCTTCTCGAACACTGGCAGAACGGCCTTGCGGCTAGCCGACGTGTAGGAGCCGAACACCGTCGGTACGCGATCCTGGATGACGAGCTTGGAAGCCTTTTCGTTGTAGGTCTTTGGATCGGAGGCGCCATCCTCGAGAATCGCCTCGATCTTCATTCCCTTGACGCCGCCATTGGCGTTGATCTCGGAAATCGCCATCATGGTCGCATCGGCAAGCGATTTCTCGATGATTGATAGTCCGCCGGTAAGCGAGAATAACACACCGACCTGCACGGTGCCGGCCGCTTGCGCGGAGCGCAAGAAGAAGCCGGGTGTCGCAAGCGCGCCGGCTGCGCCGATCGCGCCTGTTGTCTTGAGAAATTTTCGCCGATTGATCGCCATCACACATGATCTCCCCT
>JBEKSB010000277.1:0-4729 GCA_049517455.1 Xanthobacteraceae bacterium
AACACCTCCGCCTTCAGCTCCCGGGCGCTGTCGAGCTCGATTAGCGCCGGCGCGACATAGGTCCCGCCGGCCGGCAGCGTTCCGTCGCGGTCGGAGCGGTAGCGTACGCGGCCGGCGCCTTCCATTTCGGCGATCCAGCTTTCGAGCTTTTGCCTGGCGTCGGCGTCGATCACCGGGCCGACATGCGTCGCCAGCTGGCGCGGATCGCCGACTTTCAGTTCGCGCGCGGCGCCGACCAGCATGCCGAGCATCGGCTCCGCGATGTCCTCCTGGAGGCAAAGAAGCCGCAGCGCCGAGCAGCGCTGGCCGGCGGAGCGGAAGGCCGACGTCACGACGTCGTCGATCACCTGTTCGGGCAACGCGGTGGCATCGACGATCATGGCGTTGATGCCGCCGGTCTCGGCGATCAGCGGCACGATCGGCCCGCTTTTTGCGGCGAGCGCCCGGTTGATGGCGCGGCCAACTTCGGTCGAGCCGGTGAAGACGACGCCGGCGACGCTCGCGTCGGCTACGAGACTCGCACCGACCTTGCCGTCGCCGGGCACGAGATGCAGCACGGTCGCCGGCACGCCGGCCGCGTGGAGCAGCGCCACGGCGCGGGCGGCGATGAGCGGCGTCTGCTCCGCGGGCTTCGCCACGACGGCATTGCCGGTGGCAAGCGCGGCAGCCACCTGACCGAGAAAAATGGCCAGCGGGAAATTCCACGGGCTGATGCAGACAAACACGCCGCGTCCGCGATAGCGCAGCATGTTGCTTTCGCCGGTCGGACCCGGCATCGCCTGCGGCGCCAACTCGACGCGCGCCTGCGCCGCATAATAGCGGCAATAGTCGACCGCCTCGCGCAGCTCAGCCAGCGCGTCATCGAGCGTCTTGCCGCCCTCGTTTTGCAGGAGCGCGAGGAGTTCGCCGCGATTTTTCTCAAGGAGATCGCCGGCGCGCAAAAGCGCGGAAGCGCGTTCTTCGTTCGCCGTCGCCGCCCAGGCGGGAAATCCGGCTTCGGCTGCGGCCATCGCCGCACGTACGATCGCGTCGTCGCCCTCGCGGACCATGCCGATGGCTCGGCCGTCGATCGGCGACAACACAGGGTGCTCGATGCCGTGGAGTGTAATGCCGTCGACCAGCGGTGCGGCCTCGGCTGAAGCAAATGTGGCGGCGCGAACCTCGGCGACAAGCGCGTTAAGATTTGCGCGTTCGCCAAACTCGACGCCCGCTGAGTTTCGCCGTTCGGGTCGATAGAGATCGCGCGGCAGCGGGACTTTTGTGTTGCGCGCGTCGCGAGGACTGGCGATTCGGCTTTGCGGACGCTGCAGAATCGTCTCGATCGGCACGCTCGGATCGGCGGCGACCGAGACGAAGGACGAGTTGGCGCCGTTTTCGAGCAATCGTCGCACCAGATAGGCAAGAAGGTCGCGGTGGCCGCCAACGGGCGCATACACACGGCAAACTGTCTCGGGCAGTTCGGCCAAAAGCGCTTCATACAGCGCCTCGCCCATGCCGTGCAGGCGCTGGAACTCAAAGCCCTCGACGCCGCCCGCCTCCTCGATCACGCTGGCGACGGTGAGCGCGTTGTGCGTGGCGAATTGCGAAAACAGGTGTTCGCGCGCGGCGAGGAGCTTTTTCACGCAGGCCATGTAGCAAAGATCGGTCATGGCCTTGCGCGTGAACACTGGATAATCGGCGAGTCCGCGCTCCTGCGCGCGCTTAATCTCGGTGTCCCAATAGGCGCCTTTAACGAGGCGGACAGTCAGCCGGCTGCCGAATGTGGCGGCGGTCTCGTCGAGCCAGCCGATCACCGCTAGGGCGCGTTTCTGATAGGCCTGTATGGCGAGCCCGAAACCGTCCCAGCCGCGCAGCGACGGATCGGCGAGCACGGCGCCGATCACCTCGAGCGATAATTCGAGCCGATCCGCTTCCTCGGCATCGATAGTGAAGCCAAGGCCGTGCGCCTTGGCCATACGCGCCAGCTCAAGAAGACGCGGCGGCAGCTCGGCCAATACCCGCTCGCGCGAGATCGCCTCGAAGCGCGGGTGCAGCGCCGTGAGCTTCACCGAAATTCCGGGCCGCGACGGCAGCGCCGCGTTGCCGGCGCTCGATCCGATAGCGGCGATCGCTGCCGCATAGGCATCGAAATATGTCTCGGCATCGGCGGCGGTCCGCGCGCCCTCACCGAGCATGTCGAACGAGTAGCGAAACTCGGTATGGCTGCGGGCGCGCGTGAGCGCTTCCTCGATGGTCTGGCCGAGCACGAAATGCGAGCCGATGAGCCGCATGGCTTGACGCGTCGCCGTGCGCAGGGTCGGTAGCCCAAGACGTCTCGCGATAGTGTCGAGGATTGTTTCCGGCGTTTCGCCCGGATGGATGATGCGAGCGGCAATGCCGAGCGTCCACGCCGAGGCCGACACGAGCAGTGCCGCGGATTTAATATCGCCGTTGAGCCAGCGGCCCGCGGCGAGCTTGTCCTCGATCAGGCGGTCGGCGGTCGCGGCGTCCGGCACGCGCAGGAGCGCCTCGGCAAGCACCATGAGCGCGAGCCCCTCTTTGGTGGAGAGCGAATAGGCGTGCAGAAAATCCTCGATACCGCCGATGCCGCCGGCCTTGGCGCGGATCGCCTCGACTAGCGCGCGTGCGCGCGCGTCGATGCGCCGCTCGGCGGCGGCTTCGCGCGCGGCGCCCGCAAGCAGGTTCGCCGCCAAATCCTCGTCGGGTGGCGCGACCGGCGCCTGGAATGGCGGCGGACTTGCGGCAGACTTGTTCATCGTCGGCTCAGAATTGACGGCGCATACACTCGCCGTATCGCCTCGCACGCCCGCGGCTTCTGCTTGCGCTTTACGGCGGCATGTCCTTTATCGGATTGCGGCCGAGAAGCTGGGACGCCCGGCATTACGGTTACGGAACCAAACAAGGAACCGGGCATGGCCATCGTCATCTCCGCGCGGCTCACCCGGTTCGCCGCTCTGGCATTGCTCGGCGCGCTCTTTGGGCCTGTCTTTGGGCCTTTCTTGGGACCCGCGCCGGCCCACGCTGAGACCGCAATTCATTTTACGCTCGACCGCAAAATCGACGGTCCGGCGGCGCCCTTCTTCCTCGCCATCGACAAGGGCTACTTCAAGGACGAAGGGCTCGACGTCACCATCGACGCTACGACCGGCGGCCCGCTCGAAGCCATCAGCCGGCTGGCGGCGGGCAAGGACGATATGGGTGTCTCCGACGTCAACTTGCTGATCAAGTTCCGCGACGCCACCAACACGCCGATCAAGGCCGTGTTTGTCGTGTTTGACAAGCCCCCTTACGCCATCATCGCCCGCAAAAGCCGCGGCGTCGTCACGCCGCGGGATTTGGAGGGCAGGAAACTCGGCGCGCCGGCCGCCGATCCAACCTTCGCGCAATGGCCGATTTTCGCCAAGGTCAACGGTATCGATGCAACGAAAGTCGCCATCGAAGACGTCGGGTTTCCGGTGCGCGAACCCATGCTTGCCGCGGGCGAAGTTGACGCCATCACCGGCTTTTCTTTCACCTGCTACGTGGATCTCAAGGACCACGGCGTGCCGCCGGACGATCTCGCCTTGTTGCTGATGGCCGATTATGGAGTCGAGCTTTACGGCGACGCCATTATGGTCTCGCCCGTCTTCGCTCAGGAAAAACCCGAGGCTGTGCGGGCGTTTCTGCGCGCTTACGTAAGGGCGTTGAAAGACGCCATGCGCGATCCGCCGCGCGCCGTCGAAGCGGTGCTCCATCGCGCCGAGGGCTTCAGCAAAGACGTTGAGCTTGAGCGCCTGCGCATGGCGATCCGTGACAACATCGTCACGCCGGCGGTAAAGGCGAGCGGCTTTGGCGGCATCGAGTCCGCACGTTTTGCTGCGGCAATCGACCAGATTGCGCTCGCCTATCGCTTCAAGGCGAAAGACAAGGCCGCCGCCGCCTTTGACCCGTCGTTCCTGCCGCCGGCGGCGGAGCGCCAAGTCAGCGAGTCCGCATCGCGGTGAGTTGGCGTCACGGCAAACTTGCCGCGGCGCTAATTGGCCGTCGCCAGATACGCGGCGAGCCGGTCGAACGTCCCGCCCCAGGTTGCCTTCATGCCGACGTGGGCGGCGCCGAACGTGCTGCGCTCTACCTCCGTCGCGTTGTGCGGCGTCCACTGGACGTGCAGCTTGGTCTTGCCGCCGGGCTCTTCGCCGAGCGTGACGGTGATCAGCGTTTCCCGCGGCCAGGTTGGCACAATCGGATGCCCCGTGATGTCGCCCGCGGCATTGGAGAAGCAATTTACAAAGACGAGCCGCTCGGGCGGGACGATTTCGTGGTAGTTGAATTTGCCCCACATCTTGTAGCCCTCGCCGGAACGCATGCCCAAATGAAAGGAGCCGCCGGGGCGAAAATCCATGTTCATGGCGATCATGGTGAAGTGACCGGGCGTCCACCACTCCTTCATATGTTCCGGCTCGGTCAGCGCCGCCCAGACGCGCTCGCGCGGCGCGTCGAGGACGCGAGAAATCACGAACTCCTGGCCGGCTGCTTCGGCACTCATCACTCACGCCCCCCACAACGATGACGCCGGGGCTCAGTGTGGCACAAGGATCATCCAGCCGACACCGAATTTATCGGCAACCATACCGAATCGCGGCGAAAAAAACGTCTTGCCCAGCGGCATCTGCACCTCGCCGCCGTCGGCGAGCCCGGCGAAAATCTTGTCGGCCTCGGCTTCGCTATTTGCCGAAATCGACAGTGCGATTCC
>JBEKSB010000278.1:0-4718 GCA_049517455.1 Xanthobacteraceae bacterium
CAGGCGTTCCCGGCGACTACAGCGCCGCGGCTCGCGAAAGTGCCGGCGCCCCAATAAAACTGATCGGTATCGCCGGTAACGATATCGACGTCGCTGACTTCGACGCCGAGCTGATCGGCGACGATCTGCGCGAAAACAGTGAAATGCCCCTGCCCTTGCGTACCGATGCCCGTTGCCACGTTGACCTTGCCGTTCGCCTGCACCTGAACCTTGGCGCCCTCGTAGGGCCCGATGCCGGTGCCCTCGACGTAACAGGCGACGCCGACGCCGACGTGGCGGCCCTGGGCGCGCAGGCGCGGCTGCTCTTCGGCGAGGAAGCGATCGTAGCCGATCATCTCTAGCGCCTTGTCGAGGATCGGCTCGTAATTGCCGCTGTCGTAGGAGAGCGGCGCGAAGTCCTGATAGATAATCTCGTTGTTGTAGGGGAATGCATCCGGCGGGATCAGGTTGCGCCGGCGGATGTCGGCGCGATCGATGTTCAGTTCATGCGCGGCGAGATCGAGCAGCCGTTCGATAACGAAAACGCCATGCTGGCGCCCGGCGCCGCGATATGGCGTGACGATCGGCTTGTTGGTGAAGATCGCCGTGAACGTACTGTCGTAGTTGGGGATCACGTAGGGCCCGAGCAAAGTGCACTGGCTGTTGATCGGCACCGTCAGGCCATAGGGATTGTAAGCGCCGGTATCGTGCAGAAACACATCCTTGACGCCGAGGATGCGGCCGTCGGCGGCGAGCGCAATTTCGGCGTCGTGCGTCTGCCCACGCTCGTGCGTCGTGGCAAAGAAATGCTCGAGGCGGTCTTCGATCCATTTGATCGGGCGATTGAGTTTTATCGCCGCCCAGGGGATCACCACTTCTTCGGGATAGAACAACATGATCTTCGGCCCGAAGCCGCCGCCGACGAACGGCGCGATCACCCGCACCTGCCGCTCGCTCAAACCCAGCATGCCGGCGAGCCCATTGCGCAAAAACACTGGCGCCTGGGTCGTATCCCAAATCGTGAGCTGATTGGCGCGGGCGTCCCAGCTGGCGACGATACCGCGCGTCTCGATCGGCGACGACGCGCCGTGATCGTAGAGGAAGCGGCGGGCGATTACGCGATCGGCGCGCGCGCGCGCGGCAGCGTAATTGCCGCGGCTTTGCCGGACATGGGCGGCGACGTTGCCGCGAACGCCATCATGTATCGTGGCAGAAGCATCCGTCAGCGCCTTTTCCAGATCGACGACCGCCGGCAGCGGATCAAGCTCAACGGTAATGTCGGCAAGCGCATCCTCGGCGATATAGCGGCTTTGCGCCAGGACGACGGCCAGAGGCTCGCCGACGTGCCGCACTTTGTCCTTGGCGAGCGGTACCTGCGTGCGCTGATTGAAAATGGTGTCCTTGATCGGCGGCGGCGGGACGAGCAGCGGACCGGGTGCCCAGTAATTGCCGAGGTCGTCGGCGGTGTAGACCGCGACAACGCCGTCGCGCGCCCGCGCCGCCTCAACGTCGATCGAGCGGATGCGGGCGTGAGCGACGTTGCTGCGGAGGAAGGCCGCGTACAACATCCCGGGAAGTTCGACGTCGTCGACGAACAGCGCCTGGCCGCTCAAGAGCCGCGCGTCCTCGTTGCGCTTGATCGGAGCTCCGAAATTTCGTGTGGCCACGGCGGTTAACCCCGCAGCCGTTCGGCGGCAAGCTGCATGGCGTCCACGATATGCTGGTAGCCGGTGCAGCGGCACAGATTACCGGAAAGCGCCTCACGGATTTGCGCCTTGTCGGGCGACGGCGTTTCGTCAAGGAACACTTTCATCGTCATAAGAATGCCGGGCGTACAATAGCCGCATTGCAGTCCATGGCAGTCGCGCATGGACTCTTGCAGCGGATGCAGATGCTCGCGGTCCAGAGCGAGTCCTTCGACCGTCATGATCGCGTGGCCGTCGGCCTGTGCCGCAAACATCAGGCAAGAGCGAACAGCGGCGCCGTCAAAAATCACCGTGCAGGCACCGCACACGCCGTGCTCGCAACCGACATGCGTCCCTGCGAGCAGAAGGTCGTGGCGCAGGAAATCGCTCAGCAGCAAGCGCGACTCTACGGTGCGCCGATATGATGTTCCGTTCACCGTGACGGTGATCTCGTGACTGTCAGTGCTCATGCCCGCGCCCGCTCGTTCGCCGTCGCCAGGGCGCGTGCCGTCAGCACGCCAGCGATGTGGCGCTGGAACTCCTTGCTGGCATGGATGCTGCCACCCGGATCGATTGCGTTTTGCACGAGTTCGGCCGCCTCCTCGATCTCCGTCGCGCCGATTTTCCGGCCAACGAGGAATTCGCTCGCGTCCGTGGCAAAGACCGGTCCATCGCCGGCATTGCACAGACCGATGCGCGCCTCGGCGCACCGACCTTGCTCGTCGAGGCGCAATGTGCAGGCCACGCCGATGATGGCGAAATCGCCACGCCGGCGCGACACCTCCATAAAGCAGGCGCCGGAGCGGAGCGGCGCGACCGGCAATTCCACTTCCGTGAGCATCTCGTCCGGCTCGAGCGCCGTGGAGAGCGCGCCGACAAAAAAATCCGCTGCGGCGATCCACCGTTCGCCCTTCATCGACTGCGCGCGCAGCCTGCCGGCGAGCGTCACGACGATGGCGGGCATTTCCGAGGCCGGGTCGGCGTGCGCCAGGTTGCCGCCGATGGTGCCGCGGTTGCGGATTTGGGGGTGCGCGATATGGGGCAAGGCTTCATGGATCAGCGGCAGGTTCCGCTCGGTGGCCGGATCGCGCTCGAGGTTGCGGTAGCGCGTCAGCGCACCGATGCGCACGCGCTCCGCGGCATCGATTTTGACCCCGGCCAATTCCGCGAGCGGATTGATATCGATCAGCATTGCCGGCTGGGTCAGCCGGAAATTCATAGTCGGCACAAGACTTTGGCCCCCGGCCAGAAATCGCGCCTCGTCGCCGTATTCGGCCTTTAGCTGTAAGGCTTCCTCGATGGAACGGGCGGCGACATACCGGAAGGGCGCGGGCTTCATATCGTGCGGAGCGTACCAGAAAGGATCCAACAGCGCTGGGCAAAGTATGGGAAAGATTGCAGCAACGAGTCAAAACATTCAGCAGCACGCGCTCTAGCCGCGAATAGCAGGAGCAATGCGCTCACGCTCGACCGCGGCCAACACCTCCTCGCAGCGCAACGGCTCGAACCCTGGGTGAAACTTTTCCCGGCCCAGACGGTAGATCGCCCGATTGTATGGGGCCGGCACCCCGTGCCGCGCGGCCAGGCCCACGATGTAGCCGGTGATCGATTCAAGCTCGGTGTCGTGAGCGCCACGTAGAACCACGTCCTGGGTCATGCTCGACATCCGCATGGCGCGGAGCTCGCGCTTGAATACCGGGCGGGTCATCCAGCCGGGAAGCGCCGCCACGAGGTGCAGCAGCGCAAAGGGCGGGATGCCGGCGATGCGGTGCTCGCGATAGCCCGCGGCGCGAATGATGCGTATGCCCTCCCACAGAGTCTGCGACAGAAGCTGTTGATAGGCGGCGAGATTCGACAACGGCACCGAGCCGCGCCCCAACAGCGCATCGAGCGCATTGGTGAGATTGATCACGATCTTGGTGTGCACCGCGTCCTGCAAGCGGTCCACGATCTCGGTCGGGCAGCCGCGTGCGAGAATTGACTGTACCAGCCGCAACTCTCCGCCCAGTTTGTTGTCCGGCGTGCCGATCAGCAAAGGCCCTTTGCGCTGATAGCCGACCACGACCGGCGCGTCGCGGCGGGCGTTGTAGCCGACCACGCAATAGATCACCTTGCTGAAGAACTTCGGCAGTATCCGCTGATTGTCGATGCCGTTGGCCATCGACACGACAATTGGCCGGTCGCCGAGTTCCTTCTGCACTTGGCGCGCAACCGCTTCCAGGCTGTAGTTCTTCACCGCCAGCACGACGATGTCGATGTCGCCGATAGCGCCGGGCCGGTCGATTGTGGCGACGCGGACGGTGCGACGCGTCCGCTCCGGGTCCGCGAAGTCGTAGGTGGTGATCCCATTTTGACGTAGCACCGCCTGGGTCTCACCGTGGCCCATCATCCAGACCGAGGGATAGCTCTCCGCCACCCAGGCCGCGACTGACGCCCCGATCGCGCCCGGTCCGATAAATAGAATCTTTGCCTCACTCACGGCGTGCGCTCCTCAAACCTTCCGTGCTCCTGAAGGTATCATCAGCCGACCGGATTTGGATTGCAGTTCAATTCATCACGCGCAACAAATCGAGCGTTGCCACAAAAAACACGGCTGGCAACAGCGAAGAAGCCAAGAGTGCAAGGTCAAGAGAGTAAGGCAATGCCGTCAACCTCACCTCGTCAAGGCGATCAAGCCCCGCTCCGTGGATTGCGCATCATCGACCTTACGTCGATGGTGTTGGGCCCTTACGCAACGCAGATCCTGGCGGACTACGGCGCCGACGTCGTCAAGGTCGAGCCGCCGCAAGGCGATTTGATGCGCAGGGGCGGGGCGAGCCAGAGCGCCGGCATGGGTTCGCTCTATCTGCAACTGAACCGCAACAAGCGCAGCATCGTCCTAGATATTAAGCAGGCGTCGGCGCGCGAGGCGCTGTTGCGCCTGTGCGAAGGCGCTGATGTTTTCGTCCATAACAATCGCCTCGCGGCGATGCGCCGCCTTGCGTTGACGGACGCGGACGTGCGCAAGGTCAATCCGCGGCTCATCTACGTCAGCTTGATCGGCTATGGCGACAA
>JBEKSB010000279.1:0-4694 GCA_049517455.1 Xanthobacteraceae bacterium
GTGCTGATGCTGCGCCTGATGTCGGATCTTGTACCGGCCTTGCTCGCCAGCCGCGACGGCGTACTCAAATCGCTCGATCTGCGCTGGCATCCCGAGGCCGCGCTTACCGTGGTGATGGCCGCCCAAGGCTATCCGGGACCCTACGCCAAAGGATCCGTCATCGAAGGTCTCGATGAAGCCGCCGCGGTCGAAGGGGTGGAAATTTTCCATGCCGGGACCAAACAGGAGGGCGGCCGCATCCTCGCCAATGGCGGACGCGTGCTCAACGTCTCAGCGCTCGGCAAGACCGTCCGCGAGGCGCGGACACGGGCCTACGATGCCATTTCCCGCATCCGCTGGCCGCAAGGTTTCTGCCGGCGCGACATCGGCTGGCGCGCGATAGAGCGGGAAAAATAAGGAAGATCAGCGCACTGGCGCCGGGACTTGATTAGCGATATCCGGGAGACAAGAAATATCGGGGGAAATATGAGCGGCGCAGACCGTCAGAACACCTTCTCCGGCACCAAGGAAGTCTCCGAGCGGCTGCGGTTCGATGTCGGCCGGCTCGAAGCCTATCTGCACGATCACGTAAAGGGGTTTGCCGGGCCGATCACGCTCCGCCAGTTCAAGGGCGGCCAGTCCAACCCGACTTATCTCGTCGAAACCCCCGGGCGGCGCTATGTGTTGCGCCGCAAGCCGCCGGGCAAGCTCCTGCCGTCGGCGCATGCGGTCGATCGCGAATACCGGGTGATCGCCGCGCTTCACGCGCAAGGCTTTCCCGTCGCCGAGCCCATCCTCTACTGCGCCGACGAAGCCGTCACCGGCACCGCGTTCTTCCTTATGTCGCATGTCGAGGGACGTGTGTTCTGGGAAGCGCAGATGCCGTCGTCGAATCCGACCGAGCGCGCGCAGGTCTACGATGCCATGAATGCGACGTTGGCGCGGCTGCATAACTTCGATCCAGCCGCGATCGGGCTCTCCGATTACGGCCGCGGCGAAAATTACGTGGCCCGGCAGATTGAGCGGTGGTCGAAGCAGTACCGCGCCTCGGAGACGGAAAAGATCGACGACATGGAGCGGCTGATGGCGTGGCTGCCGGCGCATCTGCCGCCGCCGCAGCCGCCCCGGTTGGTGCACGGCGACTATCGCCTCGACAACATCATCCTCGCGCCCGACGCTCCGCGCATTTCGGCCGTGCTCGATTGGGAGCTGTCGACGCTCGGCGACCCGCTCGCCGATTTTTCCTACCATCTGATGCAGTGGCACATGCCGCCGTCGGAAGCCGGCACCGGTTCGCTAATCGGTTTCGATTTGACCGCGCTCGGCATCCCCTCGCTGGAAGATTATGTCGAGGCCTACGTGAAACGCACCGGGCTCGATCCGCGTCCCTATCTGCCGATGTATTCCGCCTACAATTTCTTTCGCATCGCAGCGATCCTGCAAGGCATCGTCGGCCGCGTGCGCGACGGCACCGCGAGCAGCGCCGTCGCGGCGGCCAAGGCGAGCCTGGTGCAGCCGCTCGCCGCCAAAGCGTGGGAATTCGCGCGCCAGGCGGGCGCAACTTGAAGCGGCGAGGCGGATGAAAACCTTCGCGCTCGCGCTCGGTGGCGGCGGGGCGCGCGGGCTGGCGCATATCGCTGTCATCGAAGCGCTCGACGAGATGGCCGTGAAACCGGTCGCTATCGCCGGCACGTCGATTGGCGCGCTCATCGGCGCCGCCTATGCGGCAGGGATGCGCGGCAAGGATATCCGCCGCCACGTCATTGGCTTTGCGCACGACCGCGGCGAAACCACGCGACGTCTCATGGCGGCGCGTGTGGGGACATTCACCGACCTGTTCGCCGGCGCGTTCGGCCGTGCGACGCAGATCGATGCCGAGAAATTCTGTGCGCAGTTCCTGCCCGACGCCATCCCCGCGGATTTCTCGGAGCTCGCGATTCCACTCACCGTGATCGCGGCCGATCTCCACCGCCGACAGGAAGCACCGCTCACATCGGGACCGCTCCGCGCGGCTCTGGCCGCCTCGATGGCCATTCCCGGCCTATTGCAGCCGGTAACCATTGACGGCCGCGTGCTCATCGATGGCGGCGCCACCAATCCGCTTCCCTTCGACCGGCTGCGCGGGCTGGCCGATTACATCGTTGCGGTCGACGTGTTGAGCGTTCCGCCCACGGAACGCGGCGACATCCCGGGCGCCTGGGAATGCGTTTACACGACGCTCAACATCATGGGCAGCGCTATTGTCGCGGCCAAGCTCGCCCATGCCGCGCCGGACCTCGTGATCCGTCCTCACGTCGGCCTCTTCCGCACGCTCGACTTCTATCAAGCGACCGCCATTCTGCGATCCGCCGATGCAGTGAAGGCCGAAGTGAACGAACGGCTTGGCGCCTTGCTCGCGGCGTGACTAACGTCGTTCCTGAAAAAAAACCTTGAGCAGCGCCGACGCCTCAGCTTCGGCCATGCCGCCGTAGACCTCCGGCCGATGATGGCACGACGGCGAAGCGAAGAATTTCACGCCATTGTCCACCGCGCCGCCCTTGGGATCCGGCGCGCCGTAATAGAGGCGGCGGATGCGCGCGAACGCGATTGCGCCCGCGCACATCGCGCAGGGCTCCAGGGTCACATAGAGATCGCAATCGGAAAGCCGCTCCGAGCCGAGCGCTGCGGAGGCCGCCCGGATGGCGACGAGCTCGGCGTGCGCGGTCGGGTCGTGGTCGGCGAGCGTGCGATTGCCGGCACGGGCAACCACGGCGCCGTCGCGTACGACAACGCAGCCGATCGGGACTTCGCCCCGCTCGCCGGCGGCGCGGGCCTCCTCCAACGCCATATCCATGAAGGACGTCATTGGCGATTGCCTCATCGATCGCGCGGCGTTATTGCCGGACGCGTCATGAACGACAAGAGCACATTCGACAAGGGCGGCGAGCGGATCGCCAAGGTGATCGCGCGCGCCGGCCTGACATCACGCCGCGAGGCGGAGGCGTGGATCGCGGCCGGGCGGGTTACCGTCAACGGCGCCGTGATCGGCTCGCCCGTGCTCAACGTCACCGCGCGCGACCGGGTGAGCGTCGATGGCGCACCTTTGCCGGCGCGCGAGCGCACACGGCTTTTCCTCTATCACAAGCCGCGCGGCCTCATGACCTCGCACGCCGACCCACGCGGCCGGCCGACCATCTTTCAGCATTTGCCCAAGGGACTCCCCCGCCTCATCAGCGTCGGCAGGCTCGATTTCAACACCGAAGGCCTCATCCTGCTCACCAATGACGGCGCGCTCGCCCGCATCCTCGAATTGCCCGCCACCGGCTGGTTGCGGCGTTATCGCGTGCGGGCGCACGGCTCGGTGACGCAGCCACGGCTCGACGAATTGCGCGCCGGCGTCACCATCGACTGCATCCATTACCGGGAGATCGAAGCGGTGATCGACCGCGTGCAGGGCTCGAACCTCTGGCTCACCTTCGCCATCCGTGAGGGCAAAAAACGTGAGGTGCGCAACGTGCTCGGCCATCTCGGCCTCACCGTGACGCGGCTCATCCGCGTGTCGTTCGGCCCGTTCCAGCTTGGAGAGCTGCCCGAGGGCGAGGTGGAGGAAGTCCCCACCCGCGTCTTGCGCGAGCAACTCGGCGCGCGCATAGCGGCGCTTTCGGGCGCGAACTTTTCCGCACCCGTCACCCCGCCTCCGCCGCCCGAGGAAAGAGAAGTGCCGCGCGAGAATGCTCGGCAAAGACCGACACGCCCCATATCGGCCGGTAGCAAATCGACACCTGACAAACCGGCAGATCAAAAATCGACCGGCCATAAGCCGATTGGTCGTAAGTCGACCAATCATTCTTGGCGCGCGACAGAGGAGGAACGTCCGGCTAAAAAGCTGCGGCGGAAATTCCACGGCTCGCGCCGGGACGAAAAACCGGATGAACGGTCATCGGCAAAGCCGCGCGCCGGCCTGCTTGAGGACCGCAAAGGCCGCCGCGTGCTGATCGAGCGCTTTGGACAGAACAAACCGCCGGAACAGCCAAAGAGCGAAGCGCCAAAGCACGGCCGGCATGGCCGCCGTGGTGCGCCCGATCGCTCATCCGGCGCCCGCCCCCGGCATCCGCGAGGGCGCTGATGCGCGTCGTCGGCGGACGCCTGCGCGGGCGCGCGCTCGCCGCTCCGAAATCGAAAGCCATCCGGCCGACCGCGGATCGGCTGCGCGAGTCCTTGTTCAATATTCTCGTGCACGCCTTCGGCGATCCCGTGACCGGAGCGCGCGTGCTCGATCTCTTTGCCGGCACCGGCGCGCTCGGCATCGAAGCGCTGTCGCGCGGCGCCGCGTTCGCCCTGTTTGTCGACGAGGGGGCGGAGGCACGCGCGCTTCTGCGCGAGAATGTCGCTGCGCTCGGTCTCGGCGGCACCTCGCGCATATTTCGCCGCGACGCGACCAAGCTCGGCCCCGCCCATCCGGTCGCGGCATTCTCGCTCGCTTTCCTCGATCCGCCTTACGGTCAGGACCTCGCGGCTGGCGCGCTCGCCTCGGCGCGTGCTGGCGGGTGGTTCACGCGCGACGCTCTCGTTGTCGTCGAAGAAGCCGCCAAGGCGCAATTCGCGGCGCCTGAAGGATTTAACGAAATCGACCGGCGCCGTTACGACGATACCGAGTTTGTTTTCCTGCGGCCGAGCTAACGCCGCCCGAACAAGCGCTCGATATCGGTGAGCTTCAATTCTACATAGGTCGGACG
>JBEKSB010000280.1:0-4671 GCA_049517455.1 Xanthobacteraceae bacterium
ACAAGCCCATAGATCAGGATGCCTAGAAAGAAGGTGGTGTTGACCCGGGGGGCATAGACAGTCGTCGTCTTGTCGCCGAGCACAACGCAGACGATGGCGACGACGAGTGCGGTCGTGAGCCCGGCCAACGCGCCATCGGCAAAATAGTTTTCGCCGAACGACGCGAAGGCAAACATCCCGTAGCCCATGGCGAGCGGAATTGCGATGGCCGCGGAGACGAGGCCGCCGAAAACGTCGCTGCGTACATGCTTCGACCAGCCCATCAGTCACAGCGCCCCATCCAGCGAGTGCCCTTCTTTCGCTACTAGCCGAGGTCAGCCGTCAGCGCCAGCGATCGTCGACGCACTAAGCCGGTCGCGTGCCGTAAACCTGGTCGGCACGCCGCTCGAAGGCAGTGGCGAAGCGGCGGAAGGCAGCATCGAAGACGGCGCCCATCAATAGGCCGAGCGTGCGGCTGCGAAATTCATAAACGATGAAAAATTCGACGTCGCAGACGCGATCTTGGACCGGCCGGAAATTCCACCGGTTGTTCAAGCGGCGAAACGGGCCTTCGAGGTATTCGACCAGAATTTCGAGATGAGGCCGGTCGAGCGTGACGCGACTCGTAAATGTCTCGCGAACAAGCTTGTAGGCGACGGTCATATCGGCAACGATCACATCCTTGCCGCCTTCCTGCAGCCGCTTGCGTACGGTGAGCGACTGGCACAACGGCACGAATTCCGGATAGTGCTCGACGTCGGCGACGAGATCGAACATCTCGGACGCGGCGTGTTGCACGCGCCTCGTGGTGGACAATTGTGGCATGGATCAGCGCGCCGTCCGCAGCGCCTTCAGCCGAGCGAAATCCTCGCCCGCATGGTGCGAGGAGCGCGTCAGCGGACTTGCGGAAACCATCGAGAAGCCCTTGGCATAGGCGATTGTCGCGAGCGCCTTGAACTCGTCCGGCGGCACGAAGCGCACGACGGGGTGATGCTTGCGCGAGGGCTGCAGGTATTGCCCGATGGTGAGGAAATCCACCTCGGCCGCGCGCAGGTCATCCATCACCTGCAGCACTTCGTTGCGCTCTTCGCCGAGACCCACCATAATTCCCGACTTGGTGAAAATCAGTGGATCGAGCTCCTTGGCGTGCTGCAACAGGTGAACCGATGCGAAGTAGCGCGCCCCCGGTCGCACCGTCAGATAATTCGACGGCACGGTTTCGAGGTTGTGGTTGAACACATCGGGCCGCGCGGCAACGACGGCTTCGACCGCACCTTTCTTGCGCAAAAAGTCGGGCGTCAATACCTCGATCGTCGTGCGCGGGCAGCGCGCCCGGATGGCGCGGATCACCGCGGCGAAATGCGCCGCACCACCATCGTCGAGATCGTCCCGATCGACGGAAGTGATCACGATATGCGTCAGGCCGAGCTTTGCCGTGGCCTCGGCGACGTGCTCCGGCTCGGCGGGATCGAGCGCACCCGGCAGGCCGGTCTTGACGTTGCAGAAGGCGCACGCGCGCGTACACGTGTCGCCCATGATCATAAAGGTCGCGTGCTTCTTCTCCCAGCACTCGCCGATATTGGGACAGCCGGCCTCCTCGCACACCGTGTGCAGGCCATTGGCGCGCACGATCTGCTGAGTCTCGATATAACCCGCCGACACCGGCGCCTTGACTCTGATCCAATCCGGCTTGCGCAGGATGGGCTGGTCCGGCCGGTGGGCTTTCTCCGGATGGCGGGGCATTGTCGCGGCGCCGACCGTGTCAATCAGGACGGTCATGAAAGCTCCAAGTCAGTCACGTGTTACTTACGAGTCGGAGCCCTGGTCCGCAAGGCGGCTTTGCAAAGACAAGATCAGATATTCAGCACGCGCCCGTAAGCGTCGAGCACCGCTTCCTTCATCATCTCCGAAAGCGTGGGATGCGGGAACACGGTGTGCATGAGCTCTTCTTCCGTGGTCTCCAGGTTCATCGCGATGACGTAGCCCTGGATGAGTTCGGTCACTTCAGCGCCGACCATATGCGCGCCGAGAAGCTGGCCGGTCTTCTTGTCGAAAATCACTTTCACCAACCCTTGGTCCTCACCGAGCGCGATGGCCTTGCCGTTGCCGACGAACGGAAAACGGCCGACGCGGATATCGATTTTCTTGTCCTTCGCCGCCTGCTCGGTAAGCCCCACCGAAGCGATCTGGGGCGTACTATAGGTACATCCGGGAATGAGGCGTTTGTCCATCGGGTGGGGATGCAACCCCTTAATAGCTTCGACGCAGATGACGCCTTCGTGCTCGGCCTTGTGCGCCAGTAGCGGCGGCCCGGCGACATCGCCGATCGCGTAGATACCGGGAATGTTGGTCTTGCAGGCGCCCTCGATGACGATGGCGCCGCCCTCGGTTTTCACCCCGAGCTTTTCCAGGCCGAGATTCTCGATGTTACCGACGACACCGACCGCGGCGATGACGCGGTCGACGGACAGCGTCTGCGTGCCACCTTTGCCGTCATCGATGGTGGCCGTGACGCCGTCGGCTTTCTTGTCGAGCTTCGTCACCTTGGCGCCGGTGAGGATCTTGATGCCCTGCTTCTCAAAACTCTTACGCGCAAATGCGGCGATCTCGGCGTCTTCCATCGGCAGGATTTGCGGCAGCACCTCGACCACCGTCACTTCGGCGCCGAGCGTGCGGTAGAACGAGGCGAATTCGATGCCGATGGCGCCCGAGCCGACGACGAGCAGCGATTTGGGAATGCCGTCCGGCACCATCGCCTCGAAGTAGGTCCAGATGAGCTTTTTATCCGGCTCCAGGCCGGGCAGGACGCGCGGCCGCGCGCCGGTCGCGATGATGATGTGCTTGGCCTGGTACGAGCCGGCACCGAGTGCGCCCTTGGGCGCTTCGCTCCTGCCGGCTTTTACGGTGAGTTTTCCCGGTGCGTCGATCGCCGCCTCGCCCCAGATCACGGCGACCTTGTTCTTTCTCATCAGGAAGCCGACCCCGTCGTTGAGGCGCTTCGACACGGCGCGCGAGCGCTTCACCACCGCCGATGGATCGTATTTCACCTCGCCTGCGGAAAGGCCGTAATCCTTGGCGTGCTGCAAGTAGTGAAAAATCTCCGCCGAGCGCAGCAGCGCTTTGGTCGGAATGCAGCCCCAGTTCAGGCAGATGCCGCCCAGATAGTCGCGCTCGACGATGGCGGTTTTGAATCCAAGCTGCGCCGCGCGGATCGCGCAGACATAACCGCCGGGACCCGAGCCAATGATGATGATGTCGAAATTCGTATCAGCCATCGCCTTTACACCAGCATCATCACGGGATTCTCGATCAGCGCCTTGAACGCGCCGATCAGCACGGCGCCAAGCGCGCCATCGACCGAGCGGTGATCGCACGACATGGTCACGCTCATGATCTGCGCCGCTTCGATCTTACCGTTGCGCACCACGGCGCGTTCCTCGCCGGTGCCGACGGCGAGGATAGTCGATTGCGGCGGGTTGATCACGGCGGTGAAATCCTTGATGCCGAACATGCCGAGATTTGAAACCGACGACGTGCCGCCCTGATATTCCTGCGGCTTGAGTTTGCGCGCCCGGGCGCGCGTCGCCAGGTCCTTCATTTCGTTGGAGATCGCCGACAGCGATTTTGTTTCCGCGTTACGGATGATCGGCGTGATCAGGCCCACGGGCAGCGCCACCGCGACGCCGATGTCGGAATGCTTGTGCTTGAGCATGCCGGCTTCGGTCCAGCTCACATTGGCGTCCGGCACGCGTTGCAGCGCGAGCGCTAAAGCCTTGATGACGAAGTCGTTGACCGAGAGCTTGTAGGTGGGCTTGCCGTCCTTGTCCTTCGGCGCCACGGCATTGATTTCTTCGCGCGCGGCGAGAAGCTTGCCGATGTCGCAGTCGATGGTGAGATAAAAATGCGGCACGGTCTGCACCGAGGCGGTGAGTCGCTGCGCGATGGTGCGGCGCATGCCGTCGTGCGGGACGAGTTCGTAGCTGCCGTCTTCGTAAAGCGCGCGAATTTGCTGGTCCGACAATGACGGCGCAATCGCGGGAGCAGCCGCCGCCGCAGGCGCCGCGGCCGGAACCCGCAGACCCTTACCTTCCTTCGCCGCCGAAACATCTCGAGCCACCACGCGGCCATGCGGGCCGGAGCCGGCGACGCGGCCGATATCGATGCCGGCTTCTTTGGCGAGACGTCGCGCGAGCGGAGACGAGAAGACGCGGTTCGCGCCGTGACCGTCGGTCCGAGCCGCCTCACCCCCGCCCTCTTCCCGCTGGGGCGAGGGAGCCCGCGGTGCTTGTGGCTCGCTCGGTGACTTCGGCTCTTTTCCAGCAAGTGGAGGCGTAGCGGCTTGCGGGGCAGCTCCCTCTCCCCTTGGGGGAGAGGGAGGGGGTGAGGGGGTTTCCGCGCTCGGAGCTTTTGCAGGCGCCCCCTTCCCTGCTGCTACTGCCGCCGCCGCAGCTTTCGGATCCTCGCCCTCTTGCGCGATCACGGCGATGAGCTGATTGACGGGTACGTCCTGGGTGCCTTCCGGCACCACGATTTTCGCCATTACGCCGTCGTCGACGGCTTCGTATTCCATCGTCGCCTTGTCGGTCTCGATCTCGGCGATGACGTCGCCGGTCTTGACCGCCTCGCCTTCCTTCTTGAGCCATTTGGCGAGGTTGCCCTTTTCCATCGTGGGCGACAGCGCCGGCATGAGGA
>JBEKSB010000281.1:0-4671 GCA_049517455.1 Xanthobacteraceae bacterium
TCGCTGATTTCGCGGAAGGGTTCGACGAGCTGGTCGTTGATGTCGTAGAGCACGTCGCCGCAGATCGTCGCGTCGCCTTCGTTGGTCTTGACGATCACGTTCATCGACCCCTCGGTATGGCCGCCCGCAGCCTCGCAGATCAGGCCCGGCATCAGCTCAATCGGCCCGGATATTTCGAGGTCGAGGAAGCGCAGCGCCCCTTTGGTGTGCAGGCGATCGACGAGATGTTTGATGTCGGGCGCCGGATATTGCGGATGCATGAGACCGGAAACCGAATATTCAAGCTCCCGGCGATTGAGGACGACCGCGGTGTTCATCGGGAAGAGGTCGTCCTTGCCGGCATGATCGATATGCAGGTGCGTGTGGAGGATGTAGCGCACGTCTCCCAGCCGCAGTCCGTGTTTCTTCAGCTGGTTCTCGATCATGGTTTCGTGGGATTGCAGCCCGCGCATCCCCAGCGTTTCCATGATCTGGTTCGAGCGATAGCCGGTATCGACCACCACGGGCCAAGTCCCGCCGAGAATGAGAAAGCCGAAGACAGGGACCCGCCGCACGCGGCCGCAGTCGCGCCCGAGCACCAGGAAGCTCGATTCAAGTTCGATGTCGCCGTAGTCGAGGACCTTAATTTCAAGCGCCATACTTTCCTCCCCCGCCCAAGGTCACATGCCCCGAGTCAATTGAGCCGATAAACTTTTGCCGCCGTATCGTGGAACGCGGCGCGAGCTGCGGCTTCACCAAGCGGCTCGATCGCGCCGCGGTATGCCGCGATCAGGTCGGAATACTGCGTCCACAATTTCTCGACCGGAAAATTCGAGCCGAACAGGCAACGCGCCGGACCGAAAATCTCGATCGTTTCGCGCACGATCGCGGCGATGTGGTCAGGATCATTCTTGTGGATGAACGTGCCCAGCGCGGACAGCTTCGAAACCATGTTCGGGCATGCAGCGATGCGGCGCATGCCGGCGCGCCATCGCGCCCATCCGGCCGCGGAGAGGTCTTCCAGCATGCCGGCGTGCTGCAGGATGAAAGTCACCTTGGGCGCGCTGGCAGCAAGTTCCGCCGCGCCTTCCATCTGCCCGGAGAAAACTTGAAGATCGAAAGTCCAGCCATAATCGGCGAGGCGCGCGACATTTTGCTGAAATGTCGGGTTGCGGGCGATGTCGGGTTCCGCCGCGAACCGGTATTGCGGGTTCTCGTGCCATTGCAACTGCATCCGCAAACCGCGCATGCCGCGATATTTGGTCAGGCGGTCAAGCTGCGGCCGGACGTCCTTCGCCAAAAAGTCGGCGTAACCGACGATGCCTTGCGGAAATCCGGTTTCGTCCGCGGCTTGCTGCACATAGGCGACTTCGTCCTCGAAGGCGTCCTTTGCCCAATTGGCTTGTACGTAGACGGATTGGGTCACGCCACTGCCGGCGATGTCGGCAAGATATTCGCCGATCGGGTAATCGCGCCGGATCGCCTCGTAAGGGCCGAAGATGCGCGGCTGCATCGGCCCGTCGAGCCAGGGAAGATCGCGGCAACGCCAGATGTGATGATGTGCGTCGATGATGTCCGTCATGCCGCTCTCTCACTCGCCATATCGAGGACGTTGGCGCAGATGCTTTCGATCGTTCCGCCGTCGCCGAGCTTGTCGAGGAAGGGCCGGGCGGCGACCAACCCGGCAGTGCGGGCCTCGAAGGCCGGATCGGCGGCGAGCGGCGTCAGCCAGATGATCTTCCAACACAGGCGCGCGAAGCGAGCGACGGCGTCGCCCATTGCGGTCGGATCGCCGCGCTCGAGCCCGTCCGAGAGGACGACAAGAACCGCACCGCGCGCGAGCGCGGCAAAACGTGGAATGGCGAGAAAGGCGCCGAGCGCCTCGCCGATCCGGGTGCCACCGTCCCAGTCGGCGACGAGCAGTGAGGCCGTGCCGAGCGCCTGCTCACGGTTGCGCAGACGCAGCGGCCGGGTAATGCGGGTCAGCCGCGTCCCCATAGTGAAGACTTCCACCGAGTCGGCGGCGCGAACCAGCGCATGCGCGAAGGCGAGATGCGCCTGCGTGCGCTCCTTCATCGATCCGGAGACGTCGATCAGAACAACGATGCGGCGCTGCCGCAGCCGCCGTTGGCGGCGACGCAGCCGGACGAACTCGCCGGCGTGCCGCATGGCGTCGCGAAACATGCGCCGCGCATCGGCGCGGGGCCCGCCGCGCGACGAACGCCAGCGATAGCCGCGCCGCAGCGGCACGCGGGTCGGCAGCGCGCGGGCGAACCGGCGCAGCGTTTGATTTTCATCGCCGGGCGCGAAGCGGCGCGCCGTGAGCCTTTCGGCGGCGGTGGCCTTGGCACCGGATTCGCGCGTTTCGTCGCCGAAGACTGGTTCGGGGCCAACCGAAGAATCCTCGGCGGCGCGCAACGGCTCCTCGTCGCTCGCCTCCATCTCCAATCCCGGAACGACAGCGCCGAGAAAATGTGCATCGAACAACGCGTCAAATTCGGCAAAACGTTCAGGCGGCGGTCCGATGGTCGCGCGCGCGGCCCGACGGATGTCGCCAATCTCTTTGGGCCCGAGAAGTTCGATCGCAGTGAGCCAGGCCATCGTCTGCTCGGGCGCGACGGCAAAGCCCGCCCTTCGCAGCAACGCCGTAAAGCCGAGGAAGCGGGCGATCGGGCCGGTCGTGTCGGTCACGCCTGCGCCTCCGCCAGAATGGCCTCGATTCTCGGCGCGATATGCACGAGGTCGTCCTCGTCTTTGAGGACGACGCCGAGCGAGCGGCGAAAGGCGTCGGGCCAACGCGCGCCTTGCTCGTTGAGGAGCGTCGCGGCTTCCGCCCATTCGACGGCTTCCGCGATGCCCGGGAGTTTGGCGAGCGGCTCGCGGCGCAGTCGCCCGACCGCGGCGACCACCGCGCGAGCCGCGCGCTCACTGACGCCGGAAGCGCGCATCATGATGATGCGCATCTCGCGCTCGGGAGTGGGATAGTCGATCCAGTGATAGACGCAGCGGCGACGCAACGCTTCGTGCAGTTCGCGGGTCCGATTTGAGGTGAGGATCACCACCGGCCGCTCGTACGCGCGAATGGCGCCGCGCTCCGGGATCGAGATCTGAAAGTCGGAAAGAAACTCGAGGAGGAAGGCCTCGAATTCGTGATCGGAGCGGTCGATTTCGTCGATGAGGAGGGCCGTTTCTTGCGGACGCCGCAGACAGGCAAGCATCGGCCGTTCAATCAGGAACTCGTCGCCATAGATGTTGATATCGCCGGCGCCTTCACCTTGCCGGCGGAGCGCCAGCATTTGGCGCGGAAAATTCCATTCGTAGAGCGCGGCCGCCGCGTCGATGCCCTCGTAGCATTGCAGGCGTAGAAGCGTGCGGCCGAGCACGCCGGCAATCGCCTTGGCCGCTTCAGTCTTACCCACGCCCGGCGCGCCTTCGAGCAACAATGGCTTGCCGAGGGCGAGCGCGAGATAGGCGGCGGTCGAAAGCTCCTCATCAGCAAGATAATAGGCGGCGCGAAGCGCCTCCTCGAGCTCGCGCGGGCTGCCGATGCCGACAATGGTATGGCGCACCGCCATGACGTATTCCGCTTACCGCGCGCGAGCCGGCGTGGCGGCGCCGCCGCGCGCTTTCAGTGCCCGCAGGATTTTCTCCGGCGTAATTGGCAGGTCGTTGACGCGCACGCCGACCGCGGCAAAGATCGCATTGGCGACCGCCGGAAGCACCGGATTGGCGCACATCTCGCCCGGTCCCTTGGCACCGAAGGGTCCATCAGGCGCGGGGCGCTCAAGGACCAAAATGTCGTGCGGACAAATGTCGCCCGGCCCGGGCATCAGATATTCGTTGAAGTCCCGCGGTCCGTCACGCGGATCCGGATAGTAAGGTTCCGGCGTCTCGTAGAGCGCATGACTCATGCCCATCCAGGAGCCGCCGACGAGTTGTTGCTCGACGAGTTTGGGGTTGATCGCCCGCCCAATTTCGTAGGCGCTTGTCATTTTCAGAACAGTGACTTCGCCGGTCTCGTCGTCGACTTCAACTTCCGCAATAAGACAGGCGTGGGCGTAGCAAGTTGCCGGCGACATCTCGCCGGTTTCCGGATCGACATCCGACAGCGGCACCAGGAAGATGCCGCGCCCGGAGATCGTCTTTCCCTGGCGGAATTGAGCAGCAATGGCGACGTCGCGGACGGAGATCGAGCGGTGAGGTGCGCCCTTCACCTGGATCGAGCCGCGACCGTCGGTCTCAAGGTCGGCCGGGTCGACCTCGAGCTCCTCCGCAGCCGCTTCCATCATGACCGCGCGGGCCTCGCGCGCTGCCACCATGACCGCGTTGCCGACGCGGTGCGTTCCGCGCGATGCGAACGAGCCCATGCAGTGCGGGCCGGTGTCGGAATCGGCGGTGTCGACATAGACGTCTTCGACTGGGACGCCGAGCGTTTCCGCACAGATCTGCCGCGTCACCGATTTCATCCCCTGGCCGAGGTCGATCGAAGAGAGCGCGACGGTGAATTTCCCAGTCGGGTTGGAATGAACCAGGGCCTGACTCGGATCGCCGCCGAGATTCATGCCGATCGGATAGTTGATGGTCGCGACGCCGCGCCCGCGATGCTTGGCCATGATCAGCGCCTCCTTGTGCCGAAGACTGAAGAAAATCGCGGCGCCCCGTGCGTCGATCCAGAGGATGGTGCGGCGGGTG
>JBEKSB010000282.1:0-4669 GCA_049517455.1 Xanthobacteraceae bacterium
CGGTCGTTCGCCGCGAGAAGGATTCGGCGATGGGCCCGGTCTCCTTCGCGATCTTTTCTTTCCTCAGCCAGATTTCGAGCCGTGCGCCCGATTATTTCAAAATCCCCAATGATGGGGTGATCGAGGTCGGTTTCCGGGTAGAAATTTGAGGCCGATGCAGGATTTCTACGATACGCTCAACTAATGTACGGAAAAGGCCGGTTCACGGCCGCACCGCAACAATCGCTCGGGAGGGACCCATGCGCTTCGTAACCTGCAGTCTGGTCGCGTTCCTGCTTCTGGCACCGGCCGCGCGGGCCGAGATGTCCGGAGGCAAGGTCAAGATCGGCGTGCTCACCGATCTCTCGGGGCCTTACGAGCAGAATTCGGGCGTAGGCTCCGTCGAGGCGGCGAAGATCGCGGCGGAGGAGTTCGGCAATAAGATCAATGGCGTGCCGATCGAAATCGTCTCCGCCGACCACCAGAACAAGCCCGACATTGGCGCGGCGATCGCCCGGCGCTGGTTCGATCTCGATCAGGTCGATGCCGTCACCGATCTCGTCAATTCAGCGGTGGCCTTCGCGGTGTTGGAGATCGCCAAGACCGACAACAAGGCCGTGCTGTTGACGAGCGCGGGGTCGGCCGATTTCACCGGCAAGGCCTGCGCGCCCAATAATTTGGTCCACTGGGTCTACGACAGCTACCAGATCGGGGCCGCCATCGGCCAAGCCGTGCCGAAGCTCGGCAAGACCTGGTTCTTCATCACGGCCGATTACATATTCGGCCGCGCGCTCCAGGATGGCGCCACCGCTTTCATCGAAAGGAATGGCGGCAAAGTCGTGGGTGCGGTCCGTCATCCGCTCGGCACAACGGATTTTTCCTCCTTCATGCTGCAGGCGCAAGCGTCGCAGGCGGAGGTCGTCGGGGTGGCGAATGGCGGCGACGACGCGATCAACGCGGTCAAGACCGCGCGCGAATTCGGCATCACCGACAAGCAGAAGGTAGTGCCGTTCGGGCTCGACTCGCTGCCGGCAATCAAGGCCACCAGCCTGCAGCTGGCGCAGGGCATGATGTATGTCTCGCCATGGCTGCCCGGTCTCGACGACGCGGCGAATGCGTTTTTCGCCAAGTTCCTCGAGCGGCGAAAGACCGCGCCCACGAGTTTCCAGATCGGCACCTATTCGGTGGTGCGCAGCTACCTCAAGGCGGTCGAGGCGACGAATTCGGACGATCCCAAGACCGTGATCGCGAAAATGCGCGAAACGCCAGTGAACGACGCCTTCACGCCAAACGGAAAGCTGCGGCCCGATGGCCGCATGGTGCATGACGTCTATCTCGTGCAGATCAAGTCGCCTGCCGAATCGAAAAGTGAGTGGGACCTGCTGAAGCTCGTCGCCACGATCCCGGGCGACCAGGCCTTTCGCCCGATGGCGGACGGCGGCTGTCCGGCGATCGCGCACTGAACCGCGGATCCAGAATCAGTGCCTTGTTCAGCTAGTGCTGAAGCCGCATCAGCTGCCGCGGAATTTCGCCTTCCGCTTGCCGTGGAACGCTTCGACGCCTTCCCGAAAATCGTCCGATTGGCGCAAGCGGCTGTAGCCATGCCCTTCGAGCTCGATGGCGACGGTGAGCGTGGCGTCTTCCGTATCGTTCAACAGCTTCTTGGCGGTGCGTTGCGCGAGCGGCGAGAAGGCGCGCAGTTCGTCGACGAGCGCGTCGGTCGCCGCTTCGAGCCGGCCGTCGGCGACGCAATCGGTGGCGATGCCCCAGTCGAGCGCCTGCTTCGCGGGAATGCGCTTCGAGCGCATCACGATATCCTTGGTGCGCGTGATGCCGACGATCTTCTGCAGCCGCGCCGAGCCGCCCGATCCCGGAATTTGCCCGAGGCGCTGTTCGGGCAGCGCGTAGAAGCAGGTTTCCGATGCGATGCGGAAATCGCAGGCCAGCGAGATTTCAAAACCGACGCCGAAGCAATAGCCGCGATTGGCGGCGATCACCGGCTTGGTGCAGCGCGCGGGAGCGGCGATGTTCCAGGCCAGCTTGGATACGTGCTCGGGAGACGCCTCCAAAAAACCCTTGATGTTGCCGCCGCTGGAAAAATGTTCGCCGACGGCGCGCAACACGACGATCCGGACGCGCGGGTCCTCGTCGATGGCCTCAAACACAAGCCGCAACTGGTCGCGTTGCGGCATCTCGATGACGTTTAACGGCGGCCGATCGAGGATCACGTCGGCGCGCTCGCGTTCGGAATCGATCTCGACGCGAAAGCCGTCGAGTTTCGCAAGCCGCGCATCGGCGAAGGTCATAGGAGTGCTCATAAGTGCCTTTCCTTACTGAGGGCTTGCTGCGGCGTCTCGCTCGGGCCGGTATTCACCGGCCACGAGCTTGCGGCGCAAAAGCTTACCGAGCGGAGATTTGGGAATCTCCGCTACGAACAGGTAACGGCGTGGACGCTTGTAGTTGGCGAGGCCCGAGTTGCGGCAGAAGGCGTCAAGCTCGTCCGCCTGCACCGGGCCGCGGCGCTTGACGAAGGCGCAAACGATCTTGCCCCAACGCTCGTCCGGCAAGCCGGCCACGGCGACTTCGGATACCGCAGGATGCAACGACAAGCAGCTTTCGATCTCCACCGGCGACACATTCTCACCGCCGGTGATGATCATATCGTCGACCCGGCCGGTGACGAACAGATCGCCGTCGGCGTCGATCAATCCGGTATCTCCCGTAAAATACCACGCGCCGCGGATGGCGGCCGCATCGGCCTCGGGGCGGCGCCAATAGCCTTCGAATGATTCATCGCCGGCAATCAACGCGACGATCTCGCCCTCTTCGCCGATCGCTGCGGTCTCGTCGGCCGAGCGGGCGCCGAGACGGACCACGCGGATCAATTGATTGATGCCGGCGCGCCCGGCGGAGCCGGGCTTGGCGGCCGCGTGCTGTTCGATCGTGAAGGTGTAAATCTCGGAGCTGCCGTAGTGGTTGACGAAAAGCTCAGGGCGGAACGCCGCTTCAAGCTCTCTGAGGAGCGCGTCAGTCATCGGCGCGCCGGCAAATCCGAGCTTGCACACCGAGCCGACATTCGCACCGGCGAACCGGGGGTGATGCACGAGATCGTGGTAGAGCGTCGGGACCAGATAGAGATTTGTGATCCGCTCGGCCGCAATCAGTTGCAGCGCGCGCTCGACGTCGAACTGCGGCAGACAAACGAACGTGCCGCCGATGAGCGACATCGCGAGCAGCGAGCGAACCCCCATCGTGTGGTGGAGCGGCATGACGCCCAGCGTGCGTTCGCCGCGCCCATAGAGGTTCTGCGCGACGTGAGCGATTGCGGCGGCGCGCTCGGCGCGATGCCGTCGCGGCACGCCCTTTGGGCGCGATGTCGTACCCGAGGTGTAGAGCATCAGCGACCAGGCGTCGGCGCCGACACGCGGATTTGCGTCGCCGGCTTTGGTCTCCGTGAGCCGCGCAAAGTCGAAGTCCTGTGTGCCAGGCACTGCTATGGCGATGCGCGGCAGGCCCTTCGCCCGTTTCGCGGCAGCAACGGCCGCCGTGGAGACGTCCTGATAGACGATCGACCTGGCCTCGGCGTTATCGATGCAAAAATCGATCTCATCGTCTTTCGCGCGCCAGTTCAGCGGCGTGATGATGATGCCAGCGAGCTGACAGGCCCAGTGGATGGTGGCGGCCTCGCAGCGATTTTGTAACACGGTGATCAGGTGATCGCCCGGCTTGAGCCCGATGTCGTCGAACGCGGCGACAAGGGAGGAAATTCTGGCGTACCACGCCTGATAGGTGAGCCGCACACCGCCATCGACAATCGCCAGCCCGTTCGGATCACGCCCGACGCTCGCAACGAAGCTGGTTCCGAGATCAAGCATAGTCAGCTTTCTCGCGCCGCTGACGGGCCGCGGCGAGAGCAGCTTTGACGATCGTTGTGTATCCTGTGCACCGGCACAAATGGCCCGAGAGAAACTCGCGAATGTCCGGCTCGGTGGCATCCGGCCGATCGCGCAACAACGCATCGAGCGACATCAGGATGCCCGGCGTGCAGAAACCGCATTGCAGCCCGTAATTCTCGCGGAAAGCATTTTGCAGCGGCGACAGGCGATCCGCCGCCGGGGCCAAGCCCTCGACAGTGCGGATGTCGGCGCCTTCGACCTGGACCGCAAAGGTGAGACACGATCGTGCCGGAACGCCGTCGATTTGCACCGTGCACGCGCCGCACACACCGTGCTCGCAGCCCACATGCGTACCGGTCGCGCCGAGCACGTGCCGGATAAAATCGCTCAAGAGCATCCGCGGTTCCGCGTGCCCGGAGACCGCACGGCCGTTGAGTGTAAAATTCACCCGATGCTGTGACTTTGCACTCAGGCGCGGCATCGCGCGGCCTCCTCGAGCGTCTGACGTCCAAGCCGGCGCACCAGCTCGCGCCGGTAGGCGGCGGTGGCGTGCAGATCGTCGCGAGCTTCCAGCTCCCAGGCGAAAGCGTCGAGCGCGTCGTCGAGTGTCGGATCATGCGGCAGCGGCAACTCTCGCGCTGTGGGCCGGTCCGCAACGCCGCCGATCGCAAGCCTTGCCGTCCGCGCATCCACCATTGCCGCGCAGGCGACAATGGCAAAATCGCCATGCCGCCTTCCAATCTCGCGGAATGCATATCCGGTGCCGGCACGAGCAGCGGGGAAGCTCGCGGCTT
>JBEKSB010000283.1:0-4663 GCA_049517455.1 Xanthobacteraceae bacterium
CGAAGTGCACCGGGCTTGTGAGCTCGTTTGCCGCGAAGCCGAGGACTCCGCCGCCGCCTCCGACAGAATTACGCTAAAGACGGACAGCCTGGTCACTCAAGCCGGCAGCGCCAGCCGCGACCTGACACAGCTTGCGGCCGCGATCGAAGAACTCGCACGCTCCTCCGACGATATCGGATGCCAGGTGCGCAAGGCGGACGATCTCACGGATGAGGCGAATGAGTCGGCCACACTGGCAGGGCGCGGCGTTGAAGGTCTCAAGAACTCATCGACTCAAATAGGTCAGGTGTTGAGCCTGATTTCAATGGTCGCACGGCAAACCAATTTGTTGGCGCTCAACGCCACGATCGAAGCCGCTCGCGCTGGCGAAGCCGGCCGCGGCTTTGCGGTGGTCGCTTCCGAAGTGAAGAAGCTGTCGCAGGAGACGCAAAAAGCCACGGAAGATATCTCTCAGAAAATCGATGCGCTGCAGAGCGACGCCGCGGATTGCTTCGAGGCGGTACAGCGGATCGCCGAAGTGATCAAAGTCCTCCGGCCGCTGTTCGGCAGCGTGACCTCCGCGATAGAACAACAGAATAGCGCGACGACGGCGGTGGCCCGCAACGCCGCCGAAACCTTGCGATTTGCCGACGCCGTATCCGCCGGCGCATCGGAAATCCGCGACGCCGCGGCGGGCGCCAATACGTATGGGAAATCCGTCGAACAGCACGGCAAGGACGTCATCGGGCTTGCCGAAAAACTCAAGATGCGGGTGACGATATTCTTGCGCCAAAGCGAAGCCGGTGATCGCAGACGACACGACCGGCTACCTTGCGAAATCGGCGTCGAGCTCCGGACTGATACTGGTACTGGCGTCATTCGCGGTCAGACGGCCGACCTTTCGGAAGGTGGCACCCTGATTCGCGTCGAGGACATCCGGCCGATTGCGCCGCGTTCGATCCTGCAAGCCAAGCTCGACGGTATCGGCACGACACGCGTTCGCGTGGCCGAGAGTTCGTCGCTCGGATTGCATCTCGAATTTTTGGAAATGAGCTCAGCCGTTCGGACCGAGCTTGAGCGCAAGCTCGCGTCGATACGTGAGGAGAATCGCGAAATCATCTCGCGGGCGGTCGATATCGCAAACGACATCTCGCGCACGCTCGAAGGTCTTGTCGACCAGGGAACGCTGACCCGAGACGATCTGTTCGACAACGATTACACCGCGATCGACGGCACCGATCCGGTGCAATACCGCACGCGATTTCTTTCTGCCTTGGAAGATGTATTACCGCCGATCCAGGAGGCGTTGCTCGCAAGCGACCCGCGGATGGTGTTCTGCGCGGCGGTCGATAGAAACGGCTACCTGCCGGTTCATAATCGCAAGTATTCGTTTTCCCCGCGCCCCGGCGAAACAGCGTGGAACACCGCGCATTCACGCCATCGCCGCATTTTTGACGATCGCGCCGGCCTCACCGCCGGGCGCAACGTTCGACCCTACATCATTCAAGTTTATCCGCGCGACATGGGAAACGGCGTGACGATCATGATGCGCGAGATCGATGCGCCCATCCGCGTATTCGGCAAGCACTGGGGAGGTTTTCGCTCGGCTTACAAACTTTGAGCGGTTCTTTTCGAATTTGCCGCAGCCGCGTGATCGCGCCGCCTAGTCTCTGCGACCCTTGAGCCAGCCTTCCAGAAAGACCAGCGCCATCGCCCGCTCGTCGTCGCTCGCGCGGTGGAACGCGTTGTCGTAGAGCGGCTTGATCCAGGCTTCCTCGGCACCGGCGCAATCGCGTCCGAGCGTCAGCCACATCAGGCCGCGCGCGGCTTGCCGCGGCATGTGATGGCCTTGGAACAGCATGTCGCCCAGCACCGCCTCAGCGCGGCAATCGCCCTTCGTCGCGGCAAGCTGGAGCCAGCGCGCCGCCTGGTGCGGATCGCTCGGCGTACCGTCGAGATAGAGGCGGCCAAGCTGGTACTGCGCGTCGGCGTCGCCGAAATAGGATGCGGCGTAGGCGAACATCTCACGCGCGCGGGCTGCATCCGGCACGACCGCCGAATTGGGAATCCCGTCGAGATAGTAGTGGCCGAGCGCCACGAAGGCATTGGCGACGATGTGCGCCTGCGCGGTGCCCGGTGGCTCGTCCGGATGGGTATTGGCGATCTGACTGAAATAAACGAACGCGCGCTGATTGTCCTGGGGAACGCCATCGCCGACCGCATACATGCGGCCAACCTTCCACTGCGCTGCGAGGTGTCCCTGATCGGCCGCATATTGAAGCGCGGTGAAGGCTTTCGCCTTGTCTCCGCTCTCCGGCGTGCCAGTCGCGCTGCGCAATCCATCGCCTGGGGTGAGCAAAGCCGTGCTCGGGGTGGTCGTTCCGTCGAACGAGAAAGCGGGCCCGGCCGCGATGCCGAGCCCGAGCGCGCCAATAGCCGCGACCAGGACGCCGGCCCTCGTTAGATGGGCTACTCGCTTAGATGTCCGCATAGCACGCCTTCTCGACCGCCCCGCCCGGGTGGGTGACGGCGCCACGCCGCGCCGCCCCGACCTGTTGGGCGTATTTCCACAAATACCCAGAGGTGAACGCGTCCCCGCGCGGCTTCCATGCGCGCGCGCGTTGCTCCAGCTCGCTTTCCGTCAGCTTGACGTCGAGCGTGCCCTTCTCGGTATCGATTTCGATCATGTCGCCGTCGCGCAGCAGTCCGACCGGCCCGCCCAGAGCGGCTTCCGGCCCGACATGGCCGACGCAGAAGCCACGCGTGGCCCCGGAGAAGCGCCCGTCGGTGATTAGGGCAACCTTGTCGCCCATGCCCTGTCCATACAATGCGGCGGTCGTCGCCAGCATTTCACGCATGCCGGGCCCACCTTTGGGCCCCTCGTAACGGATCACCAGCACGTCGCCTTCCTTGTACTTTTTGTTCTTCACCGCTTCGAAGCAGGCTTCCTCTCCATCGAAGCAGCGCGCCGGTCCGGAGAAACGCAAACGCTCCATCCCGGCAACCTTAACGATCGCGCCGTCGGGCGCGAGATTACCCTTAAGACCAACGACGCCGCCGGTCGGCAGCATCGGCTTGTTGGCCGGATGGACAACGTCCTGGTCTTCGTTCCACTGCACCGACTTCAGATTTTCAGCGATCGTACGGCCGGTGACGGTAAGACACTCGCCATGGAGGAAACCGTGGTCGAGCAGCGTCTTCATCAGCAGCGGAACGCCGCCAGCTTCGAACATGTCTTTGGCGACATAACGGCCGCCCGGCTTCAAATCGGCGATATAAGGAGTCTTTTTGAAGACCTCGGCCACGTCGAACAGGTCGAATTCGATACCGCATTCATGGGCGATCGCCGGCAGGTGCAGTGCGGCGTTGGTCGAGCCACCGGTGGCGGCGACCACGGCCGCGGCATTCTCCAGCGCCTCTCGGGTCACGATATCGCGCGGCCGAATATTCTTGACGATCAACTCCATGATCATCTCGCCCGCGAGCATGCAGAACTTGTCGCGGATCTCGTAAGGCGCCGGAGCTCCCGCCGAATAGGGAAGCGCAAGCCCGATCGCTTCCGACACCGTCGCCATGGTGTTGGCGGTGAATTGCGCGCCGCAAGCTCCAGCCGAGGGACAGGCGTTCTGTTCGAGAACATCGAGATCGGCGTCCGACATGGCGCCGATGGAGTGCCTGCCGACGGCCTCGTACACGTCCTGAATGGTGACGGGCTTGCCCTTGAAGGTCCCAGGCAAGATCGAGCCGCCATAGATAAAGATCGACGGCACGTTGAGCCGGCACATGGCCATCATCATGCCCGGTTGCGACTTGTCGCATCCGGCAACGCCGACCAAAGCATCGTAGGAGTGGCCGCGAACCGTCAATTCGATAGAATCGGCGATGACTTCACGTGAGGGCAATGAGGATTTCATGCCCTCGTGGCCCATAGCGATGCCATCGGTCACGGTGATGGTGCAAAATTCGCGCGGGGTGCCGCCGACGGCCGCGACCCCACGCTTGACTGCCTGGGCTTGCCGCATGAGCGCGATGTTGCAGGGCGCCGCCTCGTTCCAGCAGGTCGCAACGCCGACGAAAGGCTGATGGATCTGCTCCGTCGTCAGACCCATCGCGTAATAGAAGGCGCGGTGCGGCGCTCGCTCCGGTCCTTCGGTGGCGTGACGGCTTGGCAGCCTCAATTTCAAGTTGGTCTTAGCGTCCATGTACTCGTACGGGCCAAAGGCCCCCTCGCCCCTCACATCCGGTCCGAAGCGCCTTAGAACCGGAGCGACGCGATGGCCCGGTATTGATCGACCATCGATCGCGGCCATCGACTTCGAAAAATCCTATGGCCAAAAAGCGGCGCTTATCGTTGCTGCGGTGCGAGAACAGCAAATGTTCCCGGGCTGTTGCTCGGGAGCCACAGATTCAGGTCGCGAGGGCATTTACTTAACTGTCGATTTACCAATCGCTGCCGAGCCTGCGACGATGGGCACATGCCGAAGCGCCTCAGCCGAGCCTTTTTCAGCCGAAGCGTGCACGAGGTCGCCCCCGATCTGATCGGCGCGACGATGCTGTTCGCCGGTGCGGGCGGTCGCATCGTCGAGGTCGAGGCCTATCATCACACAGATCCCGCGGCGCACAGTTTTCGCGGCCCGACCGAGCGTAACGCGATCATGTTCGGGCCGCCAGGCTATGCCTATGT
>JBEKSB010000284.1:0-4554 GCA_049517455.1 Xanthobacteraceae bacterium
AGACGGCTGAAACAGCCGTGTACAGCGATTCGACCACGATCAGATATTTGCGCTTGTCGAATATATCGGCGAGCGCGCCCGCCGGTATGGCGAGCAAAAAAATCGGTAACGTGCTCGCCGCCTGGACTAGCGCGACAATCAGAGGATCGGGGTTGAGACTGGTCATGAGCCAGCCGGAGGCGGCGCTGTACATCCAGCCGCCGACGTTGGAAACGACCGTCGCCGTCCAGATCACCGTGAAGGCGGAATGGCGGAACGGCGCCGCGAAGGATATCGCTGTGCTTGAAGTCGCGCCGGCAGTGCTCATACCGCGACACGGCGCGAGAGACGGCCTTCGCCGTCACGCAATCGTGTCCTCTCACTCCGGTCCGCGGACAATACGCTGCGCCCCTCTGCGTTGACGCGATTGGGTTACCAAATATAGGCTTCGAGCCACGCCTCTGTGAAGAAGGCGACGCAAGCAGCACGGGGAGGGTTACATGCCGAAGATCACAGCGAACGGCATTACCATGAACTACGAGCAGCAGGGGACCGGCGAGCCGCTCGTGCTTATTCCCTATCTCGCCGCAGACAATGCCTGCTACGCTTTCCAGGTCGCGGACTATTCCAAGCATTTCACCTGCATCTCAGTCGACCCGCGCGGCGCAGGCGAAACCGACAAGCCGGCCGGCACCTATTCGATGGAATTGTTCGCCGACGACGTTGCCGCGTTCATGCAGGCGATCGGCGTCGAGAGGGCTCATGTGAGTGGCCTGTCGCTCGGCGCCGCGACCGGACTATGGCTTGCCGGAAAGTATCCGCAGCGGGTCAAATCGCTGTCGCTGCACAGCGGCTGGACCAAGTCCGACCCGTTTCTGAAGGTCGTGGTCGAAGGCTGGCAGAGCATCGCCAAGGCTCTGAGCAGCGTCCAGGAAATGATCATCCAGGGCATCTTCCCCTGGTGCTTCACGCCAGAGCTTTATGCGGCGAAGCCGGATTATATCGACCAGCTCGCGGCTTTCGTGCGCAGCCGGCCGCAGCAACCTTACGACGCCTTCATCCGCCAATCGAATGCGGTGATCACCCATGACGCCGTGTCGCAGCTCGCCCGCATCAAGGCACCAACCCAGATCACCTTCGGCCGCCACGATGTCGTGTGCTCGACCCGCTTCGCCGACGCGATGAAAAGCGGCATCAAGGGGAGCGAACTCCTGGTTTTCGAAACCTGCGCACATGCCCCCATCTACGAAAGCGTGGCCGAGTTCAACGAGAAAACCTTGAGCTTCCTGAAGCGCCACTGATAGCGGGGCATCCGGGTAAAACGTCTCGTCATTGCTCAACGTAAGATGAGCAGGAATCGGGTGGGCTTCTTGGGTGGCAGGACGCTACGACTTCCGAGTCTGCCGCTTGCTCGGCAGGGAGGCCAGCATGAACGTCGTCGAAAAAATCGCTTCGCCCCGTTCCGAGTCCGTGGAAAGTCGCGTCGAGAGGTACGAATCGCGCGCGATCGGTTCGGTTGCGCCGTCCTGGAAAACCTACTGACGCCGAATGAATGCCACGACATCGCTTCGCTCTTTCCAAGCGAAGAGAAATTCCGCAGCCATATCCATATGGCGCAGCATGGCTTCGGTAAGGGCGAATATCGCTATTTCAAATATCCGCTGCCCACCGTCATCGGCGAGCTGCGCGCGGCCCTCTATTCGCAGGTAGTGACATTCGCCAATGAATGGAACGAGCGGATGAATATCGGCGCCCGATATCCAAAGGAACACGCTGATTATCTAAAATTTTGCCATGACGCCGGGCAAGTTCGCCCCACGCCGCTGCTGCTGCAATACGCACCCGGCGACTTCAATTGCCTGCATCAGGACTTGTACGGCGATCTCGCCTTCCCGCTGCAGGCCACCATTTTGCTGTCCGAGCCCAACCGGGATTTTACGGGTGGCGAATTCGTCCTGACGGAACAGCGCCCGCGAATGCAGAGCCGCGTTGAGGTAGTTCCGCTCCAACAAGGCGATGCGGTCCTGTTCGCCGTTCACAACCGCCCAGTGCAAGGTACGAAAGGCGCCTACCGCGTTAATCTACGTCACGGTGTCAGCCGCGTTCGTTCCGGCCGCCGTCACACGCTCGGTATCATCTTCCATGACGCTAAGTAGTCCCGGACGCGATCAAGACTGCCCTGCCTTGCATTACACACGCGACTCCTCGTAATACCCGGCGCAATTCAGTCGATCTCCCGCTCGATAGCGGCATCGTCCAAACGGAGCTATCGAACCGCGAACAAGCTTCGGCGCGGCTGACGCCGGAGCGGCGATAGCGCCATTCTATTCTGCGAGCGCGTTCACCACAGAGCCAACGGCATGTCAGATCAAACGACGCAATCCAGCGCCCCGCAAACGGGCCGCGCGATCATTACCATCATAGGATCCGATCGCGTCGGCATCATTGCCGGGATTTCGAACGTGCTCGCCGAGGCCAACGTCAATATCCTCGACATCAGCCAATCCGTAATCCGGGAATTCTTCACGATGATCATGATGGTCGACCTTGCCGGCTCCGCCATCACTTTCCACGCGCTGAGCGAAAGGCTGGCCCGCAAGGGAGACGAGCTATCGGTTCGGGTCGAGATTCAACGCGAGGAAATTTTCAAAGCGATGCACCGCATCTAGTTGCCCCGACGATGGCGCGGCTGCCTCGCCAAGGGTGGCCGCAGGCCTGCTGATATGCCGGAGAGAGGACCGATCGACAGATGAGACATCTCAACTTCTCCGGCGAAGAGATCCTCGAAACCATCAACATGGTGCGAACGGAGCAACTCGACATCCGCACCATCACCGTCGGCATCAGCCTGCTGGATTGCGTGAGCGACAGTTGCGACGGCTTGTGCCGGAACATCTATGAGAAGGTGGAGAGCGTCGCGCGCGACCTGCGGCGCGTCAGTGCGGAACTCTCCCAGGAATACGGGCTTCCGATCATCAACAATCGCATCGCCGTCACGCCGGTATCGCTGATCGCCGGCCGATCCGGTGAGCAAGAGCTGTTGCGCATTGCCGAAACGCTCGATCGCGCGGCGCACGCTGTGAACGTCGATTTCATCGGCGGCTTCTCCGCCCATGTCGAAAAGGGCATGACAAAGGTCGATGCCAATCTCATCGCTGCCATTCCCGAGGCGCTCGCGGCGACGAGGCGCGTGTGCGCTTCGGTCAATGTCGGCTCGACGCGTGCCGGATTGAACATGGACGCGATCGCCGACATTGGCCGCATCGTCAAGCGTACCGCCGAGTTGACTCGCGACGCGAATTCGATCGGCTGCGCCAAACTCGTCGTGTTCTGCAATGCCGTCGAGGACAATCCGTTCATGGCCGGCGCGTTTCATGGCGCCAGCGAGCCCGAGTGCACCGTCAATGTCGGGGTCAGCGGCCCCGGCGTCGTGCTGCGGGCGATCAAAGCGGCCGGCGACGTCGATTTCGGCACACTGGCTTCGATCATTCGCAGGACCGCGTTCAAGATTACGCGCGCCGGCGAACTGGTCGGACGAACCGCCGCGGCCCGATTGGGATTGCCTTTCGGCATCGTCGATCTGTCGCTGGCGCCAACTCCGGCCGAGGGCGACAGTGTCGCGCGGATACTGGAAGAGATCGGATTGGACAGCGTCGGCACGCACGGTTCGACGGCGGCGCTCGCGCTGCTCAATGACGCCGTGAAAAAGGGCGGCGCCATGGCTTCGAGCTATGTCGGCGGGTTGTCCGGCGCGTTCATCCCGCTGTCGGAAGACGCCGGCATGATCGAAGCCGCCGAGCGCGGCTTCATCACCATCGACAAACTCGAAGCCATGACCGCGGTCTGTTCGGTCGGCCTCGACATGATCGCCATTCCCGGCCACACGCCGGCGGAAACGATCGCGGCGATCATCGCCGACGAAGCCGCCATCGGCATGATCAACAAAAAAACCACGGCCGTGCGGCTCATTCCCGCAGTCGGCAAAGACGTCGGCGACTGGGTCGATTTCGGCGGGCTCCTTGGCCGCGCGCCGGTCGTTCCGGTCAATACGCGTTCGTCGAGCCGGCTGATCGCGCGCGGTGGGCGGATACCTTCGCCGCTGCAGGCGCTGATCAATTAAGCAGCAGTCAACGACCTGCGCCTAGAATCAAGCGACGCCAACCCAATAGGATTGGCGCTCATGCTCGCCGATCGGAGCCAGCGGGCAATTCTTCCTGTTAGTACCACTTGTTCTGTATTGGGCTGCGTAGATTGGCCCCTACCGCCGATTGTTTTTTGGTGAGAGCCATGAACGCGCACAACAAACATCTCCTGCGAGCTACGTTTATCGTGTCAGCCTTGATGCCGGTGGCACTGGCGACTGCGGCCGATTTGCCGCTCCCGCCCGCAGCGCCGGCCTGGACGTGGTCGGGCTTTTACATCGGCGGCAGCGTCGGTACGGCAGCCGGCACCGCGACATTCTCCGATCCGTACGGACCTTCGATCTTTGGCGACAAGGTCACCACGGCCGGATTCCTCGCCGGCCTTCAGCTTGGCTACAACTGGCAAGTGGCGCCGCGATGGGTCGTTGGCGTC
>JBEKSB010000285.1:0-4547 GCA_049517455.1 Xanthobacteraceae bacterium
GGCCGCAGTTGCGATCAGGTTCTCCTCGACGTTGAGCGTCGGAAAAATCTGGCGGCCTTCGGGCACCAGGCCGAGCCCGGCTTGGGCCACCCGGTATGGCGGCAAGCCGCCGAGCTGCAAACCGTCGAACATGATCCGCCCGCCGGCGGCCGGCATCAGCCCCATGATGGTCGAGATCGTCGTGGTCTTGCCCATGCCGTTGCGGCCAAGCAGCGTGACCATTTCGCCCTCGCCGACGGCGAAACTCACGTCGAACAGCACCTGTGCGGCGCCGTACGCGGCCTTGAGCGTCTCGACCATCAACACTGTTCGCCTCACTCCATTTGTTCGCCGAGATATGCCGCCACGACCTGCGGATCGGCGCGCACTTTATCCGGCATACCGGTGATGAGGACACGGCCGCGGATCAGCACCGAGATACGATCGGCCAGCGCGAATACCGCAGCCATGTCGTGCTCTACGAGGATCATCGTCAATTGCCCCTTGAGCCGAAGCAGCAATTCGACCTGCCGCTCGGTTTCCTCGCGGCCGATTCCGGCCATTGGTTCGTCGAGCAGAAGAAGCGTCGGCTTCATGGCGAGCGCGATGGCAAGCTCGAGCGCCCGTTTCTCACCGTGAGACAGCTCGCCGGCGCGCACGTGCGCGCGGTCGGCGATACCAGTCTGTTCGAGCGCAGTCATCGCGGGAAGGTTGAGTGCGGCCTCGTCGGCGGCTCGGCCGAAAAGCCGCAGACTCGAACCTTCGCGCGCTTGAACGGCGAGCGCGACATTCTCCAGCACCGGAAATCCCGGAAGGATCGAGGAAATCTGAAAACTGCGCGATAGCCCGCGCAGGGCGCGCGCTTCCGGCGGCAGGGCGGTCACGTCGGCGCCGGAGAACAGGATCCGGCCGCCATCCGGCGATATCAGGCCGGATATTTGGTTGATCAGCGTGGTCTTTCCGGCCCCGTTGGGTCCGATAATGGCGTGCATCTCGCCAGGCATGACGTCAAGCGTCACATCATCGGTCACGACCAGGCTGCCGAAGCTCTTGCGCAAGCCTTCGAGGCGAAGCACCGGTTCAGGCATGACCAAACCATCGCCAAAGCCGGGAGGCGAGGCCGATCAGTCCGCCACGCGCGAACAGAACGACCAGCACAAGTATCGGCCCGAAAATCACCTTCCAGTTTTCGGTAAATCCGGACAGCCATTCCTCGGCGATCAAATAGGCGGCGCTGCCGATGATGGCGCCGTCGAGAGTGCCGACTCCGCCGAGGATCACCATGACGATCAGTTCGCCGGATTGCTGCCAGGACATGTAAGCGGGGCTTACGAACTCGGTCAGATTAGCCAGCAGGAATCCGGAAAATCCGCCGAGACCGCCGGCGATGACATAAGCAACGAGCTGGAATCGCCGCGCGTTGAAACCGATCGTCGCCATCCGGGTCGCATTCTCCTTGGTGCCGCGCAGCACGCGCCCGAACCGCGAAACGACCAGAGCGCGGCAGAACAGGTAGGTCGCCAGCAAGCAGAGGAGGGCGAAATAGTAGAACGCGCGGTCGGTCTTGAGCAGCGGCCAGCCGGCGATTGTGTTGCGCGCTGCAATGGTCAGGCCATTGTCGCCGCCATACGGGGCCAACGACGTCGCGATGAAATACACCATCTGCCCGAAGGCGAGCGTGATCATGATGAAATACGCGCCCTTGGTTCGCAGACAGACGATGCCGGTCAGCCACGCGAACAGCATCGACACCGCGATGGCGACAGGCAGCGAGATAAGCGCGTCGCCGATGCCGTGAGCGGACAGAATACCGACAGCATAGGCACCGAGCCCAACGAACGCCGCATGGCCGAATGAAATCAGGCCGGCGTAGCCGACCAGGAGATCGAGCGCGACCGCCGCAACCGCGAAGACCATCATGCGGCCGCCGATGTCGAGCAGGTATTGCTTGGCCGTCAGTGAAGCGAAAAGCGGCAGCAGCGCGAAGACGAGAAACATCAATACCGGAAGCACGACATCGCGGGTCGGGCGATGCGCGCGTGGCGCGCTTGCGGCGACAAGGGAAGCGCCGATCATTTCAGCGCCCCCTCGTCGGAAACAGGCCGGCAGGCCGCACGTAGAGCACAATCGCCATCAGCACATAGATCAGCATCGACGCAATCGCCGGACCAGCCATGCGGGCGGGCGAGGGGCCCATGATCAGGCGGAGTATATCGATGGAGAACGAGCGGCCGAGCGTATCGACCAGGCCGATCAAAAGCGCGGCGACGAACGCTCCGCGGATCGAGCCGATGCCGCCGATGACTATCACGACGAAAGCGAGGATCAGTATGTTATCGCCCATCCCGGGTTCGACCGAAATGATCGGTGCGATCATGATCCCGGCAAAGCCGGCCAGCATCGTGCCGAAGCCGAACACGATCATGAACAGGCGCTTGATGTTGACACCGAGCGCCGACACCATGCGGGCGTTGGTAGCGCCGGCCCGCACCAGCATGCCGATCCGGGTAAACGACACCAGCCCGTAAAGACCTGCCGCGACCATGAGGCCGGAAGCAATGATGACGAGACGCCAGACCGGGTAGAGCTGGCCGTCCATCAGGACGACCGTACCGGTGAAAAAATCAGGCACCGGTAGCGTCAATGGGGCTGCGCCCCAAATCACCCTCACCGCATGATTGAGGAACAGAATGATTCCGAATGTGGCGATGACCTGGTCGAGATGGTCGCGCTCGTAGAGGTGCCGGAAGACAAGAAATTCGAGCAGCAAACCGAACGCGAGCGCCGCCAGCAGTGCCAGCACCAGTGCAGCCAGGAAGTTGCCGACGATGCCGTAGAATGCCACGGCCAGGTAGGCGCCAAGCATATACTGGACGCCGTGAGCCAGATTGATGAAATCCATCACGCCGAAGACCAGCGTGAGACCAGCCGCGATCAGGAACAAGAGAACGCCAAGCTGCAATCCGTTCAGGACCTGGACGAGGAAGAGCGTGCCTGACATGAAACCGGAGCCCTATCGGGACGCATCCCGCGGTTGCGCCACCGCAACGGGAGGCGAGGGCGTCTTCCGTCAGCCGGATCGGCCGTGCCGCAGTTTGAGGCCTCGGCGCGGCTGAAGGCTTACTTCATCGCGCAGTCCTTCGCGTACGAGTCGCCGTATTTGGAGAACACGGTCTTGACGATCTCGGTCTCGTACTTGCCGTCCGGGCGCTTGGCGACCTTCACCAAATAGAAGTCCTGGATCGGATAGTGGTTGTTGTTGAACGTGAAGCCGCCGCGCAGCGACTTGAAGTCGGCCTTCTTGAGCGCCGCCCGCAACGCATCCTTGTCGGCGAGGTTTCCCTTGACCGCGCGCACGGCGCTGTCGATCAGCAATGCCGCATCGTAGGCCTGGAACGCGTAAGTCGCCGGCACGGCGTTGTACTCTTTCAGATATGCGTCGACGAACGCTTTGTTTTGCGGATTGTCCAGATTAGGCGCCCAGTTGGCGCCGGCGAACATTCCGAGCGCGGCGTCCTGCTGAGCCGGGAGCGTTGATTCGTCCACAGTGAACGCCGACAGGAATGTGATCTTGTCGGCGAGGCCAGCCTGGCGGAATTGTTTGACGAAGTTCACGCCCATGCCGCCGGGAATAAAGGCGAAGATGGCATCCGGTTTGGCCGCGGCGATCCGCGACAGCTCCGCTGAGTAATCGAGCTGGCCGAGCGGTACGTAAATTTCGTCAAGAATTTCACCCGTGAATTTGTGCTTGAAGCCAGCGGCAGCGTCTTTGCCGGCCTGATAGTTCGGCACGATAATGATGACCTTCTTGACGCCTGAATCCTGCGCGTACTGGCCCAAAACTTCGTGCACCTGATCGTTCTGGTAAGAGGTGACAAAGAAGTTCGGATTGCACTCCTTGCCGGCGAAGCTGGACGTTCCGGCATTCGGGCTGATGAGGATCACGTTCGCCTCAGTAACGGGCTTCATGATCGCGCCGAGAATGTTGGAGAATATCGGTCCGACAACGAAATCCACCTTGTCGCGGTCGATGAGCGACTTGACCTTGGTCACGGCGACGTCGGGCTTGAGCTCATCGTCGGCGACGACAATGTCGACGTCGCGGCCGCCGAGTTTGCCGCCCAGCTCCTTGACCGCAAGCGTGAAGCCGTTGCGCAGTTGCCCACCGAGCACGGCAGGCGGACCGGACAGGGTGGTGATCAGGCCAACCTTGAGATTGTCCTGGGCGTACGCGGCGGACGTCCATAATCCGAGTGCGGCCGCGATGGCGACGAGCGACTTAAGCTTGATCATATCCGGTCTCCTGACAGGGTCCTGCAACGATTTAAGTGCCCGCGCCCCGCGCGGCCGTTCGTCGAGCGGGTCCGGCGGGATATTTTAAGTTTAAATTAGTAGGCTTGTGAAGCGCCCCGGGCGGAATTAATAATGGCGGCGGCTGAGGCAAATTTACGCTGTTAGGTGATTGCGCGCACCCGCACATTGGCGGCCCGCGCCGCGCGTGCTTGAATGCCGCGCGCTACGGCTAACGGGAGTAACGGTTCGATGACTTATTTGATGACGCCAGGCAT
>JBEKSB010000286.1:0-4545 GCA_049517455.1 Xanthobacteraceae bacterium
GTTTCCATTGCGGTCGCGTGGTCCGCGAGCGTCGTGACGACGGAAGTTGCCGTGGCGCGAAACTCGTCGATGATAGTGTCAATGGAAATCGCGCGCCCATGTTGCGCGATTTGTTCGGCCCGCTCGCGCTGGATAAGCTTGCGCCGCTCCATTTCGCCGGCATGCAGCACTTGAAGCGCGCGCGACATCTCGCCCATTTCATCGCTTGTAGAGATCGAAGGCAGGGCGGTGTCGACGTCTCTGGACGCGAGCAGTCGCATGGCGTTGCTGATCGAGATCAGCCGTTGGACGAGGCGGCGCTGGACGTAAAGGATGCCGACGCCGACGGCCGCGATGATGCTGATGAAAACCACGATCAGGAGCAGAAGCCGGCTGTGGTCAAGGGTTTCATTCAGCATCGCGGTGCTGCGTTTGACGCCGCCTTCGGCCTCGCTCACCAGATTCGCAACCGTCTCATCGAGGTCGCGTTGGATGGCCACGTTTTCGTCGATTGTGGCGTCGGCACGCGTTGCTACGAAAGTTTCACGTGCGTGCCGCGCGAAGATGCTGTTGGCGCTGGTGCCGAGCGGCAGAAGCTGCTCGGTGATCGCGGTGACGTCGTTATTGGTCAGCTTGGCTGCCGATTGTAGCACGCCGTCAGACGCGGCCTTGAGCAGATCCTGGATGCGCTTGAACTCCGTCGGCTCCCTTAACGTTGAGGCTTCGCTGATCAGGCTGACCAAGAGATGAGCGCGCGCGGAAACTTCCAGCGCCGGGCCGGAGTCCGGAAACTGCGACAGCCGTTCGACGAGCCGCGCATCCGTTCGGTGGAGTGTTTCAACAAGCGTGACGATCTGAGTGCGCAGCTCGGTTCGTTCGGCAATGATATCTTCGAGCGCAGAGAGATTGGCATTGAGGCGTTACGACAAGCTTAGTAGCTTGGCAACTGCCGGATTAGCGCTGTCGAGCTTTTGCAGGCGCTGCAGCGACTCGCCGAGATCGTTGCGCTTGTGCTCGATCAGCGCTGCGATTTTCCTTTGGTCGTCCGTCGTGCGTGCATTGATCAACCGAGCCGCCGCCGCCGAGATCTCGCCGGACATGGCGGAAAGCTGAATCACATTGGCGACGATCGGCATCTGTCGTCCGGCAAAGTCCCCCAAGCCGGTTTCGACGGCCGAGAAAGACATAAGCGCAACGACGGTTGAAACCGCGGTGAGGCCCGCGACAATACTGAATGCGGATTGAAGCTTGCCGCCAACGCCTAATCGCGCACGCCCCCAGGTCGATGGTCGCGGCACCGCGTTCACGTCGAACGGCCCAGGCATGGCACGTGCTCACTTATCCCGCTGTCTTGTCACCCGCGATCGGGTGGGCAATCGTCCGCGCAGCGACAGGTATCCATGCACCAAAATTTATAAAACATTGTAAACGACACGTTTACGGTTCTTGAGCCTAGCCCCACATATCTTGTTTCATAATGCTCAAAAATGCGGCATTCACGGACCGGTCGGTTTGCATGCCACCGACGACAAAACCGTCGCAATTTTAACGATCGCGGCAACGGCGCGGCGAGGCTTCCGCCTTACAATTGCAAGTTTGGTTCGGGGCCTTCCCCAGGCTCCGTGCTTTCATCACCCCGGTGATGTCATTTCGGTGAAGACGTGGCCCCGCAATTGAAGCCGCATGCAAAAGTCCCGGCCGCTGACACGCGGCTGGAAAAGTCTTTGATCGTGCTGGCCGCGCATCGGCGCGACGCCATTCTCGAAGCCATCGCGATCAGCGCGAAGGAGCTGTTGCGCTCGTCGGACCTCAATGCTTCTTTGCCCAAAGTCGTCGAACGCGTCGGCCGGGCTTCGGGCGCCGATCGGCTGCACATCCTGTTGAAAGGCACCACAACCGGCACCGCCACCAACGAGCGAGGCTTCGTCGGTCAGCATCACGTCTGGAGCGCGCCGGGTATCACCTCGTCGCCCGACTTTCTCGCCATCGGCAGAACGACGGCCGATGTGGGACTTGCGTCCTGGATGCGCACGCTCACGAGCGGCGAAACGATCGTCGGACGGCCCCGCGATTTCGACGCTCCGGCCCGCAATTTCCTCGAGGCGGGGGACATCAAGTCGGTTCTGGCCGTTCCGATCTTCGTCGAGGGCGAGTGGAGCGGAATTATCGGCTTCGACAATTGCCGCAGGGAGCACGACTGGTTGCCCGCCGAAATCCACATCATCAAGATTCTGGCGGAGCTGGTCAGTGCAGCGATCATCTCGTTGCGCCGCCTACAGGTTCTGACGGATGCCAACCGGATCGTCGAGGCGAGCCCGACGATCGTTTATCGGTTGGGGCCGCAAGGGCCGTTTCCCCTGCTGTTCATATCGCATAATGTCCGACGATATGGATACGACGCCGACGAATTGCTGACGGCGCCGGACCGATGGCCGCAGCTCTTTCATCCCGAAGATCTTCCCGCCGCCATCGCCAAGATCACGTCGATTGTGGAGGGGACGATCGACCATGCGGATCTGGATTTTCGCCTGAAAAGATCGGACGGCTTGTATGTCTGGTTCGACGGAGAAGCAAGCCCGTTGCGCGACGCCGACGGCCGGTTGATCGCTTTGGAAGGCATCATGACCGACGTTACGGACCGGAGGCAAGCGGAGGAGGAACTTACTGCGTCCCACATTCTGCTGACGGCGGCGATCGAAAATTCGCCGGATGCGATTCTTATCGTCGATCAGAACGCCAAGATTACGGCTTTTAACGCGCACTTCGCGGAAATGTGGAAAATCGCGCCGGCACTCATTGCCGCGGGGGATGATGCGCCCGTCTTGAAATTGGTCGCTTCGCGCATGAAGAACGAGGACGAATTCGTGGTTCGGGTGCGTGCTCTCTACGCGCAGCCTCATATCGGCGGCGATGACGAACTGGAAACCAGGGATGGACGCACGATCGAGCGCCACTCGGCGCCGCTTTACGACGTGAAAGACGAGTACCTCGGCCGCATCTGGTTTTTTCGTGATATCACCCAGCGCAAAACGGCCGAGCGGACGATCATAGAGCTTGCACGCACCGACGCGCTGACTGGCTTGCCCAATCGCATCGCATTTCTAGACCGGCTGCGTTTGGCCTTCGCCCGCGCCAAGCGAGGCGCCAAGCCGTTCATCATACTCTACCTCGACCTCGATCATTTCAAGGACGTCAACGATACGCTAGGGCATCCGGCCGGTGATGCGCTTCTGAAAGTGGTCGCCGATCGGCTCAAGACCTGCGTACGCGAGACCGACATAGTCTCCCGTTTCGGCGGTGATGAGTTTGCGGTGTTGCAGGAGGACGTGGACGGCGTCGCAGGTGCGGAGGCGCTGGCAAGCAAGATCTGCAACGCCGTTGCGGCTCCGCTCTCGATCGCCGGCAATCAAGTTCACTCCAGCGCGAGCATCGGCATCGTTCCCTATGACGGAGACATCGCCGATCCGGAGGCGATGATGACGAAAGCCGACCTCGCACTGTTTCGCGCCAAGACCGAAGGCCGCAATCGATTCCGCTTTCACATCCGCGAACTCGATGAAAAGGTTCGCGAACGGGTGATGATCGGCGAGGGCCTGCATTCGGCGATCGAACACGATGAGCTGGAGCTTTACTACCAGCCTCAGGTGGAGCTGAAGTCCGGACGTCTCGTCGGCTTGGAGGCGTTGATTCGCTGGAATCATCCGACACGCGGCTTGCTGCTGCCGGAGCGGTTTATTCCGGTTGCCGAATCGAACGGAAGCATTATCCAGATTGGGCAATGGGTCATCGAACGGACCTGCCGACAGATCGCGGTGTGGCAAGAACAGCGCATCAGGCCGCAGATTGTGGCCGCCAACATCTCCGCCGGGCAGTTCAAGCTGGCGAGCAATCTGGATTGCGTCGTCGCCGATTGCCTGGCTAAATACGGCATTGCTGCAGATCAGCTGGAATTGGAACTGACCGAGTCGGTGCTTATGGACGCAACGCAGCGCCATAGCGCCGAGTTCGAGCGCCTGTGCCGCATCGGCGTGCGCATCGCTATCGATGATTTCGGTACCGGCTATTCATCACTCGATTACTTGCGCTCGTTTCGCGTGGCTCGCCTGAAAATTGACCGGCGTTTCGTCGGCGGCGTGACGACCAATTCCGACGACGCGACGATCGTCCGGGTAGTCATCGGGCTCGCCCGGGCGCTCGGCGTTGAAGTCGTGGCGGAAGGCGTGGAGAACGCCGAGCAACGGGCATTTCTAACTGCCGCCGGCTGTCAGGTGGCTCAAGGCTACTATTTCGGTAAGCCGATGCCGGCCGATGCGGCGACCGCGCTGTTGCGCCGCAAGGCTCCGGCCCAGGCGGATGCGAGCTAGGCGTCGCCGACGGCACCTCGGCGGACAGAGCTGCCTGGGCCGGAAAATCATTTGACGCTGCTTTAACGTGAAATTCTTAGGCTAGTGGATTGACTCTAACGTTTGCTTCCCACGTTTGACGGCGGCGAGCACGCGTTTTGGGTCGGCGGTCCACACGAAGGGTTTGGGATCCGCGTTTGTCTCAGCGACGAAACGGTTGATG
>JBEKSB010000287.1:0-4489 GCA_049517455.1 Xanthobacteraceae bacterium
CCGCTGTTGCAGACTTCGAGCGCGGCTTCGACGATTGGCCGATATCCCGTGCAGCGGCACAGGTTTCCGGCCAGCGTATCGTTGATCTTTTCGCGGCTCGAGACGCCGTTGCATTCATGAAAGTGCGCGAACAAGCTCATCACGATGCCCGGCGTGCAAAACCCGCATTGCGAACCGTGCTGCCGGGCGAGCGCTTCCTGCACCGGATGCAACACGCCGTCATCGGCCAGATCCTCGACCGTGATCAATTCCGCGCCATCCAGCTGACCCAGGAGCGTGATGCAGGAATTGACCGGCTCATAGACCGTTTGGCCATCGCGCTCGCGCACGACCACGACCGCGCATGCGCCGCAATCGCCTTCCGCGCAACCTTCTTTGGTGCCGGTCGATCGTTCCTGCAAACGCAACCAGTCCAGTACGGTCGTGCGCGGTGAAAAAGCATCGAGGCGCACGCCGCGACCGCTTCGCAGAAATTGCAGAGAGTTTCTTGTCATGGCGACTGCTGAGAACGCAACGACTATCCAGCTCGCGGGAAGCGACATTTGCGCATAACGAATGAACGAAAGCAAGTAATGTGCCAGTGCCCACTTCCACATAATCACACGCTTGTAGTAAATGATACTGCAGAACCGCAGTTTGAAGAGAGAGCAAACAGACTTTGCCTTCGCTTGAGCATGAACAATTCCTGCGCCGGAGCTTCGACGTGGCGCAGCGCGCCCGCACTCACGGCAATCATCCGTTCGGCTGTATCCTGGTAAGCGCAACAGGAGAAGTGCTGATGGAGGTCGAAAACGGATACATGCCGGATCGCGATATGACCGGCCATGCCGAGCGGCCTCTTGCCACGCGGGCGTCAAAACAATTCGATCCGAAATTTCTTTCCGGCTGCACGCTCTACACGTCGGCCGAGCCGTGCTGTATGTGCGCCGGCGCAATGTATTGGGCCGGCATCGGCCGCGTCGTCTACGGCTTGTCCGAGCGCCGCCTGAAGACTATCACCGGCAATCACGCGGAGAACCCGACGCTGGATTTGCCGTGCCGCACGGTGTTTGCCGCCGGGCAGCGCAACGTCGAGGTCATCGGCCCGTTGCTGGAAGACGAGGCCGCAGCGATTCATGCCGGGGTGTGGGACTGGACGCGGATCAATTCCGCCGCACGGCGGTCACTTGATCCGCAGCGCTAACTCCAGTGTGCCAACCGCCGTGTGCGGTCGAAAAATCGCTTGTCGAACACGCTTCGCCAGCGAAAAACAGTCTATTCTCAACCGGTGCTGCAAGCGTTTGACGGCAATCGGCCGATCCCGGCAACGCAAACGAGTAGGAGCCAAGCGAAAACGGATCACTGCCCCAACGATGGATATGGATCGGGCTCACGCGCCGCGCGAAAGCGCTGCCGAGCAGGCCCACCAGCTCGGATACGGCAAAATCAAAGAACGCGCCGTCACCATTCGCTTCGAGCTCGGACGCCAATCTGCCACCGAAATAGGCCTCGATCTGCGGCCGTCCGAAGGGCCTGAAATGGTAAGCGCCCGTCGCCGTGCGGTCCGTGTGCCCGAACAGCCGTACATCCTTGTCAAACTCCTCCGCGCCGTCGAGCGACAGGAACAGCTTGTCGTCCAGTCCCAGCGGCAACCCCAAGGCAGCCTGCGTTTTTTCCGGGAGCGCCGGCGTGAATAAAATTCTTTCCGATGCGATCAGCGCGCTCGGCACCGTCACGATGACCTGATCGGCCGCGATCACGCCATTCACTGTCTCGACGCGCAAACGCTTGCCGCGATGGTCGATCGCATGCGCAGGACAATCGAGCATGATCGGAAGATTTGCCGCGTAACCACTGATGAGGGCGCCGTAGCCTTCAACCACGCGCCAATTCACGCCGCTATCCTCGTAGCGGTCAAAATCCTTCGCCGAAACGCGATCCAGTTCGGCGCCGTTAATGTAAGTACTGACGGCATTGATGACCTCGTTCCAGCGACAGCTCGGATCGAGCAGATTGGCAGCTGGAAAATCAGATTCGCTCTCAGAAGCATGGCTTAAGCCGGCAAAGAATGATTCCAACGCATGATGAAAATCATCTTGCTCCGAGCGCGGGAAACCGATCTCAAGCGACGGACGCATCCAGGGCGGCGGGGTCTTGTCGATCGAAACGCCCTGCTCTTCCGCAACCCTTCGCCATGGGTTGCGATCAGCGGAGTGCAGCCAACCGCAGCCGAGGTCCAGCGCAAACCCCGATCCATCGATCACGGTCCATGCCCGGCCGCCAAGCCGCGGACGTGCCTCAACAACAAGGCAGCTGATGGAAGCGTCGCAAAGCCGGCGCGCGGCGGCAATGCCGGCCGCACCGCCACCGACAATCACGACTTCGACGTCACTGCTCGGCATCACACACACCAACAGGTTAGCGACCTGACTAGACTTCAGATTGCACCGCGATGCAGCCAAGAAAAGACACCAGGTCGCGCGGCGCGCGGCCCAGCAACCAGGAAAGCGTGTTGGGATTCCCGACAAGGCCGTGATTTGCGTAATAGCGGAACATCGCGGCGAGCGTGACGCGTTCATGTTCGCCCATGCCGCCGGCGCGGGCGCGCGCTTCCCACGCCGCAACGGTCTCCGCTTCGGCGCGCACACTTCGTCCCAGCGCAGCGCCGATTGCGGCTGCGACTTCGGTCTGGCTAAGCGGTTTCGTGCCGACGAGTTCGTAGATCGCGCCACTATGGCCATCTTGCGTGAGCACCAGCGCCGCGGCATCGGTGACGTCTTCTAAATCCACTAGGCTTAATCGCGTCTCGACCGGATACGGAACGCGGAACACATCTTCGGCGACGATGCCGCGCCACGCGCCGAGGATGTTCTGCACGTAGGCCGTCGGCTGCAGTACGGTCAGATCGAATCCGGCAGAAAATAAAAACTCCTCGACTCGCATCTTCCGCCAGTGATGCGGCATGGCTTCGATCTGGGGATGCAGCACCGAGTGATAAACAAAGCGCTTGACGCGATGCGCTTGTGCCGCAGCAACGACGGCCTGTGCATAGGCGACTTCCTGAGGGCTGACATTCGGACAGATGTGATAGATCGCCTGCACGCAGGCGATGGCGTCCGCCAGCGTGCGGGCATCCTCGAAGTTGCCGACGCTGACCTCCGCGGCGCCGAGGGCCATCAGCGCACCGGCATGTTCCGGTTGGTGCACCAGGGCGCGCACGCGGACACCCCTGGCCGCCAGCGCCTTGACCACGGCTCTGCCGGTCTTGCCGGCAGCGCCGGTAACCAGGATCATCGCAATTTGGCCGTCAGTTCGAACAGACGGTTCGGACTGAGCGGAATTTCGTTGAGCTCGACTTTTTGATCCAAAAGTCCGAGCGCATTCTCGATTGCCTGCGCGAACAGCGGTCCGACCGGAATGGCGCCGGCCTCGCCCGCACCCTTGACGCCGAGCGGATTGAGCGGCGACGCCGTCACCGTATGGGCGATTTCCATGTGCGGCACTTCCAGCGCCGTCGGCAGCAAATAATCGGCGAGCGAGGCGTTGAGCAATTGCCCGTCGTCGTCGAACACGAGCTGCTCGTAATAGGCGTTACCGATGCCCTGCGCGACGCCGCCATGGATCTGACCGGCCAGGATCAGCGGATTGATGACCGTGCCGCAGTCGTGCACCACGACGTATTTGAGCACTTCGAGCATGAAGGTCTGCGGATCGACTTCGACGATCATGGCGTGTACGCCGCTTGCGGTCGCGCCGCCGGGCGGCCCGAAATATTGCGTCGACTCGAGGCCCGGCTCGGTTCCAGGACGCACCGCGCCGCGCATCGGATTGGCCTTGAGCGCCAGCGCGCCGAGCTTGATCGCCTGGCCGGGGACGCCAACCAGAGAAACTTCGCCGTTGGCGATCTCAAGGTCCTCCTCGGCGCATTCGAAATGCTCGGCGGCGAGCTTCAGGATTTTCTGCCGCACCGCTTTTGCCGCCTCGTTGCAGGCGTTCCCGGCCACCACGGCGCCGCGGCTCGCAAAGGTGCCGGCGCCCCAATAAAACTGATCGGTATCGCCGGTAACGATATCGACGTCGCTGACTTCGACGCCGAGCTGATCGGCGACGATCTGGGCAAAAACGGTGAAATGCCCCTGCCCTTGCGTGCCAATCCCCGTTGCCACGTTCACCTTGCCGTTGGCCTGGACCTGAACCTTGGCGCCTTCGTAGGGCCCGATGCCGGTGCCCTCGACGTAACAGGCGACGCCGACGCCGACGTGGCGGCCCTGCGCGCGCAGACGCGGCTGCTCTTCGGCGACGAAGCGATCGTAACCGATCATCTCCAGCGCCTTGTCGAGGATCGGTTCGTAATTGCCGCTGTCGTAGGAGAGCGGCGCGAAGTCCTGATAAATAATCTCGTTGTTGTAGGGGAATGCATCCGGCGGGATCAGGTTGCGCCGGCGGATCGCGGCGCGATCGATGTTCAGTTCATGCGCGGCGAGATCGAGCAGCCGCTCGATAACGAAAA
>JBEKSB010000288.1:0-4463 GCA_049517455.1 Xanthobacteraceae bacterium
AAAGGCGGCTCGCACCTCTGCGCTCCGAACTATTGCCGCCGCTATCGCCCGGCTGCGCGCCATGCCGAGGCGGTCGACACCTCCACAAGCCATGTGGGCTTCCGGTGCATTACCAGGAATCCACAGAAAGACAGGACATGAGAAAGCTTCCGAGTTTCATGGTCGAAGCAGCTCGACGCGGGTTGCTGTCAGGATGCGCCTTATTGGCGCTGACGGCGATCACAGCTCAGGCCCAACAGACGACCGGCACTCCGGGCTCGCCCAACGCCACAACAACAATCGACGGTCGCTACCTGCCGCCGCCACCGCAAAAGTTCCAGGGCGAGATCAATCTCAACGCCGCGCAGTCGAAGCCGGCGTGGCCGGCGCGCGTCGTGCCGCCGAAGGGCGCGCCCAATATTCTTCTGATCATGACCGACGATGTGGGCTTCGCCGCGCCGTCCACTTTCGGCGGCGTCATTCCGACGCCGACGCTCGACCGCATTGCCGCGAATGGGCTGCGCTACACCAACTTCCATTCGACGGCGCTTTGCTCGCCGACCCGGGCGGCGCTGATCACTGGCCGCAATCACCACTCGGTCGGCTTCGGCGTCGTCTCGGAGGCCGCGTCCGGTTATCCCGGCTATAACAGCGTCATCGGCAAGGACAGCACGACCATTGGCCGCATCCTGCTGGAGAACGGCTACCGCACATCCTGGTTCGGTAAGAACCACAACACGCCGACTTATCAGGCGAGCCAAGCCGGGCCGTTCAACCAATGGCCGACGGGAATGGGCTTCGAATATTTTTATGGCTTTGTCGGCGGTGATACGAGTCAGTGGCAGCCCAACCTCTTCCGCAACACCACGGCAATTTATCCCTATATCGGTCGTCCCGGTTGGAACCTGACAACCGCGATGGCGGATGACGCCATTCACTGGCTGAACCAGTTGAACGACATCGATCCGTCAATGTCGTTCTTTCTGTACTACGTGCCGGGTGGGACCCACGCTCCGCACCAACCGACGCCCGAGTGGACCAAAAAAATCGGCGACATGCATCTCTTTGACAAGGGGTGGAACGATCTGCGCGACCAGATCTTCGCCAACCAGAAGAGACTCGGCGTGATCCCGCAGGATGCCAAGCTGACCCCTTGGCCGGACATGTTGAAACGCTGGGATACGCTGACCGACGAAGAAAAGAAGCTCTATATCCGTCAGGCGGACGTCTACGCCGCCTACCTCGCCTACACGGACCACGAGATCGGCCGCGTGATCCAGGCGGTCGAGGACATGGGCAAGCTAGACAACACGTTGATCATTTACATCAGCGGCGATAATGGCGCCTCAGCCGAAGGCTCGCCCAACGGCACCCCGAGTGAAATTTTGCAGTTCAACGGCATCGAGCTGCCAGTGGCCGCGCAGATGAAGTTCTACGACGCCTGGGGGACGGACCAGACCTACAACCACATGGCGGTGCCATGGGCCTGGGCGTTTGACACGCCGTACAAATGGACCAAGCAGGTTCCATCGTTCTTTGGCGGTACGCGCCAAGGCATGGCGATCTCATGGCCAGCACGGATCACCGACAAAGGTGGTATTCGATGGCAGTTCCATCATGTGATCGACGTCGTGCCGACGATCCTGGAGGCCACCGGCATTTCCGTGCCGGTGATGGTTGACGGCATTGCACAGAAGCCCATCGAGGGCGTCAGCATGGCCTACGCTTTTGACAAGGCCAATGCCGACGCTCCTTCGCCACACCGCACCCAGTACTTTGAGATGCTCGGCGTCCAAGGACTGTACAACGACGGATGGATGCTGAGCGCAGTACCTGTTCGCCCGCCATGGCAGCTGCTCGGCACAGCGATCGAGGATCCCGCCACCGCTTACAAGTTCGAACTGTACGATGTCCGGCTTGACTGGACGCAATACAGCGATGTTGCCGCGGCCAATCCGGCCAAAGTGCGGGAGATGACAGACCTGATGTTTGGCGAGTTCGCCAAATATCAGGTGCTGCCGCTGGATGCATCGGTCGCGACGCGGTTAGTGGTGCCGCGTCCTTCACTAGTGGCTGGCCGCAAGGTGTTCACCTACTCGGGCGAGCCGGTCACTGGCATACCGGATGGCACGGCGCCCAACGTCCTCAACACGTCCTATACCATCACGGCGGATATCGAGGTGCCGCAGGCCGGCGCCGAAGGCATAATCGTCACCGAAGGTGGGAGGTTCGGCGGATACGGCATGTATCTGCTGAAAGGCAAACCGGTCTTTCTGTGGAATCTGCTGGACCTCAGGCGGGTGCGCTGGGAAGGCACCGAGGCGCTGACGCCCGGTAAGCACACCATCGAGTACGACTTCAAATACGACGGTCTCGGCTTCGCGACGCTGGCATTCAACAACCTCAGTGGCATCGGTCGTGCCGGCGCCGGAACGTTGAAGGTCGATGGGAAAGTGGTCGCGACCCAAACGATGGACCGTACCATACCATTGGTTTTGCCGTGGGATGAGACGTTCGACATCGGATCGGATACCGGCACGCCGGTGGATGACCAGGACTACCAGGTTCCGTTTAAGTTCACTGGCAAGATCGACAAACTGTCGATCGCCGTTGCACCTCCGGTGCTCACGCCTGCGGACGTAAAGAAACTCCAAGAAGCAGCAGCCGGTGCGGCTGACGCGAAATAGCGTCGGACGCGCCTTCGGTGCACTCGCAGGAACAGGACGACGCCATGAGGGGCAATCGAGCGGATCGAGCGAACGGCGGGTCCCAAGGCGGGACGCCGCAACATAACGGTCGCCTGCAATGGCGCGACTTCTTGCTCCGCTGCAGCATGTTGCTTGCCGCGGCGCTCCTGTCGGTGAGCGGCCTCGTCAACGCAGCTCAAGCCCAGCAAGCCAACAAGCCAAACATCGTCATCATCCTGGCCGACGATCTCGGCAACGCGGATCTCGGCTATCACGGCAGCGACATAAAAACCCCGAATATCGATCAGCTCGCAGCCGGCGGCGTGCGGCTGGAAGACTTTTACGGAATGCCGGTTTGCACGCCAGCGCGGGCGGAGTTGATGACTGGCCGCTATGCCATGCGCTACGGCCTGCAAACGCTTGTCATATTTCCGAGTCACACTTTCGGACTGCCGACGGACGAGCGCACGTTGCCACAGGCACTAAAGGACGTCGGCTACCAGACAGCGATGGTCGGCAAGTGGCACCTTGGTCATGCGGACAGGAAATACTGGCCGCAGAACCGCGGCTTCGACCACTTTTATGGCAACCTGGTCGGCGAGGTGGACTATTTCACCAAAGAGCGGGGCGGCATCATCGATTGGCAGCGGGACGGCAAGTTCCTCAGAGAAGACGGCTACTTCACGACGCTGATCGGCAACGAAGCCGTCAACATCATCAAGACGCACGACGCGTCCAAACCACTGTTTCTCTATGTCGCATCGCTCGCGCCGCACGCGCCTTATCAAGCTCCCAAGGAGGACATCGACGCGTACAAAAATGCTGCTGGCGATGTGCATCGACACACCTATGCCGCCATGATCACCGATCTGGACACTCAAGTCGGGCGGATCGTAGCTGCGCTGAAGCAGAAGAACATGCTCGACAACACGCTCATCATCTTCAGCAGCGATAACGGCGGCGCCACAAACGCGTTGTTTGCAACTGGGGCGCGGTCACCGGAAGAGCGGGAGGAAAGCGGTGGCGTAGAGCTTGGCGGCAAGACTCCGGCGTCGAACGGCGATCTTCGCGGCGGCAAAGGCTCGCTGCACGAAGGTGGCGTGCGGGTTCCGACAATCTTTTCCTGGCCCGGGAAGCTTAAACCGGCCATCCTCAACGAGCCGCTGGGCATGGTGGACGTGATGCCAATCGAAAAGGTAAGCAGCGCTCCCGCTGTAATGCGGTCCGCCGTGGCTTGACCGCTGAAACGGTGATCGGTGCGCTAGAGGATGCGGAAGACTACACGGCGTTCGAAGCGGCCATCATCGCTGACTATGATGCTCAATCGGCCGTGGAGCGGGAGCTGGTGTTGCGATTGGCCAGTCTGCTGTGGCGACTGCGGCGCGCCACGACAATGGAAACTGGCCTGTTTGAAATCCAGGTTGACTGTCTGAGTGGGTTCGGGCAGGGCTACCAAACTCAACCAAAGTCGCAGGAGAGTACCGTTGCAAGGTTGGGGCGGCCTGATTTTGTCGATGCCCGCCCCGATCAAGCATCGCCCGGCATCACAAACGGAGCGGAAGATAAGCCCAGTTCTCGGCCAAAGAAATCCGTTGATCCCGCCATCGACCTCGCACGTTGCTTTTTGCGTCTGGCCAATCTGCCCAGCTACCCGCTCGACCGGCTTAGCCGGTATGAAGCAATCCTATGGCGCCAAGCCGGCCAGATCCTGTTTGCTCTCGATGCATTGGATCGTCGCAAACCACAGGAAAGAGGCCGTCGTTTTCGTTTCGGTGGCCGGCCAGAACTGCCGGCCTA
>JBEKSB010000289.1:0-4425 GCA_049517455.1 Xanthobacteraceae bacterium
CGGAAATGTACGACAACGAGCGGGAGGTGGGGGAGGGCGTTCACGCGTCGGGCGTCAAGCGCAACGAGATATTCGTCACCACGAAAATCTGGCCAGCGCATTTCGCTCCGCGCGAGCTTAAACGCGCCGCGCGCGATTGCCTGGTGCGGCTGCGCCTCAGTGAGGTCGATCTTCTGCTGCTGCATTGGCCCAATCCGCAGATTCCGTTGGCGGAAACGCTGGGCGCGCTCGGCAAGGTCAAGCGCGACGGCCTTGCCCGCCATATCGGCGTGTCCAATTTCACCGTGTCGCTGCTGGATGAAGCGTTAAAGGCAAGCAGCGAACCGCTGGTGTGCAATCAGTTCGAATGCCATCCCTTCCTCGATCAGTCGAAGCTGATCGCCGCCTGCCGGCAGCGCGGGATGGCGGTTGTCGCCTACAGCCCGATCGCCCGCGGCAATGCGCGCAACGATGAGGTGCTCGTACGCATTGGCGCAAAGCATAAAAAGACCGCGGCGCAGGTCTGCCTACGCTTCCTGGTTCAGCAAAACATCGTCGTCATTCCGCGCACGAGCAAGGTCGAGCGGCTGGCGGAGAATGCGGCGATTTTCGATTTCGCGCTCAGCGCGCAGGAGATAGCGGAGATTTCCGGCCTGGCGCAACGGGACGGCCGCATCGTCGATTGGGCCTTTTCGGGCCAGCCGAAATGGGATTGAGAAACCCTTCATTGCTGCGGACAAATTCAGCGTCAGCCTAAAGCTTGCACAAATTCCCCAAGCCGTTGGTGAAAGCGCCCCGCGGCGACGTCCCGCGCCTTGAACGCGGCCGTGGCGCGTGGCGTCTTGCCGGCGAGATATTGCATTTGCGCGAAAGTGCTGTCGTCGCCGCGGTTGCCGAGCGTACAGAAGAAGGCCACTAGAGGAAGGTTCTTCGCGTTCTCCATCAGATAGGCGCGAATTGGAGACGAAACCGACCACGCCCAAACCGGCGTTCCAATGACGACGAGATCGTAGGACGAGGGGTCAAATCTTGTCGGCTTGATACTGGCCGGACGTTGACGCATCGCCTCGATCAGCGATCTTATGATGCCAAGAAGGCCGGTCCGGCTTATGGTCACGACAATCTCTTCGGCGTCGCATTTCAGTTCAGCCGCGAGCGCCTCGGCAATCCTGCGCGTCGCTCCTGAGCGCGAATAAAAAACGATGAGAATCTTATGCGGTGCCATCTGAGACTCTTTTCCAATGTTGGTCGAATCCCTGAGCGCAAACCTGCAATACCGGCCGGTAGTATGCGTTGACCTAAGTCAAAGGTCTTGGCGCTGCAGTGCAGTCGCGTTGCTGCGCACGGCAAGGTCGCCGGGCCGGCGCAAATACAGCGATTATCGAGATTGAGGGTTCGTTCGCTGCCGCTGGCTAAAATTCGACGTCCAGCTCTTCCAGCTCGTCGGGCTCGACCTTCGCCGCGGCGATCCACTCCTGAATCTGCGGCAGCGCCATGATCGTCTTGCAATATTGCGCCGAGACCGGGTCGACGGCGACGTCATACGTCAGAAAGCGCGTGCACACCGGCGCGTACATGGCGTCCGCGGCGCACGGTTTCTCTCCGAACAGATAGGGTCCCTTGTACTTTTCGATGCACTCGCGCCAGATCGTGGTAATGCGCTCGATATCGCCGTGCGCTCCCGCCCAGGACTTGAATCCGGGGAAATGCGCCTTGAGGTTCATCGGCAAAGCCGAGCGTAGATTGCTGAAGCCCGAATGCATCTCGCCGCAGATCGAGCGGCAATGGGCGCGTTGCGTTTGATCGGCCGGCAGCAGGCCCGCCTCGGGTATGATCTCGTGCAAGTATTCGGCAATCGCCAGCGTATCCCACACCTTGAGGCCGTCATGGATCAGGCGCGGCACCAGAAAAGACGGCGACAGCAAGAGCAACTCGGCGCGCGTCGAAGGATCGTCGGTGCCGACGTGCTGCTCGTCGAATTCGAGGCCCGCCATTTTGCATAGCAACCAGCCGCGCAGCGACCACGAGCCATAGTTCTTGCTGGCAAGGGTGAGGATGGCCTTGGACATCGCCCTGATCTCGTCTCTTAGGTCGTCAAAGACTTACGCTGAAGACTTAGGGTCAAGTGAACACGTGATGGGCGGCGCTGGCGCGCGTTTTCGACTGTCCCCAAGCTCCGGCCCCGCTCCCATTGTGCAAGATGTTCACAATTTTGTCGCAGCGCAACAAAAAATGCACTAGCCTTTCCGGGTTGGGGGTCGGGGTGGACCGTCGCCAGACGGACTGCGGCACCCGTGGGTAACGGATGCTGTACGCCGCCTATCAAACCCAATCCGACATGATGGCTCCGATCCGGGCGTGGGCATCCATGGCGCTGGCCGCCGGCGGCCCGCCGCTGCTCGGTGAAAATTCTACCCTGCGTAATCTGACCGCCGCTTACCAACTGATCTCACGGGCGGGTCTCACCCACACCCGGCCGCCGTTCGGAATTACCTCCGTCCATGTCGGCAACCGCGAGGTGGAGGTGCATGAGGAGGCGGCGGCGCGCACGCCGTTTGGCACGCTTTTGCATTTCAAGAAAGATATCGCGGCGGCGCAGCCGCGCGTGCTTTTGGTAGCGCCGCTGTCGGGCCATTTCGCCACGTTGTTGCGGGCGACGGTGCGCACCATGCTTCCCGAGCATGACGTCTTCATCACCGACTGGCACAATGCGCGTGACGTGCCGCTGATAGCCGGCCGCTTCGGCGTCGACGAATATGTCGACCACCTGATCAAGTTCCTCGAGGTGATGGGGAAAGGCTCGCACGTGCTTGCGGTTTGCCAGCCCTGCGTTGCCGTGCTGTCGGCTGTTGCTGTGATGGCACAGACGGACAATCCGGCGCAGCCGCGCAGCATGACGCTGATGGCCGGGCCGATCGATACCCGCGTCAATCCGACCAAGGTCAACGAGCTCGCCAACAAGCGCGACATCGCCTGGTTCGAGCGGATGCTGACGGCATCGGTGCCGATCCGCTATCCGGGCGCGTTTCGCCGCGTCTATCCGGGCTTCGTCCAGCTGGCCGCGTTCATGAGCATGAATATCGAGCGCCACGTGAAGGCGCACAAAGAGCTTTATGAGAATCTCGCCAATGGCGAAAGCGAGAAGGCGGCGAGCACCAAAGCCTTCTACGACGAATACTTCGCCGTGCTCGACCTCACCGCCGAGTTCTATCTCGAAACGGTACGGATCATCTTCCAGGAATATGCCTTGCCGCTCGGCAAGCTCAAATGGCACGGCGCCACCATCGAACCGGGCGCGATCCGCCGCACCATGTTGCTGACGGTCGAAGGCGAGCGCGACGATATCTGCGCCGTCGGCCAGACGGTTGCCGCGCACGATCTCTGCAAGAAGCTGCGGCCCTATCTCAAGCGCCACCACATGCAGGCCGGCGTCGGCCACTACGGCGTGTTCAGCGGCAAGCGCTGGGAGAACCAAGTCTATCCCATCGTCAAGAACGTGATCCTGTCGAGCGATTGAGCGTGCTCACCGCATCGCAGCAGCAATGTTGCCGCCGTCGACAGTGGTGACGTCGGCGGTGGTTTTCAGCGCCAGCGCTTGGTGCAAAAAGGCCTGCGCCACGTCTTCCGCCGTCACTTCGCGGCCGAGCAGATTGCCGCTCATGTAATCCTTCTCGCTTAGGCCCCGCGCTTTTGAACGTGAGGCGATCATCTCCTCCGTCAACAGCCCCGAACGGACGCGGTCGGCGTTGACCGCGTTGGCGCGGATGCCGTCTGCGCCATAGTCGAGCGCATACTGGCGCATGAGTGCGAGCAGGGCCGCCTTGGGTATGCCGTAGGGGCCGAAATTGGGGCCGGGATTGACCGCCTGTTTGGAGACATTGAACAACAGGCAGCCGCCGGTGCCCTGCGCCAGCATGATCTTGACGGTCGCCTGCGCCACCCGCTGATGGCCGTAAAAATTCAACTCGAAGCTTTTGCGCAAATTTTCTTCATCGACTTCGCCGATGCGTCCCTGCCAGGCTGCGCCGGCGTTCGAGACCACGATGTCGATGCCGCCGAAATGCGCGGCCACTTGATCGAACGCCGCGCGCACGGAGGCGGCGTCGGTCACGTCGCATTGAAGCGGCAGCGCCGTGGGGCCGATGGCTTTTGCTCGCTCGTTTGCGGCGGCAAGATTCACGTCGAGCAGCGCGACCTCCGCTCCCGCCGCAGCGAAGGCTTTGGCGGTGGCGGCGCCGATCGCGCCCGCCGCGCCAGTGACAACGGCAATTTGTCCCGCGAGTGGCGGCTCCTTGCGCGTGCCGAGCTTTGCCTGTTCGAGCGGCCAATACTCGCAATCGAACATGTCGGCCTCGGAGATCGACTCGAAGCGGCCGATTGCTTCCGCATCGCCGACGCCTTCGATCCAGGCTTCGGCAATATCGGCGGCGATCGCGGCGTCACGCT
>JBEKSB010000290.1:0-4338 GCA_049517455.1 Xanthobacteraceae bacterium
GCGGTGTGGCGGCAAGAGATGCACTCGTCTCGCTGTTTACAGGCGCCGAGGTCGTGCTGCGGCAGGCGGAACCGCAAAAAACGGATCGCTACGGGCGCGTCGTGGCTTACGCCTTTGCCGCGCGCGACGGTGTAGAGCGCTCGGCGCAGGCGGAGTTGATCGCAGTGGGCGCCGCGCGCGTTGGGGCGCGAGTCGCCAACCCGACCTGTGCCACGGAACTCCTCAGCCGCGAAAACGCCGCGCGCCGAGCCAAGCTTGGCCTTTGGGCCAGTCCGTATTATGACTTGCTCAACGCCGAAAACCCCGCCGCAGTGCTGGCCGAACAAGGCCATTTTGCGCTGGTCGAGGGCAAGGTGGTTTCGGTACGCGAGAGCGGCGCCACCATTTACGTGAATTCCGGGCGACGGTGGACCGAGGATTTCACCGTTACGATCCTGAAGCGAAATGAGCGTAGCTTCGCGGCGGCGGGTCTTGAACCGACGAAGCTCGCTGGCCGACACATCCGGGTACGCGGATGGATTGAGGAGCGCGGCGGGCCTTGGATCGAGGCGGCGCGACCGGAGCAGATAGAGTTCACTGATCGCGACTAATATCGCGAGTGCATGATGGATGACGCGGTGACGAACTCGGAACCCAGGCGGACGGCAAGGTTGCGGATTGCCCAAGTGGGCATCGCCGTACTCGCCCTTGTGCTCGCGGCCTGTACGGCTTCGCCGCCCGCCGTCGAGCGGCAAGCTTCGCTGCGCGCGCCGGCCAAGCCCACAGACACCACGGACATGTCTCCCGCGGCGTTGCGCGAGCACCAGCGCATCCTTGCGGCCTATGGCGGCGTTTACAACGATCCCAGGCTGCAAGCCATGATCGAGCAAACCGTCGAGCGTCTTGTTGCGGCGTCCGAGCGGCCAGACCTGCACTACAAAGTCACCATGCTCAATTCGCAATCGATCAACGCCTTCGCGTTGCCTACCGGGCAAATTTACGTGACTCGCGGCCTGGCCGCGCTCGCCAACGACGAGTCCGAGCTCGCGTCGGTGCTCGCTCACGAAATGGGACACGTCGTCGCCCGCCACGCCGCAATCCGCGAGGAGCAGGCGAAGCAGGCGGCGCTCGTGGGCCGGGTGGTCAGCGACGTCATCAGCGATCCGGAAGTAGGCGCGCTGGCGCTCGCCAAGTCGAAGCTGGCGCTCGCCAGCTTCTCGCGCGCACAGGAATTCGAAGCGGATGCGATCGGTATCGGCATCGCCTCGCGCGCCGGCTACGATCCTTATGGCGCGGTCCGGTTCCTCACATCCATGGAGCACAATTCCGAACTCAAGCCGCAGCAGAGCGGCGTCGCCATCGATCCGCGTGCGCCGGATTTCCTGTCGTCGCATCCGGCTACGCCCGAGCGTATCTCCAATGCGGTCGCCAACGCCCGGCAATATAGCGGCCCCACCACCACCGGCACCGTCGTCGGGCGGGACAAGGTCGCCTATCTTGCCGGCATCGACGGCATCGTGTTTGGCGAGGATCCGAGCGAAGGCTTTGTCCGCGGCCGCCGCTTTCTGCATCCGCGGCTGGGCTTCACCTTTACCGCGCCCGAAGGCTTCGCCCTCGACAACACGGCGCAGGCGGTGCTCGGCGTCAAACACGGCGGCGGGCAGGCGCTGCGGCTCGATGTCGTGCGGGTGCCTTCAGAGCAGACACTCGCCGAGTACCTGACCTCCGGCTGGATCGAGAACATCGATCCCCGTACGGTGGAGGACGTCACCATCAACGGTTTCCCGGGCGCCACGGCGGCTGCCAAGGGCGATCAATGGGATTTCCGCCTTTACGCCATTCGCTTCGGCAGCGATGTTTATCGTTTCATCTTCGCCACCAAGCATCGCTCGCCCGAAGCCGATCGCATCTTCCGCGAATCGATCGGCACGTTCCGCCGCATGAGCCTCGCCGAGATCGAAGATGCCAAGCCGCTCCGTCTGCAAGTGCTGACCGTCGGACCCGGGGATACGGTCGAGAAGCTGGCCACCCGCATGGCAGTCGCCGATCGCCAGGTCGAGCGCTTCCGCGTGCTCAATGGCCTCGAACCCGGAGACCGGCTGAAGTCGGGCAGCGAAGTCAAGATCGTGGTTGAATAGAGCCTGGCCCCCCCGAAAGCGCATGCCCGGGTACTTGACCCGGAGTGGCAACCGGCTCCAAAAAAGATCACGCTCACATAAAAAATCCGGATCGCTAGCGAGATACAATTGGGTTTGAGGACGATTTAGCGGCGACGCCGTGCTCCGCTTCCTCGGCCTTCGAAGATCGGCACGCAAGAAGGAGGAAATCTGTGGCCTATATTTTCAAGGAAACTGAACTGCCGTCGTTGATCTCGGTCGTGCCGGGGCGCGAACGCATCTTTTTCGTCAATCAGGAACTCGCCAACATCGACGACATGCTGGCCGGGGTCATGCACTACAAAAAAGGCGCGGCATCGCCCCTGCACTTGCATAAGAATTGCGAGCACTTCTATTTCATCATCAGCGGCAACGCGACGGTGGAATCCGACGAAGGCATCCGCCCGGTCGGGCCCGGCGACATGATCTTCATTCCCGCCGAGGAAAAGCATCGTCTGCGTGCCACGGAGCCGCTGTTTTATTTTGAATTTCAAGCCCCAAATCGCTTCAAGACCACGATCCTCGAAGGCACCGACGACGACTTGCGCTGGGAGCGCAAGGACGGCCGCGTTTGGGTTCAGACCTGAACCCGGCACCGGTAAGAAGGAAAAAAGTCATGTCGCTCACATTCATCGATACCAATCACCTTCCGAAAAAGGCTTCGACCGGACACGGCGAAGTCGTCGAGGTCCTCAACAACGCGCTGTGCGGGGCGCATAATGTGCATGGCTCCGTACGTTGGCTTAAATCCGGCGAAACGTTTGAGCCGGAAGCGATCGACAAGCATCAGCTCATCTATCTGATGGACGGAGCTGGGCGCGTCCGGCTCGACAACAAAGACTATGACGTCGAAAAAGGCGCTGGCGTCTATCTTGGACCCACAGAAACCGCCGCCATCCGCGCCGCTAACGGAACCTCACTCAAGCTCTTTCATCTTATCGTGCCGCATATGCCGAAGTAGGTAGCGGCCACGTCCCGCGGATCAGCGTCGCAATTTCATCCGGCGCCGACTGAATTTCCTCGATGGGAAAAAACGCGGCCACGTAGCGGTCCGGACGCAGCAGGTAGAGGCCCGCTGAATGGCCAGAAAGAAGCTGCGCGAGATCGCCTCGAAGATCCCGCGCAGCCACCGTTGGCGCTTCAACCGGCGATGCATCCTCGCGATCCAGCACGCAACGGTGCGGATCGGAAGCTTGCCCACCTCACTGGGGCGGAGGTCGGCGAGCATTTGCGGCGGCGTGCCCGGCGGCGCAATCAGCGCGAAGCCGTCGCCCAGCACGTCGTCAAGCGGCGCAAGGCCGGCGCCGGTCATCACCAGCGCCTGCGGAAACAACTTGCCGACCAGCGATTCCTTGAGTCCAGACTTTGGCGCAAGCAGAAACCCGCGATTAAATCGCGGCTTGGGTTTGTACTTCATCTCGGCGAAGTAGGAACGGGCGGCGGGATAGAGTGCAAGCGCCCGGAAGAATGTCTGGAAAGCAAGCGCCTGCGCACGTCCGCGCGGCATCATCACCTGTCCCATGCGGATGGCAAGTTGAATCATCTCGGCCGCGTGGTCCCGCCGCTCGGTTTCATAGCTATCGAGCAGTGCATCGCCGAGCTGACCCGAGACGACGGCTGCGAGTTTCCACGCCAGATTATGGGCATCGCGCACGCCGCTGTTCATATCCTGGCCTGCAAATGGCGGCGTGAGATGCGCGGCGTCGCCGGCAAGAAAGATCCGGCCGGCCCGCCAGCGATCAGCCATGCGAGCATGAAACATGTAAACGACTTTGCGGCGAAGCACGGCCCTGTCGTCCGTCCCGTATAACCGTAGCAGCGCCGCGACATTGTCCAGCGCCAGAACATCGTCGTCCTGCTCGCCATCGTGGAGCATGAACTCGAACCGCCGCGTGCCGTTGGGACCAGGCAGCGAGAGGCACGGCCGCATCGGATTGCAATAGACCTTGGTGTCCCGCGTCAGATCGGTCGTCTGTTCGAGATCGATGATGAGCCATCTCTCTCTGAAAGTTGATCCGTGCATTTCGATGCCGAGGCTTTGCCGCACAAAGCTGCGGGCGCCGTCACAGCCGACCAGGTAATCGCAGGTAAGTTCGACGATCTCGCCATGCCTGCGGACCCGCGCTGTTACGGCTTCCTCGGATTGCGCGAATTCAACAAGCTCCGTCTCGAACCAGATCGTGGCATTGACGTATCGCGAAAG
>JBEKSB010000291.1:0-4327 GCA_049517455.1 Xanthobacteraceae bacterium
CATGTCGAGAAGGATGCGGCGCTCGCCCGCCGCTTCCAGCCGATCTATGTCGGCGAGCCGAGCGTTGAGGACACGATCTCGATCCTGCGCGGGCTCAAGGACAAATACGAGGCGCATCATGGCGTGCGTATTACCGACGGCGCGCTTGTGGCCGCGGCGACGCTGTCGCACCGCTACATCACCGAGCGTTTCCTGCCCGACAAGGCGATCGACCTCGTCGATGAAGCCGCGGCGCGGCTAAAAATGCAGGTCGATTCCAAGCCGGAAGAGCTCGACTCCATCGACCGCGAGATCATCAGGCTCAAGATCGAGCAGGAGGCGTTGAAGAAGGAAAGTGATCCCGGTTCGCGCGCCCGGCTCGGTGGCCTGGAAACCGAGCTTTTAGCGCTGGAGAAGAAGTCCGCCGATCTGACGGCGCGCTGGAAGTCAGAGAAGGAAAAACTCTCCGACGCACAGAAGCTCAAGAACGAGCTCGACCAGTTGCGCGTCGAGTTGGCGAACGCGCAGCGCCGCGGCGAGTATCAGCGCGCCGGCGAGATTTCCTATGGCCGTATCCCGGAGATCGAGAAGCGGCTCAAGACGATGGAAGCGGGCGAGGGCAAGGGCGCGATGGTCGAGGAGGCCGTCACCCCCAATCACATCGCGCAGGTGGTCTCGCGCTGGACCGGTATTCCGGTCGATCGGATGCTCGAAGGCGAAAGGGAAAAGCTCCTGCGCATGGAGGAGCAGATCGGCAAACGCGTGGTCGGCCAGGCCGACGCGGTCAAGGCCGTGTCCACCGCGGTGCGCCGTGCGCGCGCCGGCCTGCAGGATCCGAACCGGCCGATTGGCTCGTTCATGTTCCTGGGGCCGACCGGCGTCGGCAAGACCGAGCTCACCAAGGCGCTCGCCGAATTTCTGTTCGACGATGAAACCTCGCTCGTTCGGATCGACATGTCGGAATACATGGAGAAGCACTCGGTCGCGCGCCTGATCGGCGCGCCGCCCGGTTATGTCGGCTATGAGGAAGGCGGCGCGCTGACCGAAGCCGTGCGCCGGCGACCTTATCAGGTGGTGCTGTTCGACGAGATCGAGAAAGCGCACCCCGACGTGTTCAACGTGCTGCTGCAAGTTCTCGACGACGGCCGCTTGACCGACGGCCAGGGCCGCACCGTCGATTTCCGCAATACCTTGATCGTCATGACGTCAAACCTGGGCGCCGAGATACTGGTCAACCAGCCTGAAGGCCAGGATACCGAAGCCGTCCGCGATCAGGTGATGGCGATCGTGCGCGCAAGCTTCCGGCCCGAATTCCTTAACCGGGTGGACGAGATCATTCTGTTCCACCGGCTGCAGAAGTCGGAGATGGCGCGCATCGTCGATATCCAGATGAAGCGGCTCGCGCGGCTTCTGGAGGAGCGCAAGATCGTGATCACGCTCGAGCCGGCCGCGCGCGATTGGCTGGCCGAAAAGGGCTGGGATCCCGCTTACGGCGCGCGCCCGCTCAAGCGGGCGATCCAGAAGTCGGTGCAGGACCCGCTGGCGGAGCTCATTCTCTCCGGCCGCATCAAGGACGGCGAGAAGGTCGTGGTGTCGGCCGGCAAGCACGGGCTCAAATTCAACGGCGAGGTTGCAGCGGCGGCGTAGCGACGGTTGCGTTGATGCGCTCGCGGACGTGTTCGACGAAGTAACGGGCCTGCCCTTTCGGCAGGCCCGAAACCACGAGCGGGTTGAAGCCGCCCGAACTTTCCACGCTGATCGAGTCCCAGAAAAAGCCGCGCGTGTGCGCAACTTCGGCGATATGCGACATCGGCAGGTGCTCGTCCGTGCGACGCCACGGCGTCAGCCAGAATTGGACGATGTTGGTTGAAATACCGACTTGGTCGGCGATCATGCGGGCCGGAAAGAGAAGACGCGTCAGGCTGAAATGGAACAATGCCCAGAGCCGGCTCGAACGCGCTTCGATGCGATCGTCAAAGGACGTGATTTGAGTCACGAAAGTCCCTCGCGCAAACGCTCGCCCTAGCGGACCTGGGCGACACGCCCGGGCACGTGCGCCATCAGCGTGTCGAGCTGCTCGCGATTCTTTTGGAAAAGGGCGAGAGAGATGCCGTCAAGGACGCGCCCGCGCGGCAGCTTGATGCGCATTGGATCGACGAAGCGGTCGTTCACCAGGATCTCGAAATGAACGTGGGCGCCGGTCGATAGTCCGGTCGAGCCGACGAAGCCGATGACCTGACCCTGCCGTACGCGGCTGCCGACATTGAGGCCGCGTGCGAAAGCGGTCATGTGGCCGTAGGCGGTCTCGTAGCCGTTGGCGTGGCGCAGGCGTATGTATTTTCCGTAGCCGCCCTTGAGCCCGATTTCTTCGACCGCACCATTGCCGGCGGCAAAGATCGGCGTGCCGAAAGGCGCAGCCCAATCCACGCCGGTATGGGTCTTCATGTAATGAAGCAGCGGATGGTTACGTTCGCCAAACCCGGAGCGCATGATGCCGATCGGCACCGGCTTGCGCACCAGGAACTTCTTCGCGCTCTTTCCCGTCTCGTCGTAATAGTCGTACGTGCCGTCGTCGGCCGTCTGATAGTGATAGTACCTCTTGGTCTCGCCGCCGACCGTCAGCGAAACGTAGCGCACCTCGTTCCTGCCATCGCCGTTCTCATCGTCGGCGTACAGCACGTCGAACGAATCGCCCTGCTGCACTTTGCGCTGGAAGTCGACATCGTAGGAGTAGATGCGGACCATGTCCTCGATCACGGCGTTCGGAACGTTGTTCCGCAGCGCGGTTTCGTAGATGCTCTGATAAAGCCGCACACCACTGCCGTCGTCTTCGTTGTTCTCGTCCTCGCTCGCTTCGGCGACGTCGGTGTCGACGTTGCGGATATCGACCGTGACGTATTTGCCGGTGTCGGAAAGCGCGACTGCCGCTTCGACGCCGCTGTCGCCTGATATGACGATGCGCAGCGGCTGCATGTGTCCGAGGCCGGCCGCGGCGGTGAGCACACGGAGCTTCTGGCCTTCTTTCAATCCGCCCTCGCGCGCTCGCTGTCCGAGTAGCGCGATGATGCCCTTGATCTCGTCGGGTACGGCACCGAGTTCGCGCAGGATCGAACCAACCGTCTCGCCTTTTTTCACGACGACGAGATGTTCGCTCCAATCGGTATTGCCGATCGTCTTCGGCAGGAGGGTAATGTTCTCCGGCACCACGCGCGCCTCGAACCCAACATAAGGGTCGGTGTCGCCCTCGGCGGCGTAATTGAGTTTGAGGCCCGGCGTGGGGCTCGCCTCGGCATTCGCGACGAGCGGCGAACTCGTCGCGATCTTACTCGCAACATCCCGCACCCGTGTGACGATTTCATCGAGCGGCAGGAGCGTCGAGGCCTTTACCTTTGGCAGCAGCGAATTGAGCTCGCACACCGCCGAGGTCACTTTGCCTTTGGCGCCGGAGGGCAGGAAATCGCAGGTGACAAACGAAACTTCGGCGTCCGGCTCCGCCGCCGGCGGCGCGTCATCGGTGTTCGCCACGCCGTCGGCAAGCAGTTTTTGCGGATTGAACGGCGGAATGTTTGCGGAAAGTTCAGAAAGCGACAACGACAGATTGCCGGACACGCGGACAAAGGAGCGCGTCCGCACCAGCTCACGATCGTGGACCCGCGTGCTGATCGGCACGCGCACGATCTGGCGCGCGACGCTCGGTTCGGTGATTGCCGCGAGCCGGTCGGTCTTGCGAATTCCGCTCAGGCGGCCGCCGATGCCGGCGAGCGCGCCGCGCAAAGCCATCTCGACGCGTTCCGGCGCCGCGGCAAAATTGGTTTCGCCGTCGAGAGATGCAAAAACGGCGCCCCCCATCAGGGCGGCGCCGCACAAACCGGTCAGGATCGTACCGCTGAACCATTGCACGGAGAGCCGGCGCCGGTCGACCAGACCGCCAGTGCCCCCGTCCACCGAAAGCGGCGGCTCATTGCCGAGAGTGATGGCCTCGGCATCGAACCTCCGATTTGCGCCGCGCAGCCTAGCTTGGTCCAAGACCACCGTCCCCTGCACTCGCGATCAAACTCAAAGCGGCGCGTACCGCGGCTTCCGATCTGGAAAACAAGTCTGGCAACAGCTCTCACCGTCTGCCGCCCGGACGAATTTGCATTGTCGTCGTGACTAAGGGTGCAAAAACCCACGTCGGCCCGGTCAAAGCGACCGAACCGTGAAGGTCAAAAAGGCTATCGGATTCTGGCGCTCCCCCCGCATTGCAGCGTCCCCGACACGATTGTGCAAGAACGGCGGAGGAATGTGGCCGCAGTGCGGCGTACGGCCTTGACTTGCCCGATCTGAGTGCATTGTGGATGGTGCCGCG
>JBEKSB010000292.1:0-4308 GCA_049517455.1 Xanthobacteraceae bacterium
GGCGACGCTCGGTGCCGATCGCTTTGGCGTCGTTACGCTCCCGCCGAGCGTTCGCCGCGTCACCATCTATGCCGATTACGACGCCCCGAGCCTTTCCAACGCGCTCGCCTTCTTCGCGCGTCATTCCGAACTCGACGTTTGGATAGCGCGGCCGCCCATCATCGGCGCCGACTTCGCGCAAATTCTCGAATTGCAATCCGCCGCTTCAAAGGCCGCCGCGCGTTTCAAATGAACGTCGCCGCGCAAAATCCTGGCGCGGCTCTTCGAGCCAACGGCGACCGAACGTCGAAGCGTGCCTATCCGCTTAAGACAGACACCCACTAAATATAGTGATGCCGCAGCCATTCTTCCTGCGGCGGTACTGCGCCATAAAGCGACTCTCGCCGCGTCACCAAACCTGCAAAGAGTTGACGCACGATAAAAGTTCATAGGAGAGACGTGGCCAATGAAGATCACCGTCGATATCGACTGCACCCCAGCTGAGGCTCGGCAGTTTATGGGGTTGCCCGATTTAGAGCCCATGCAAAAGGCTGCTATGGCCGAGATCGAGAAACGAATGATGGCCGAGATTGAACGATTTTCGCCGGAAGGGTTGTTAAAGACTTGGCTGTCAATGGCTCCACTCAACCCCGATTGGCTGCAGGACCTGTTGAGACAACGTAAGAAGTGACGCTGTTGTCAAACTCTGTCTCGTTGGCGCGCGGCGCTCACAAGTAGGTGATCCACCAGTCGCGCCGGCGTCGTTTGAAGCGCGCGAACCAGCGGCAGAGCGGGTAAAGCGCCGCGACAATCGCGATCCAGGCGACATAAACCCCAAGGAGGCCGACGCCGAAACTTTCCGGCGGCGCTCTGCTGGCGGCGAAAGCCGCCACTTGCCCCAGGCTGAAGCCGCGCGCCAATTCGAGCGCCATGGCCGCGCCAAGAGCGGCGTAAAGGTGCAAGACATAGAAAAACAGCGGCGTCTGACCGAAAACGGCGAGGACTCGCCCGAGGGCGCCGCCAAGCCGCTCCAGCACGGGCAACAGCATGACAGCCGGCCCCAAAGTCACCAGTGCGTAAAGCAGGGACGGCGGATATTTACTCACGTTCAGGAAGGACAGCGCGGTCATTGTCGGCGTCGGCTGCGGGCTCCATGGGTGCGGGTCGCCATAGAGATTCGAGCCGCGCAGGATCACGAAGAGCGCGAGCGCGGCGACGCCGATGAGGCTCAGAATCCATTCGCGCCGGCGAGCGTCGGCGAGAAACAGCGGTCCGAGGCCATAGCCGACCGCAACGACTCCGATCCACGGCAGCGCCGGGTAATAAACCCGTCCGTTCACGCCGAACGGCAGTGGTCCCGGCTCATGCAGTAGGCACCAAAACGGGCCATAGCCCGCGAAGGCCGAGGCGTGGATGTTGTCGAGCAAGTCGTGCGTCGCCAAAATCAGGGCGCCGATCGCCAGCACCGCCCGAGCAGGCAAAGCGATCAGCGCCGAGAGCGCGATCATGCCGCACCCGATCGCCCACAGCGTCCCGAGCCCAATCCTTCCGAACTGAAGGGTCCAGACTGGGCTAATAACGAAGGCGTCGAGGAGAATGAGCCAGAGCCCGCGCATCAACAGAAATCCGGCCAGCGGCGCGCGGCCTGCGAGCCTCGTCCCATGCAGGAACGCCGATATTCCCGCGAGCAACGCGAAGGTTGGCGCGCAGTAGTGGGTGACGAAGCGCGTGAGGAACAGCGCCGGATAGGTGTGGGTCAAATCCGTCGGGCTGAAGCGTAGCGCGTCGGCGTCGAAGAAATCCCGCACGTGATCGAGCGCCATGAGAATGATGACGACCCCGCGCAGGTGGTCGATGCCCGGCAGTCGCTCTGCTCTTTGCGGCGGGGTGGTCGCGACGCGAATTCGAGTTTCTTCGACGGCGGCGTCCATGCGGCGCCTTTCCTTTTTTCCAGCGGCGGGACTCAGCGGTCCTATGACTGTTCCTCGAATGCCGGCCAATGCGAATTGCCGGCAGCGACGAAGGCACGGCTTGCTTCCATTGTGGCGCGGAAGAGCCGAAATTCAAACGGCGGCGCCTCCGAGATCCACGAAGAACCGGCGACCTGGTGCGCCCGTGCTAAAATACCGATCCGTCGCCTGAGTCCTGGTCCATCCTCTTGAAATCATCGTTCGACGCGTCACCGCCTAAAGAAACCCTCGTCGGTTCCGTCGAGCGGGTGACGTTCCATAACGACGACAACGGCTTTGCTGTCCTGAAGGTGAAGGCGCGGGGCAAGCGCGACCTGGTCCCCGTAGTCGGGCATGTGGCGTCGATCTCCGCCGGGGAATACATCCACGCGGTCGGCGTCTGGATCACGGATCGCAGTCACGGCCTGCAATTCAAGGCGGATTTCCTGAAGACCACGCCGCCGACCACGGCGGAGGGGATCGAAAAATATCTCGGCTCCGGCATGGTGCGCGGCATCGGCCCCAAGCTCGCGGAACGGATCGTCGCGGCATTCGGCGAGACGACGTTCGAAGTGATCGAGGCGAACCCGGAGAAGCTGAGGGAAGTCTCCGGCATCGGCGAATTCCGCGCGGGGAAGATCGCCGCCGGCTGGGCCGAGCAGAAGGCCATCCGTGACATCATGGTCTTCCTCCATTCCAACGGCGTCGGAACGTCGCGCGCGGTCCGGATCTTCAAGACCTACGGACACGACGCCATACAGGTGATGACCGAAGACCCGTATCGGCTCGCCCGCGACATTCGCGGCATCGGGTTTCGCACCGCCGACGCCATCGCCATGAAGCTCGGCATGACGCGGGAGGCGCCGCAGCGGGTGCGCGCCGGCATTTCCTTCGCGCTTCAGGAAGCGACCGACGAAGGCCATTGCGGTTTGCCCGTCGAGGATCTGATCAAGCTGGCGACGACGCTGCTGGAGGTGGACCCGGCGATCATCAGGACCGCGCTGACCCACGAACTCTCCGGTGGCGAGGTGGTGGCGGACACGATCGGCGATCGGCCCTGCGCGTTCCTGCGCGGGCTCTATCTCGCCGAACGAGGCATCGCGGAGCGTCTCCTAGCCCTGGCAGAGGGATCGCCGACTTGGCCGGCAATCGATGTCGACAAGGCGATCCCTTGGGTTGAGAAAAAGACGGGCAAGACGCTGGCGGCCTCCCAGCGCGCCGCGATCGGGATGGTCCTGAGCTCCAAGGTCGCCGTGGTCACCGGCGGTCCCGGCGTCGGCAAGACGACGTTGCTCGACACGATCCTGCGGATTCTCGCCGCCAAGGGGACGAAAATATTGCTCGCCGCGCCGACGGGACGCGCCGCCAAACGCATGACCGAGCAGACGGGCATCGAAGCGAAGACCATCCACCGGCTGCTGAAAACCGACCCCAAGAACGGCGGCTTCAAACGCAACGCGGAAAACCCGCTCGATCGCGATCTCCTCGTCATCGACGAAACCAGCATGGTCGACACCTCGCTGATGTTCGCCGTGATGAAGGCGGTTCCAGCAAATTCTGGCCTGCTGCTGGTCGGCGACGTGGACCAGCTTCCCTCGGTCGGCCCCGGTTAAATTCTCGGCGACATCATCGGGTCGGGCGCGATCCCGGTCGCCCGGCTGAGCGAGGTGTTCCGCCAGGCCGCCGAGAGCCGCATCGTCGTCAATGCTCACCGGATCAACCGCGGCGAAATGCCGGAATGGCCGAAGCGTGGCGAGGATTCCGATTTCTGGTTCGTCGATGCCGAAGACCCAGAGCAGAGCGCCGCGAAGGTCGTCGAGATCGTCCGTGATAGAATCCCGCAGCGCTTCGGCCTCGATCCCGTCCCCGACGTGCAGGTGCTGTGTCCGATGCAGCGTGGAGCCCTCGGCGCCCGCGCGCTCAACGGCGATCTCCAGAACGCGCTCAATCCGAACATGGCGGACAAGATCGAGCGGTTCGACTCTTCCTTCGCCCCCGGCGACAAGGTGATGCAGACCGAAAACGACCACGACCGCGAGGTGTTCAACGGCGATCTCGGCAGGGTTCTCCGCATCGACCAGACCGAGGGCGTGCTGATCGCGGATTTCGATGGCCGGGAGGTCGAATATCCGTTCGACGAACTCGACGCGCTGGTTCCCGCCTATGCGACGACGATCCACAAATCGCAGGGCTCGGAATATCCCGCTGTCGTCATCATGCTGGCGACCCAATACTATATGATGCTCGCCCGGAACCTCGTCTATACCGCCGTCACGCGGGGCAAACGGCTCGTCGTCATCGTCGGGCAGCGGAAAGCGTTGGCGATCGCGGTGCGGACCCATGGGTCGAAGAGGCGGTGGACGAAGCTTCGGGAATGGCT
>JBEKSB010000293.1:0-4303 GCA_049517455.1 Xanthobacteraceae bacterium
GCGCGCCGGACAGTTCGACGGTCACCGTCGAGGCTCCGGTAGTCCCGATCGATCCGCCATTGGTCGTCGAAGCGCCCGCTGCGACGAAGGACGCGCCGGCGCCTACGGTTCCTGTCGCCGCGCCGGGTTTGCAGTATGCAGCCGATGCCGGTGTGGCAAACGAAGCGATCCCGGCGACATCCGCCATCGGCGTACTTCTTGTCAATCTCGGCACGCCGGACGCCGCCGAGCCGCAGGCGGTGCGCCGCTATCTAAAGGAGTTTCTCACCGATCCGCGCGTGATCGAGAAAAACTCGCTGTTTTGGAAATTTTTGCTCAACGGGCTCATCCTGCCGATCCGGTCGCGGCGCAAGGCGCGCGACTACCAGAAAATCTGGAACAACGAGAAGAACGAGTCGCCGCTCAAGACCATCACGCGCTCGCAGGCGGAAAAACTCGCAGGTATTCTCGAACCGCTCGGCAAGCATCTCATTGTCGATTGGGCGATGCGCTACGCCAGTCCCTCGATCGCTTCGCGGCTCGAAGCTCTCGTCGCCCGTGGCTGTGATCGCATTCTGGTCATGCCGCTCTATCCGCAATATGCGGCGCCGACGACTGCGACGGTGGGCGATGAGGTGTTCCGCTTCCTGATGAAGCAACGCCGGCAGCCGGCGTTGCGCATCATGCCAGCTTATTTCGACGATCCCTATTACATCGAGGTGCTTTCGTCGTCGCTCACTGCCGAACTGAAGGCGCTGCCATTCCGACCTGACGTTATCGTCGCGTCCTATCACGGCATGCCGCAGGACTATGTCAAAAAGGGCGATCCTTATGAGAGCCAGTGCGTGAGGACGACGCAGCTCTTGCGCGAGCGGCTCAAGCTCGACGAAACCAAGCTGATGCTGACGTACCAGTCCCGCTTCGGCCGCGCCCGCTGGCTGCAGCCCTATACGATCAAGACCGTGAAGGCGCTCGCCAAGAAGGGCGTGAAGAACCTGGTCGTGATCACGCCGGGCTTCTCCGCCGATTGCCTGGAAACGCTGGAGGAGATCGCCGTCGAGAACGCGCGCGTCTTCAAGCGCTATGGCGGCGAGAACTTCGCCGCCATACCCTGCCTTAACGACGGCGAGGCCGGCATGCTGATGATCTGGCAACTCGCCATGCGTGAGCTCAAAGGCTGGGTTTAACGGCCAGCGCGGGAGTTTTGCCGCCTTCCGCGCCCGGAATGACGGCTCTAAACCCCTCAAATCAACCTCTCGTTAACCATATCCGTTCTAACTCCGTTAACCATCGGGGCCCAGCTCGGCGGGCCGTGTCGGTCAATCGCGCGGTTGCCGCACGGGATGAAATTGCACGCCGGCGCAGCTCCTTGACGGTGGTTTGCTTTGGCAGCTTCCGAAGTGACGCGGATGTTAGCGGCGGTGCGGGCTTTGGAAGCGCGGAAGTCGCCCTTGGAGCGCCGTTGCCGCGCGCCGATCGTCATCGGCTTTGCTTTCGCCGCTGCGATCGGCTTGGCGCCGCTGCCGGTTCTGGCACAGGCACCGCCGCTTGATCCGAATGCCGCGACGACCGGAAGCAATCTGCTGCAGCCATCGCCGCTCGACGGCAATCCGGCTACGCCGCAACGCTTTCGCCGACCGGGGCAAGCGGCGCCGCTTGCCGCAGATCAGCCGCCGCCGCCCAACAGGTTCATCACGCCCAGCCGCATCGGCGCGACGCCGACCTACGGCAGCCCGAACGGCTTCGGCGCCGGCGATACGGGCTACGATTCACTCAACACGCCGCGCAAGAAAAAGAAGAAGGCGGCGCAAATGCCGCCGCCGACTTCGGTTCCGGGCAGCTTGATCGCGCAGCAACCCGAGGCGACGTTCGCGCCGGTCCCGACATACAATGCCGCCGCGCCGGCCGCGCCGGCGGCGCCGGTAAAGCCGCCGCCGCCGGTTATCTATCCGAAGAAAGCAGCGAACCGGGTGGGCGCAACCTTGCCGCCGCCGCCCGATGCGTTGCCGGTCAGCAATCCGCCGCCCGAGGTCCATCCCTTGTCGGCGGCAAACCGGCAGGGCGCGGTCGTGGCGATTCCGCCGCCGGAATTGTTCGATTATTCAGCGAGCCCGCCGCCGCCGACGCTCCAGCAACCCAACACCTTTGCACTGGGAACGCTGCCGCAACGGACGCTGCCGATGGCCGAGAGCGATCCTTACGCGGCGCTCGGCATTCGCGCGGGCTCGTTCCTGCTGCTACCGTCGCTCGATCTGTCGGGTGCCTACAGCACCAATCCCGAGCACGTGCCCGGCGGCCCGCCGTCTGCCTATGCCGTCGCCGCGCCGGAGCTGCAAGTCCGCTCCGATTGGAGCCGCCACTCGCTCACCGCCGACATCGCCGGCTCCTATACGCAGTACGCCGCGGATCTGGTGCCTTCGCTCAATGTTCCGTTCCTCAATTCCAAGATCGACGGCCGCATCGATGTCACGCGCGACACCCAGATCAATCTCGAGGCGCGCGCGCTTATCAACACCGACAACCCCGGCAGTCCGAACCTGCCGGCGGCGCTCGCCAAGCTGCCGCTCAACTTCGATGTCGGCGATACGATCGGCGTGGCGCAGCAGTTCAACCGCCTGTCGGTGTCATTTAAAGGCACCTTCGATCGCGCCACCTACGACGCGTCCCAGCTCGTCGACGGCACGACTTCCAGCAACGGCGACCGCAACTTCGACCAATATGCCGGCATCACCCGCATCGGCTACGAGATCGATCCGGGCATGAGACCGTTCGTGGAAGTGCAGGCAGACGAGCGCATCCACGACGAGCAGTTCGATAGCAACGGCCTGGAGCGCGACTCGGTCGGCGTCAGCGCATTGCTCGGCACCGCCGTCAATCTATTCGGCACGCTTACCGGCGAAATGGCGGCCGGCTATGTCGATCGCAAATACCAGGATCCGACGCTGCCGAATGTCACCGGCGTGATTGCTAACGGCGCGCTGATCTGGCAGCCGACCGGACTGACGACCGCCAAGCTCACCGCGAGCTCGCAGGTTTACGAAACCGTGCTGGACGGCGCTTCCGGCGAACTCAGCCGCGACGTCAGCCTGGAGGTCGATCACGCCTTTCGCACCTGGCTGATCGGCATCGCCAGGGGCGGCTACGGTAACGACAATTACGTCGGCGTACCGATCTCCGACAATCGCTGGTTCGCATCGGCCGGGATTGTCTACAAGCTTACCCGCGAGATGCAGATGAACGCTCAAGTCCGCCAGGACTGGCAGATCGGCAGCCCCGGGTCCGGCTTATCCTACAACGCGACGTCATTTCTCCTCGGGCTGCGCCTGCAACGCTGACATTCACGGTTCTTTGGGCTCGGCGTCGAGGCGGGCGATCCAGCCTTCGAGACCGGGCTTGGCCGCCGGGTAACGCGCCAGCACTAGCGGGTCATGCCCGGGCACGACGTGAAGCGGCGAGGCTGCGAGCTTTTTCAAAGTCGCATAGCCTTCCACCACATCGCCGATATTGTAGGTGATCGGAAACACCCGGCCGCTGTCGATGTGGGCGTAAAGGTGGGTGGCGTCGCTGGCGAGCACCACGTGGCCGCGCCGGGTCTTGACCCGTACGCATTGCAGGCCCCGCGAGTGGCCGCCGATGAGGTGCACGCTCACGCCCGGCACGATCTCGTCGTCGCCGTCATGGAAAACTACGCGGCCGGCGAACACCTTGCGCACCATCGCGACGATATCGTCGGCCTCGAACGGCAGGCGCAAAGCCGGATGGCACATGCAGCGCCCGGTCGCGTCGGCCATCTCGCGATCCTGCAGATGGTAGCGCGCTTGCGGAAACAGCTCGTGATTGCCGCAATGGTCGTAGTGAAGGTGAGTGACAATCACATCCGCGACCACCTCCGGCGCGACGCCGAGTGCGGCGAGGCCGTCGCGCACCGGCTTGACGATCTCGCGCTGCCGGCGCCGGCTCATCGCTTCGTCGAAGCCGGTATCGACGATAATCGCGCCGGCCGGCCCGACGATCGCCCAGACGAAGAAATCAAGCGGCTGCAGCACGTCGTGCGGATCGCCGCCGATGAAGTTTTCCGGCGACCGCCGGGCGTGTTGCCCGTAGCGGATCGCGTAAACCTCGTGCACGTCCTCGGTCATGCCGGCCAAGGTCTTGCGGCCTAGCCGCCATTGAGCTCGCCGAGGATTTTCTTGATCTCGGCGCGAAAGCCGGGCGCGATATCGTCGCGCGCCAGAGCGTAGGACACGTTGGCGGCGAGAAAGCCGATCTTCGAGCCGCAGTCGAAGCTGCGGCCGTCGAATTTCAAGCCGTAGAATGGCTGCGT
>JBEKSB010000294.1:0-4282 GCA_049517455.1 Xanthobacteraceae bacterium
CGCGGCCGTCGGTCATGCGCGGCAATTCCGCCGCATCGAACGGTCCCATACGGTAGAGCTCATGACAGCCGATCACGTCGCAATAGAATCGCACGGCCGCGTCGAGGTTCGGCACGGTCAGTCCAACGTGATCGACGTGGGACAATCCGGGCAATCCTTTGCTCATCGGCCATTCCCGCTATTCCGCGGTACCCCGGTTTCCACCAAGCTTACCCGGTGCCAGCGCGGCACGTCTATCCGTGCAGTGAATACGGATACCGGCGGCACCCGCGATACGAAGCGAAATCGATTTTTAGATCGTGCCTACCAACGGCACCGCCAATTTATGTTAGCGGAAACTTCGGTACGCCGCCGTTTTATCGGCAGCTCTCAGGCAAGCAATGCACTTGACGCGCTTGGACGCTAGACTTCGTTGAAGTCTTTGTCGATCAAAATGTTCGATACCGGCCATCGCCGATACCCCGGATTGAATCAACAGGTGCGATGTCGGCTGTTGATGCGGTGGACGGCTCCGCCACCGGCGGGAAGTGTCATGGATGTGGGTGCTGATAATACGGTTTCTTCTTCTCCAAATTTGTGCAGTGCGTGAGTTCGGTTATAACCCGAAGCGGCGCTTCGCGGCCGTCAATTGATGCCATTGCAAACACCCGATCAGACGACCTGTAAGGCGCGAGAGCAGCGGCAACTTTGTAAAGAATAACATGGCGCGGATGCCTTTGCTCGCAGGATGGAGGCGGAAATCAAGCCCGGCTCACGAAGTGAAGTGAGACTGAGTTCATGCAGTAGCGCAGGCCCGTCGGCTGTGGGCCGTCATCAAAAATATGGCCAAGATGAGCGTCGCAGCGTCGGCACGACACTGCGGTTCGCGTCATGCCGAAGCTCTGGTCGACACTCTCGACCACATTGGCCTTCGCGATCGGCTGCCAAAAGCTCGGCCATCCCGTGCCGGATTCGAACTTGGTGGCCGAGTCGAACAAGGTCGTGTCGCAGCAAATGCAACGATAGAGCCCCTCTGCATGCACGTTCCAATACGCGCCGCTGAACGGGCGTTCCGTGCCAGCGTGACGGGTTACAACGAAGACCTCGTCCGGCAGTTGGCGGTGCCATTCGGTATCGCTCTTGATGATCTTGGATACGAACCTTGTGCCCATGCTCTGCCCCGATGGGGAAAAATCCTCGATCGGAACGTCTTGCTCCGGTTGCGGCAACGAGCCGCCGTTTGCGCGTTTCGTAATCACCCAGACGGCGGCGAGGACGAGCGAAGAGGCGGCCGACAGCATGCCAGCGCGCCGTGTCATGCGCTTTGCCAGACCGATTGCATTCCGGCTTGCGTTGATGACTCGGACATCAGTCATGACGAACCTCCTGCCAGGGACTACCCTGGTTCTCTTGGGTGTGCGACGATGACGCCTCTGTGGTGAAAGAGAGGGGAACTTCGGCAAGACCAGACTTGCCCGAACCTGGGGCATTGAGGGGCTGGCCATCGACACCAGTAGCGTTCGTCGTGACGAAGCCGCCCGGCACATTGGGATCGCCCGCCTCCTCCAGCAATTGCTGGATCACACGCTCCGAGTTCTCATAGTCATGTTCGCCGAAGTGGTGATAGCGGATCCGACCCCGTGCATCGACGAAGTAATTCGCCGGCCAGTAGCGATTACCGAATGCGTTCCAGACCGCGAAATTGTTGTCGATGACGACGGGATAGTCGATCCTCAATCTGGACATAGCCTGACGAACGTTATCGATTGCCTTCTCGAAGGCGAATTCAGGGCTGTGGACGCCGATAACGATCAGGCGGTGATTCTCATATTTCTGCGCCCAGGCTCGGACATACGGCAGTGCGTGCAGGCAATTGAAGCAGCCGAAGGTCCAGAAATTGACCAGAACGACTTTGCCGCGAAGGTCCTGTGCCGTCAGCGGCCGAGAATTGAGCCACTCGACAGCGTTTGCAAAGCTGGGAAACACGCCTTCTACGGGCAGATCGGCCCTGACGGTGGCGGCCAAGCGCAGGGTCACGGCCGAGCCGTCCGGATTGATTGGTCTTTGTTCGAATGCGGTCCTGATCGGCAGTGCCTGATCGCGGCGATCCAGTACTACCCCCGCCCGTCGTTCCACGTCGCTCGACTGATTGACTCGCGAACTGCCGACAGGCCGCTCGATCGTGGGCACAGGAATAGCCTTCTGGTCGGACCGCGCGCCGATTTTATCGATCAGCATTTGCTCAAAAGACGTCATGCTCACGAACGTCACTTGCGAAAGAAGCGCAGTATCCGATCCCGCGACGATGGCGACGACTGCAGTCAGCACGGCGGCGCCCAAACCGCGGCGGATCCACTCGCCTGCCTGCAGATATCTCTTGAGACTGGCAAACACGCGCTGGCCAGCGAAAAGCGCCACAGCCAAAGACGTTGCAGCACCCGCCGCGTAGGCCAGGAACAACAGCGAGGTCTGAACACTCGCGCCGCCCAACGCGGCGCTACTCAACAGCAAGCCGAGAATTGGGCCGGCGCACGGCGCCCACAGCAGTCCGGTAGCGACGCCGAGCAGAAACGACGATAACTGACCCGCGCGCCCGCCAGTTGTCCGAGCGGATTGCGACAGGCGAGCGCCAAGCGCCACAAGCGGGCGGGTCAGGCGATCAGCGAGCGTCCTGGAGACAAGTGTTGCCGCAAACAACACCAGCAGCGCGAGCGCCGCGATGCGACCGTATTGATTGGCCTCCACCGCCCAGCCGCCACCAACTGCGGCAAGCGCCGCAACAGCCGCAAACGTAACCGCCATACCGAAAAGAAGCGGCAGGCCCGTTCGCACGAAGGGCTGGTCGGATCGAGCGAACACGAAAGGCAGCACGGGAAGAATACAAGGACTGAGGATAGTGAGCACACCGCCCAGGTAGGAAACGATCAGCAGGCTCATGGTGCTTTCCTGTGAACAGCGACAAAGCTTAGTCGAGATCTCGTAGCGCAGTTTTGGAACTGGAAGAGACAGCCTCAAACCGCATTACGCTTCTGACTGTTATTCGCTCGTCGGCCCAACATGGTTACATCCGCGCCAAACCCCGGTTGGCGCGACCGCGGTTTCCAGGCTGCGGGTTCGCCTCAGAAACGTGTCGTCAGATCGGTGAGCCATTGGGGGGACGCGGCGACGAACGCTGTTTCCAGTACCCGATCCATCCCGCTGAAGATGAGCGCCCCGGCCAGCACCATGATCGCCCCCAAGACGATTTTCCCGCCTTTGCCGGCGGCCATCATTCGCGTGCGCCAATGCAACAACACTTCCCGCGAGAGCATGCCTAGAAGGAGGAGCGGCAGCGATGCGCCAAAGCCAAAGACGATCATGATCACAGCAAGCGTCTGGAGATTCTCGCCGCGCGCGGCCGTCAGCGAAGCAGCCCCGAGCGTCGGTCCGACGCAGGGGCTCCAGACCGCACCGAGCAGAAGACCCAGTGCGAACTGGCCATGCAGACCAGAGGTCGAGAACCCGCCGAAGCGTTGTTCCGCCCAGTTGCCGACGGGACCCGCCGCAACGGCGAGGCGGGTTTGAGCGGCGGGAACGGTCAGGACGAAACCGATCAGCACAAGGAGAACCGCCGCGACGGATCGGAAGACCGCTCGGTCGAATCCGATGGAGAATCCGATCGTCGCAATGAAGAGGCCGATCGCGGTGAACGAGACCGCCAGTCCTGCCGCCAACGCCCCCGGCCCGAGCCTGTTCTCGGCGACCGCCGCTCCAAGCACGAGCGGCAGGAGCGGCAGGACGCATGGCGACAGCACGGACAGGACGCCGGCCACGAACGCAAAGATGGCGCTGCCGATTACCACATCCGCCTCGTGTCACTGGGCCAAGGTGGTCTTCAGCAGACGACTGATTGAGTCGGGGTTGGTGTCGCCTACAGAGCGAGCCTTTTCGGTCTTACCTCGGAAGGCAATAAGCGTGCTCTGCATGTTGGCGCCCAACCGCCGCACGACGTCCTTCTGACGGTCAAAGTCGACCTCGAAAACTGTCAGGTCGTTGTAGGCCGGCTCCTTGATCAGCCCGTCGATGATCGGCTTCTGTTGCTTGCAGGTCGGGCACCAGGTCGCGGAGATATCGACAAGGATCGGGTTTCCGGCATTCTGCGTGGCGGCGAAGGTTGCGGAATCGAATGGTTTGCGCTCGACCGCTTGGGCGGCGAAGGCCGTGGCGGCAACGAACAGCGTGGCGGTAAACATCGACAATAACTTGGTCGGCATGGTCCGTCGTTCCTTTATGCGAAACGTCTCACTACCGATACTTCGTTGGC
>JBEKSB010000295.1:0-4270 GCA_049517455.1 Xanthobacteraceae bacterium
CATTCCCGGAGTCGTCAGTCATGCCACAAATTTGGTCGAGCACCCCCAGGTCGTCGCCGATCGAATCGTCCGGTTTGCCCAAATCGTCGGACGTGAAAATGTGATTGCGGGCACCGATTGCGGTCTGGGAGGCCGAATCCATCCGCAAGTCGCCTGGGCGAAGCTTGCAGCGTTGGCAGACGGTGCGAAGCTCGCGACCAGCGAGCTTTGGCGTTAATCGCCTGAAAGGGAGGAAAGAACATGAAACGAAGCGTCGATCGAATTCTAACCACGCATGCCGGCAGCTTGCCGCGGCCGAAAGACCTGGTCGAGCTCTACAAGGACAATGCGCCCCACAGCCAACTTCAGCCCCGGTTGCGATCGGCGATTGCGGATGTGGTCCGCCGGCAGGCCGACTTCGGCATCGACATCGTCAATGATGGCGAATTCGGCAAGGCTATGCGCAGAGCCGTCGATTTCGGAGCGTGGTGGTCCTACGTCTACGACCGCCTGGCGGGATTCGAGCTGAGACAGGAGCAGGCCAACAAGGGCCGCGCGGCGTGGACGTTCGGCAGCAAAGAACGCAAGGAATTCGCCGAGTTCTACGCCGAGGACGGCGGCATGGGAAACGCCCAGGCCGGCAGCAGCAGTTCGCGCATGTTCGGGCTCACCTGCACCGGCCCGGTCAAATACACCGGTCATACAGCGATTCAGCGCGACCTTAAGGACCTGGCATCGGCGCTTGGCGGCGCACAGGTCGAAGAGGCTTTCGTGACGGCGGTGTCGCCGGCGACGCTGCAAATCCTGCCGAACGAGCACTACAAAAGCCGGGAGGACTATACTTGGGCGTTGGCAGAGGCAATCGGCAAAGAATACAAGGCCATCGTCGACGCCGGCTTCATCCTGCAGATCGACGATCCCGCCCTGGTCGACATCTACGATTGGTGGTTCTCGCTCAATGACGATATGGCCGGCTATCGGAAATGGGCCGCGTTCCAGGTGGAGGCGGTGAACCACGCTTTGCATGGAATTCCGCAGGACCGTGTTCGCTTCCACATCTGCTGGGGCAGCTGGCACGGGCCGCATAGCGGCGACGTCCCGCTGAAGGACGTGGCGGACCTGTTGATCAAGGTGAAGGCGCAGGCCTACTCGGTGGAGGCCGGCAATACGCGACACGAGCACGAGTGGAAGGTGTGGAAGGACACGAAGCTTCCGGACGGCAGGCTTCTGATCCCGGGTGTCGTCAGTCACGCCACCAACGTTGTGGAGCATCCCGAGCTTGTTGCGGATCGGATTATTCGCTTTGCCGAAGTCGTCGGCCGCGAAAACGTCATTGCCGGCACCGACTGCGGTCTCGGCGGCCGCGTGCACCCACAGCTCGCATGGGCGAAGCTTGCCACCTTGTCGGAGGGTGCCAAGCTCGCGACCAAGCAACTCTGGTGATCATCGGTGCGGCTTGAGCGTGGAGATTGCGCCGGCACAAACGCAGCCGGCGCGGCGCTTGTCGGCGCGCTCACGCCGTGGGCGGTCTGGCGCCAGCGACAGGGTTGAGTATGGTGCAAGGCAAGAAAACGGAGTACGCGATGCCGGAGCATCCCGAAGCAATCATTGCAGGCAAAAAACGCCCTTTTACCGGGGCGGAATTCCTGGAGTCGCTACGCGATGGCCGCGAAGTCTACATCTATGGCGAGCGCGTCAAGGACGTCACCACGCATCCGGCATTCCGCAATTCCGCGGCTTCGGTGGCGCTGCTCTACGACGCCCTGCACGCAAAGGAGACCAAAGACGTCCTCACTGCGCCGACCGACACCGGCTCGGGCGGCTACACCCACAAATTCTTCAAGGTGGCGCATTCGGCCGCGGAGGTCGTGGCGCAGCGCGACGCGATCGCGGCTTGGGCGCGCATCACCTATGGCTGGCTGGGGCGGAGCCCCGACTACAAGGCCGCGTTCCTGAACACGCTGGGCGCCAATGCCGAGTATTACGGCAAGTTCGCCGACAACGCGCGGGCCTGGCACAAGCGCGGCCAGGAGGCGGTGCTGTTTCTCAATCACGCGCTGGTCAATCCGCCGATCGACCGCAACAAGCCGGTCGAGCAAGTCAAAGACGTCTACATCACCATTCAGAAAGAGACCGACGCCGGCATCTACGTCTCCGGCGCCAAGGTCGTCGCCACCAACTCCGCGCTGACGCAATATAATTTCCTCGGTCAGAATATGGGCCAGGAAATCACCGACCCGGCCATGGTGGTGATGTTCATCGCGCCGATGAACACGCCCGGCATCAAGCTGATTTGCCGGCCGTCCTACGAGCTCGCCGCCGCGGCGACCGGTTCACCATGGGATTATCCGCTGACGTCGCGCTTCGACGAAAACGACGCGATCTTTGTTTTCGATAACGCGTTCATCCCCTGGGAGAACGTGATGATTCATCGCGACATCGAGCGCTTGAAGAATTTTTACGCGAAGTCCGGGTTTTTCAACGGCTTCACCTTGCAGGGTTGCACGCGGCTGGCGGTGAAGCTCGATTTCATCGCCGGCCTTCTCTTCAAGGCCGCGCGCACGACCGGCGTCGAGTCGTTCCGCGGCGTGCAGGCGCAGATCGGCGAAGTGATCGGCTGGCGCAATCTGTTCTGGTCGCTGACCGACGCCATGGCCTACAATCCCGAGCCGTGGGTCAACGGCGCGGTGCTGCCCAACGCGCGCGGCTCGGCCACCTACCGTTTGTTCATGACCGAAGCTTACCCGGCGGTGCGCAACATCGTCGAAAAGGTGATCGCGTCCGGGCTGATCTACCTGCCCTCGCACGCGCGCGACTTCAAGAACCCGGATGTCGACAAATATCTGGCGAAGTATGTGCGCGGCTCGAACGGCATCGACTACAAGGAGCGCATCAAGATCATGAAGCTCCTATGGGACGCCATCGGCACCGAGTTCGGCGCCCGGCATGAGCTGTATGAGATGAACTATTCCGGCAGCCACGAGCTGATCCGGGTTTTCCAGCTGCAGCAGGCGCAAGGCAACGGCGCGCTCAAGGAAATGGAAGCGCTGGTCGAGCGATGCATGGCCGACTACGACGAGGACGGCTGGAAACACCCGGCGTATCGCGACGGCTCGGATATTTCGATATTGGGGAAATTGGATTAGCCGGGCTTGGGCGGGTCACTGCGGCGCGACTGCCGCGTGAACGCAACGCAGCAGCAATCGACCGAAGCGGCCCGCGGTCGGAATCTCCGGCCGGGGCCGCTTTTTCCCACGGCAGATAACGCGTCGTCACCTCCCGCATAAGATCACCAATAGTGGCGGTGCCAATAGTGGTGACGCCAGCCCCAGTGGTGCCAGCCCCAGCCGCCCCAGTAATGCCGATGCCAGCCCCAATACGGGCCATGCCAGTGGGGACCGGGCCGCCACCAGCATCGGTAGGGTCCGCACACCCAGCGCACGGCCTGCACACCTTCGGTTATTTGCTTGGCGGCCGGAGCCAGTTGGTTCACCGGCATGGCCGATGCCGCACCGGCAGTACCGACGATAACGCCGGTACCGAGGACGGCCGCGAGAGCTAAAGCAGGAATTCGAAGGCTAGCCATAGCAAGTTCTCCTTGTTGTTCTCTGCCTGCATATCGCCACCCGGCCACATGCTCCGCCATCTGGCCTGTAGGAATTCTGAACGTGTCTGTTGGCTGCTGTTAATCTCGGCACGATCGCCGTCTGCTCCTTTTGTGTGGCCGCGGCGGGGATGCTATGAACAAGTAGCGAAGCCTTCGCTTCGCGCTTCAGCGCAAAACGAGACTTGCAGGGTCGATGACCGAGACGCGCAAACTTGCCGCCATTCTGGCCGCCGATGTCGTAGGCTTCAGCCGTCTCGCCGGCGCCGACGAGGATCGCACGCTGGCGCGGCTGCGCACGCTGCGCAGCGATTTGATCGATCCCACCATCGACGTCCACCGCGGCAAGGTGATCAAGCGCACCGGCGACGGCATCCTAGTCGAATTCCGCAGCGTGGTCGACGCCGTGCGCTGCGCCATCGAGATTCAGAACGGCATGGTCGAACGCAATGCCGGCGTGCCGCCGGAGCGCCGCATCGAATTCCGCTGCAGCATCCATCTCGGCGATGTCGTCGAGGAAAGCGATGGCGACCTGATGGCCGACGGCGTCAACATCGCGGCACGGGCGAACATCAAGGGCAGCTACGATATTGCGGAACCCGACATCCCCGCCGCGATGAAGGCCTGCAAAACCGCCGCCGAGGCACACGATGCGCCGCGGCGGATATGGTTCGAGCTTGGCCGCGC